>JBMSOD010000242.1:0-4214 GCA_049422085.1 Burkholderiaceae bacterium
CTCCGATGCACCCAATACGGTGGCTGGCGGAAATTGTTATGCCTGCCATCAGCTGAGCAAGGAGGAGGTTTCCTACGGCACGATCGGACCGAGTCTGTACCAGTACGGAAAGCTCAGGGGAGAGTCCGAACCGATTCTCAAGTACACCTGGGGCAAGATCTGGAACTCCCACGCCTTCAATGCCTGCACGAACATGCCGCGCTTTGGCGATGCGGGCATCCTCAATGAAGCCCAGATCCGCCATGTGATGGCCCTGCTGCTTGATCCGGCCTCGCCGGTGAATCGCTGATGCACTGATGAGCCTGGATCAATGATGGATCGACGTTCCTTTCTGAATCTGCTGGCCATCGGTGCAGCGGCTGGCCTTCCGCTTGAGCGGATCGCGCATGCTCAGTCCGCTGCAGATGCGGCGTATGACCTGCCCCGCTTCGGCAATGTCAGCCTGTTGCACTTCACCGACTGTCATGCCCAGCTCAAGCCGATCTGGTTCAGGGAGCCCAGCGTCAACCTGGGCATCGGAGCGGCGCAGGGCAAGGCGCCCCATCTGGTGGGTGAGCATCTGCTCAAGGCCTTCGGAGTGGCGCCCGGCTCGGCGCAGGCCCATGCCTTCACCGCCCTGAACTTCGAACAGGCCAGTCGAACCTTTGGCAAGGTGGGCGGCTTTGCTCATCTGGCCACGCTGGTCAAGCGCCTGAAGGCCTCCCGCCCGGGCGCGCTGCTGCTCGATGGGGGCGATACCTGGCAGGGCTCAGCCACGGCGCTCTGGACCAAGGGTCAGGACATGGTCGATGCCTGTCTCGCTCTAGGGGTTGACGTGATGACCGCGCACTGGGAATTCACCCTGGGTGCAGATCGCGTCAAGCAGATCATCGAAAAGGACTTCAAGGGCAAGGTGGCCTTCGTTGCCCAGAACGTGAAGACCACCGACTTCGAGGATCCGGTCTTCGAGCCCTACACCCTACGCAACATCAATGGGGTGCCGGTGGCCATCATCGGCCAGGCCTTTCCCTACACACCGATTGCCAATCCGCGCTGGATGGTGCCCGACTGGAGTTTCGGCATCCAGGACGACCGCCTGCAGAAAATGGTGGACGAAGCACGCGGCAAAGGCGCTCAGGTGGTGGTGGTGCTGTCGCACAACGGCATGGATGTCGATCTCAAGATGGCCTCGCGCGTGCGCGGCATCGACGCCATTCTGGGAGGGCACACCCATGACGGCGTGCCGCAACCCATCCCTGTCAAGAACGCAGGCGGCGTCACGCTGGTGACCAATGCCGGCTCGAACAGCAAGTTTCTGGGCGTGCTGGATTTTGATGTGCGCGGCGGGAAGGTGAGCGATTTCCGATATCGCCTGCTACCTGTCTTTGCCAATCTGCTCCCTGCCGATGCAGGCATGCAGTCCCTCATCGAGCGGATCAGGGCCCCGCATGAGGCCAGGTTGTCCGAGACCCTGGCCGTCACCGATGGCCTGCTCTATCGACGCGGCAACTTCAATGGCAGCTTCGATCAGCTCATCCTCGACGCGCTGCGAGAAGTCAAGGGTGCCGATATCGCCTTTTCGCCCGGATTTCGATGGGGAACGAGTCTGCTGCCCGGTGAGTCGATCACAAGGGAGCACCTCATGGATCAGACCGCCATCACCTATCCGCAGGTCACGGTCAACGAGTTCACCGGAACTCAGATCAAGGAAATCCTCGAGGATGTCTGTGACAACCTGTTCAATCCCGATCCCTACTATCAGCAGGGGGGGGACATGGTTCGGGTGGGCGGGATGAGCTATGCCTGCGAGCCTGCGGCGCGCATGGGAGGGCGCATTCAGGACATGCGCATCAAGGGCGAGCCTCTGCAGGCCGACAAACGCTACAAGGTGGCTGGGTGGGCCCCGGTGGCTGAAGGCGCCCGCGGGGAGCCCGTTTGGGATGTGGTTGAAACCTGGATGAAGAGCAAGAAGCGCATCGCTGCGAAAGCGCCAGAGCAGCCTCGGCTGATTGGCGTGCAGGGCAATCCTGGCCTGATCTGATCCGTGCATTCAGACCTCACGAGGCTCAAGGGGTAATCGACATGATTCATCGCTTCATTTCCGGCAAATCAGGTTTGGCAGTCGCGCGTGGCGTTGTGGGCCTGGTCCTCGGCGCGTGCGGGGCGCTTGCAGTGCATCCTGTCTTCGCTCAGGGCAAACCCGCCGAAGTCAAGGCGACGGTGCGATTCACCTCGGTCAGTCTCGAGGCGGCGCAGCTGGCGGCGCAGGCCGCCCTTGCTGACTGTCGCAAGCGCGGGGCAACCGTGAGCGTCGCGGTTACCGACCGGTTTGGCGTGCCCCTGGCGCTGCTGCGAGATCCACTGGCCGGGATGCATACCCCCGATACGGCCACCCGCAAGGCCTGGACGGCGATCAGCTTCAAGAGCAGCACCACCGAACTCGTTTCGCAGACCGCCCCGGCCACGGCCAGTCACGGCATCCGCACCCTGCCTCAGGTGGCAGTGATTGGCGGCGGTCTGCTGCTTCAGGCTGCCGGAAGTATTGTCGGAGCCATCGGGGTGTCTGGCGCGCCGAACGGCGACATGGATGATGCCTGCGCCAAGGCGGGTATCAACGCCATCATTGACCTCCTCGAACTCGGATGAAAGCCCGCTCCCGATTCGCGGGACTGATGATCGTCAGCGCTGTACTGCTCGGCGCCTGCTCGGTACCGATTGATCCGGTATCGACGCGCGCGCAGATGCAGTCGGATACGCCCACTCTGGAACAGTCCGGCATCCGGGGCACAGCGCCCATCACGGTGGATGTCCGCCCCATTCAGGTCTCGCCGCGGGTCTGGATGGTTCGCGGCGACCTCGGTCCGGTCTCGCTGGACAATCAGGGTTACAACAGCAACGCCGCCTTCGTGGTCACACCGGCAGGTGTTGTGGTGTTCGACGCGCTTGGCACGCCGCCCCTGGGCCATGAGCTGCTCAGGCAGATCCGGCACATCACCCCACTGCCGATTCGCCATGTGATCATCAGCCACTGGCATGCGGATCACTTCTACGGACTGCAGGCCTTCAAGGCAGCAGGAGCCACCCTCTGGGCCCATCGTGCCGGTCAGGCCTACCTTGCGAGCGATGCGCCTGCCGCGCGTCTGGCCGAGCGTCGTGGATCACTGGCGCCCTGGGTCAATGCCTCTGCGCGGCTTGTGCCGGCCGACCGCTGGATCGACACCGAAACCCGGTTCGAACTCGGCGGCATGCGGTTTTCCCTGCTGCCAGCCGGGCCCGCTCATACCAGCGAGGACCTCATGCTCTGGGTGGAGTCCGAGGGTGTCATGCTCGCAGGCGACCTCATGTTTGGCGCGCGCATCCCGTTTGTAGGCGATGCGAAGACCCGAGGCTGGCTCGAGGCAATCGATCAGTTGTCCCGCTTCCCGATCCGGGTGCTGGTGGGAGGGCATGGCGAGCCGTCGGTCCAGCCTGCGCGTGACCTTGGTCTCACCCGCGACTATCTGCGTTTTTTGCGGGAGCGGATGGGCAAGGCCGTCGCGGATATGGAAACCTTTGACGAGGCCTACCGCACGACCGACTGGTCCCGCTTCGCCGACAAGCCGGCTTTTCAGGCGGCAAACCGGGCCAACGCCTACAACGTCTTTCTCGAGATGGAGCGCGAGGCGCTCGGCAAATGACCGGTGTGTCGTCGGTCTCCGCTCAAGGCTCGAGGTGCCTAGGGCTGGAGAACGCGATCAGCAGACTTCCTCAGGGTGCCAGGCGGCTGCGAACCCACTGGCCGTCGCCCTGCAGGCGATAACTCAGCCGGTCATGCAGTCGAGAAGGCCGCCCCTGCCAGAACTCAAAGTAGTCAGGCACCAGCCGGTAGCCGCCCCAGTGCGCAGGGCGCGGCGGGCTCATGCCGAATTTCAGACCATATTCGGCAGCACGCGCCACCAGCACGGCGCGCGACGCGATCTCGGTGCTCTGCGGCGATGCCCAGGCCCCTATGCGGGAGCCCAGTGGTCTGGACTGGAAGTATTCGTCCGACTCGGCATCGCTGACTTTTTCGACCCGGCCTTCGATACGCACCACCCGTTCGAGACTGACCCAGTGAAACTGCAGGGCAGCGAAAGGATGGCTTGCGAGCTCCAGGCCCTTGCGGCTGTCGTAATTGGTAAACCAGACCAGGCCACGCGAGTCGTAGCCCTTGATCAGCACGATGCGGCTTGAAGGACGCCCTTGCGGCCCCACTG
>JBMSOD010000243.1:0-4201 GCA_049422085.1 Burkholderiaceae bacterium
GCGGTGAGCACATCCTTGCGGTTGGTGCGGACTTCCCAGCGCTGGGATTCTTCCTGCCAGCGCATACCCGTGATCACGGTCTGGAAGAGGGCCGACTTGTAGAGATCAAAGTGCTTGCCGATGCGGCGTGAGTGTTCGGCAATCTCCGGGGCACGGGCGTACTTGGAGACCGGCATGTAGCCGGTTTCTTCAAGCAGCGGCAGGTAGATGTAGCTTTCGGTGTCGCAGGCCGCACCCGGGTAGCGGTTCCAGTACCAGGTGCCGCCAAAATCGCCCGCCTTTTCGATGATGCAGATGTCCTCGAAGCCCTGCTCACGCAGGCGCGCGCCGGACAGCAGCCCGCCGAAGCCGCCGCCGACCACCACCACCTGAACCTCTCGCGCGATCGGGGCGCGTGTGAAGTTGGGGTCAGCCCAGGGGTCGTCCTGGAAGTGGGCGTAATCGTCCTTGGTTTCGACATACTGGTCGTTCCCTTCGACGCGCAGCCGCTTGTCTCGCTCAAGGTCGTATTTGCGACGCAGCGCGGCCGGGTCAAAATCGAGTTCAGTGGCGTCGTTTGCCTGGGTAGCGGCTGCGGTCATCAAGGTCTCCGGTGTCTCGCGTGAGGTGACGGCATTTGTTTCTACCGCCATCATTCAAGGATAGTCGAACGATACCCTACCGCTGGGTCAGGAAATCTACGGATTGGAATGAACCCAGGCGGCTTGGCACTGAACTGGCTGCCTGGTTCGCGTTCAGTCAAGCGCAGGAATGATCGGGGCGTTCCTGTTTCGAATCAGGGCTTGCGCGCATGCTGGGTCCGGATCATGGCCAGACCTGCTGCGATCAGCAGGGTGATGCCTGCCCAGCCAAGCGGGTTGGGCAGATCTCCCCAGACGATCCAGCCCAACAGCACCGCCCAGAGCAGGCCTACATATCGGAAGGGCGCGATGACGGCCATCTCGCCCTGACGCAGGGCGACCACGATGGCGTAATAGCCCAGCGACAGAAAGACCGAGGCGATGCCGAGCAGACCGACATCCTTCCATTGCATGGGTACCCAGCCCTGTACGGCCAGCACGCCTGCCGCCATCAGCCAGACCACACTGGCAGTGGTGAGGGTCATCAGGATGGAGGGAATGTCGTGGCGCACCTTGCGCGTGAGCAGATCCCGAAACGCGTAGATCAGGGTGGCGACCAGCGTCATCCAGGCATAGGCATTCAGACCATCCAGTCTGGGCTGGATGACCAGGAGCACGCCAGTGAATCCAACCGCAATGATCAGCCAGCGTTTTGGGGTGACTCGCTCACCCAGAAAAATCATGGCCAGCACCGCCAGGATGAGCGGTGAGGAGAGGTTGATGGCTGTGACATTGGCCAGCGGCAGGTTGAAGAGCGCGGCCAGATAGATGAAGGTGCCGAGCCCCTCACAGGCCCCCCGCGCCAGGACCCAGCCGCCCAGGGTATCCCGGATGCGGGGCAGGGCACCCATGCGCCAGGCCACCAGCGTGATGATGCTGATCGCCATGACGCCTCGCACCACGATCATCTGTGCCGCGGGCAGTCGCTCGCCAAGCGCCTTGATCATGGCGTCATTGCCCATGAAGGCGGTCATTGCGATCACCATCCAGAGGATGCCTTTGCGATTAGCAGCGTGAAGGTCCAGGCGAGGCGCTGCTGAGGCCGGCAGGCTCATCGGTCGGCCTTGCCCTGTCCCGATCCCATCAGGGTGCTGATGACCGGGTGATAGCGATCACCCAGTCCGGCCGCGATCGCCGCATCAAACCAGCCCTGAACAGTGCGCGCGCCACGAGCGTCCACGTCCGACTGCTCGGCCATTTCGAGGGCGTAGCGCAGGTCCTTGAGGGCATAGCGCACCGAGAAGGCGCGCTCTGGAAATTCGCCAGGCAGGATGGCCTTCATGCCATGACTGCGCAGGGCAAAACTGTCTGCTGAGCCCTTGGTGAGGGTGTCAAAGAGCAGAGCCGGATCCACGCCCGCCCTTTCGGCCATGGTCCGCGCTTCGCCCAGGGCCATCACGGTTTCGAACAGCACCATGTTGTTCAGGATCTTCACGACCTGACCCGCGCCGCTCTCGCCGCAGCGGGTGATTTCTTCGGCGAAGGTGGCCAGGAAAGGATGAAGCTGGTCGTAGAGTGCCTGGGGCGCGCCCACCATGACCGAGAGCGTGCCGGCAATGGCCGCGGCCCGCGTGCGGGCCACCGGGGCATCGACCCACTGCGCCTGTCGATCGGCGCATGCTGCGGCAAGGGCTCGGGTGGTCTGAACGCTGGTCGTTCCGGTATCCACGATCACCTGGCCTGCACGCATCAGGGCGAGCAGCCCCTGCGGCTGGCGCGCGAGCTGGTCGACCACCTCGCCCGAGGGCAGGGAGAGAAAGACCAGATCGCACTGGGCCAGCAGCTCGGGCAGGCCGGAGGCGGGCTGGACACCTTCTGCTGACAGGCGCTGTGCAGGGGCAGGGTCAAGGTCATAGGCCATGACCGACAGGCCGGATTTGCGGGCGAGATTGCTGCAGATGGGTTCGCCCATGACACCCAGGCCAATGAAGCCAATGCGATGAAAGGATGTGTTCATGCAGGCATCCTGACACAGAGGTGGCCGGTGGCTGGCTAGAATGTTCCAAACTCCTGTTCCGAACGGTCCTGTGTCGTTCAGCACAGCCTTTGTACCGGAGGGCCCTCGTGCCCGGATGCCCTGATGCCTGACCCGACTGCTGCGCCTGTCGACCTGCTGCTGCACTCAGGCCAGGTCCATACGCTTGATGGGCATTCCTCGCAGGCCGAGGCGGTTGCCATCGCCGCGGGCAGGATCGTTGCAACCGGCAGGTCTGCAGACCTGCGTGCCCTGGGCGGCCCGGGCACCCGAATGATCGACCTGGCCGGTCGGACGGTGATTCCAGGGCTCTTTGATGCGCATCCCCATCTCGATCGACTGGGTTTGCGGGACCGGGTGGGGCTGCCGATTGCCCATTGCGAGTCGGTGGCGGACATCGTGCAAACGGTCGCCGAGGCTGCAGCCCGTACACCGCCGGGCCAGTGGATTGTGACCCAGCCCATGGGGGCTCCGCCCGATGGCTACTGGAGTCGTCCGGATCAGGTGGCCGAGGGGCGTTTCCCCGATCGGCATGATCTGGACCGCGCTGCGCCCGAGCATCCGGTCTTCATTCGCTCACCCTGGGGCTGGTGGACCCGTCTGCCCCTGCCTGCCGTGGCCAACACCCGGGCGCTGAATCTGTGCGGCGTGCGGGCCGATACACCCAATCCCTATCGCATCGAGATCGTGCGCGATACGAGGGGCGACCCAACAGGCGTCGTTTTGGAGCGCAACCGAGCCCCCACGCTCGAGATGGTGCTGATGCGCGCGGTGCCTCGCTTCTGCCCAGCGCATCGTTCGATGATGCGTCGCTGGAGGCGCAGATGCAGACCTGGGCCCCACGGCTGGCGGGGCAGGGGCGACGCAGCGGGCTGTTCACCGAAGAGGGCCTGTGCCTGGATGTGGCCGATCCCGCGGTGGCGCGGATTCTGGGATGCGCCTATCCCTATGAACATTGGGCCGGGCATTTTGCGCAGGCGCTCTCCAGCGATCGCCTGATCCGCCTCGGAACGACGGCCGCGAGGCTCGGGCTAAGGGTCAGCATCCTGGTCTGCTACGAACTGGAGCGGGTGCTGCAGTGTCTCGAGGCAATCGACGCGGTCGTGCCGCTGCGCGAGCTGCGCTGGGTGGCCGTGCATGTCACGCAGGCGAGCGAGAGTCAGCTCGAACGCATGCGAAAGCTTGGTTTGATCGCGACCGTGACGCCGGGCTTCATGCAGCATGCGGCTGACCGCTTCGGCCTGCTTGCGCTGGGCGCTGCGGGCACCCCGATCCGGGCCCTGCTGGATGCAGGGGTTCCGGTGGCCCTGTCCACCGATGGTGTGCCGCATTCCATGCTCTTTGCGCTGTGGCAGGCACGGGCGCGTCGCGATGGGGAGTCAGGGGTCACGCTGGGCGATAGCCAACTCACCCGTGAAGAGGCCCTGCGCCTGGCGACGGTGGCGGGCCATCGGCTGAGCTGGACTGAGTCGCATCGCGGCCCACTGAAAGCAGGGAACGACGCCGATCTGGTGGTCTTGCCCCAGGACCCAATGTCCTGCGACTGGGATGCGCTGGCCACCCTGCAGTCTGAACTCACGGTGGTGAATGGGCGTGTTGTGCATGA
>JBMSOD010000244.1:0-4101 GCA_049422085.1 Burkholderiaceae bacterium
AGGCGATCACGTGGTCGCCGCCGATGCGTTCGATGGTCTCGGCCAGCTCAGCCACCAGACGCGCCCCATAGGCCTGCGGCGTTTCGCCGGGCTGCAGGCCCCGATACTCGTAGCAGGCCGAGACATGATCGACCTCGATCAGCAGGGGCGCAAAGAGCTGGCGACGGGCCTCGTTGCCACCGACTGCAAGCGCACCGAGCGTGTTGCCGTGATAGCTCTGCCGGCGCGCAATGAAACGCGTGCGCTGGGGCTCGCCCCGCTCGATGAAGTACTGGCGCGCCATCTTGAGCGCGGCCTCCACGGCCTCGGAGCCGCCCGAGACGAAATAGGCATGGCTGATGCCGGCGGGCGCGGTGCGTACGAGCTGGTCCGCAAGCTGCTCGGCCACCTCGGTCGTGAAAAAGCTGGTGTGGGTATAGGCGAGCCGGTCGATCTGCGCATGCATGGCCGCCTGTACTGCAGGATGACCATGGCCCAGGCAGGACACGGCCGCCCCGCCGCTGGCATCGAGGTAGTTGCGCCCCTGCGCGTCGGTGATGGTGATGCCCTGGGCACTGACCGCCACGGGCCAGTCGGGCCGGAACTGACGATGAAAGATCTGCGTCATGGAAGTGGATTGCTTGTCAGGCCCGGCGGGCACGCTCCAGGACCGGATTCGAAAAGACCTGCAGCAACTGCTCGCGGGTGGCAGCGACGCTGTCGGCACCGGCCTGTCGCACATGGCCGAATCCGCGGATTTTTTCGGGCAGGTTGGCAATGGCCAGGGCGGTGTCGTAGTTGGCTTCGTTCAAAGCGCCGATCAGTTCACGAATGTCTGCTTCGTATTGCTGAGCAAGTCGACGATCAAGCCGGCGCTCTTCGCTGTTGCGGAAGGGGTCGAGCAGGCCGCCTCGAAGACCACGCAGTCGGGCCATGATCTTGAACACGCGCATCAACCAGGGCCCCACTTCGCGCTTGATGGGTTTGCCTGTGAGCTGGTCGGTGCGCGCAAAGGGCCATGCACCCACATGAAAATGCAGGGTGTAGTCCCCTTCGAAGGTCTTCTCGAGCTCCTTGCGAAAGGCTTCGCTGGTGTAAAGCCGTGCCACTTCCCACTCGTCCTTCACGGCCAGAAGCCGGAACCACTGCCTGGCCACGGCCATGGTGAGCGCCTGTCGATGTCCTGGCCCTGTGTCGACACCACGAACCGCCTCGACCAGATCGCGGTAGCGAGCCACCAGGGCCGCATCGCCATAGTCGGTGAGTTCGGCCACGCGACGTTCGATCGTTTCGTCCAGCGTGGCCGGTGCCGCGCGGCGATGGAACTGAATCACCTGCGCCCCGTTTGCCGCCTGGGTCTGGGCTGAGCTGCCTGCACTCTGCAATGAACCGCCTGCAATCATCCGCTCGACACGATCCGGGTCGCTGGCGATGCAGCAGCCCCAGGCGAAGGCCTTGCGGTTCATCTCAACAGACACGCCATTGAGCTCAATGGCCCTCTCGATGGCCGAGCGCGACAACGGGATCAGGCCCTTCTGCCAGGCCAGTCCGACCATCATCATGTTGGCTGCGATGGCGTCGCCGAGGAGCGCTACGGCAAGTCGCTGTCCATCGACCGTGGTGAGGGCGGAGGACCCGGTGCCTGCGCGGATGCGCTCGAGCAGCCCCTCGGGCTGGGCGGTCCAGTCGGCATTGCGCGCGAATTCGGCGGTGGCGATGAGGTCGGCACAGACCACGGCCTGACTACGCCCGGGCAACAGCGAGGCCACCGGCTCATCGCCCGAGGCCACGATCAGATCGCAGCCGATCAGGGTGTCGGTTTCGCCGGCGGTGATGCGCGGCGAAGTGAGCTGCGCCTGATCGGCCGCAAAGTGCAGATGCGAGAACACGGCCCCGTACTTCTGGGCCATGCCCATCATGTCGAGCGAGGTCACATGGCAGCCATCGATGTGCGCCGCGACTCCGAGCACCTGCCCGATGGTGATGACGCCGGTCCCGCCGATGCCGCCCACCAGCACATTGAAGGGCGTGTTGCGACCTTCAAGCATGGGCACCGGGGCCTGCGGCACTTCAAAGGGCTGGAGAGGTTCGCGTGCCGGCTGATCAGGTTTACGCAGGCGACCGCCGTGTACGGTCACGAAGCTCGGGCAAAAGCCTTCGGTGCAGGTGAAGTCCTTGTTGCAGGAGGACTGATTGATGCGCCGCTTGCGGCCAAACTCGGTCTCGACCGGCTCAATGGACAGACAGGTGGAGACCTTGCCGCAGTCGCCGCAGCCTTCGCAGACGGCACTGTTGATGAAGCTGCGTTTGGCCGGATCCTCCCACTGGCCCTGCTTGCGCAGCCGTCTGCGTTCGGTGGCGCAAGGCTGCTCATAGACCAGAACCGACACGCCCGGATAGTCACGCAACTCGCGCTGCACGGCATCGAGTTCGCTGCGGTGCTTCAGTGGCACCTCGGCCGGAAAGCGCGCATTGGCGTACTTCTCGAGGTCATCGGTCACCACGACGATCTTCTGCACCCCATCGGCACGCAGGGCATCCACCATCTGTGGCACCGTCTGACCGCCTGCAATGGGTTGGCCTCCGGTCATGGACACAAAGCCATTGGCCAGCAGCTTGAAGGTGATGGGCACATTTGCGGCCACGGCCTGGCGGATGGCCAGCGAGCCCGAGTGCGCGTAGGTGCCATCGCCGAGATTGGCGAAGACATGCTTTTCGTCGGTGAAGGGCTGCTGGCCCAGCCAATGCATGCCTTCGCCGCCCATTTGCGAGATGGTCTTGGTGGTGTCGGGCGACAGATATACGGCCATGCCATGGCAGCCGATGCCCGCCATGGCGCGGCTGCCATCGGGCAGGCGCGTGGAGCGATTGTGCGGGCAGCCCGAGCAATAGCTCGGCGTGCGCGGAATGGCTGCGCTTGCAGCAGGCGCGGTGCAGGGCGGGGCCCATTGCTCGAACTGTGGATGATGCTGCGCGAGCAGACGCGCGAGCAGCGTCGAGATCATCGCCGGGCGCGTTTCGCCAAAGTTCGGGAACTGCCAGCGCGGCTGAGCGTCGTAGACATAGCCCTCGCTCACCTTGCCGATGATGCGGGGCGCAGCGGGTGTTCCATAGAGGATGGAGCGCACCTGCTCCTCGAGCAGCGGACGCTTTTCTTCGACCACGATCAGGGTCTCGAGGCCCTGCGCAAATTCGCGCACGATCTCAGGCTCCAGCGGCCACACCATGCCGATCTTGAGTGTGCGGATACCCAGGGCCTGTGCCTGCGAATCATCAATGCCCAGATCGAACAGGGCCTTGCGCACATCCTGCCAGGCCTTGCCTGCCGACACGATGCCGATGCGGGCCTGTGCAGGATGAAGCACGATGCGATTCAGCCCATTGGCGCGCGCGTACGCCAGCGCGGCATACAGGCGCTGATGAAACACGCGCTCTTCTACCGGAATGAGCTGCATGTCCATCGGACGGATGGCCAGCCCGCCAGGAGGAAAGTTGAATTCGGGCTGCACGATCTTCGGCTGATCGGTGTGCAGCTGGACTGTGCCCGCGCTCTCCACGATCTCGCCGACCAGCTTCATGCCGACCATCGCACTGGAAAAGCGGCTCATGGCGATGCCATGCAGGCCGAAGTCGAGGATCTCCTGCACGCTGGCCGGATAGAGCAGGGGCGAGCCGAGCGACTCGAACAGCAGGTCGGAATAGCAGGCCACGGTGGAGGACTTGGCACCATGGTCGTCGCCCAGCAGCGCCAGTACCCCGCCGAGCTTGCTGGTGCCCGCCCAGTTGGTGTGGCGCAGGGCGTCCATGGCGCGATCCACGCCCGGGCCTTTGGCAAACCACACGCCAAACACGCCCTCGACCCGGGCGCCCGGGAACATGCCCACATATTGTGAGCCCCACACCGCCGTGGCTGCGAGCTCTTCATTCACACCGGGTCGGTAGACGATGTTGTGCTGCTCGAGCAGGCCGGGTACGCGGCGCAGGGCGCCGTCATAGGCAGCCAGGGGCGAGCCCTGATAGCCCGAGATGTAGCCGCCGGTGCGGTGGCCTGCGGCCTCATCGCGACGCCGCTGATCAAGCACCAGGCGCCCCAGCGCCGGGATGCCGGTCATGAATACCGTG
>JBMSOD010000245.1:0-4036 GCA_049422085.1 Burkholderiaceae bacterium
TGCCCATTGTGGTCGACGGTCAGGTGATCGGTGCGGTCGGTGTGTCGGGCGTGAAGTCCATTGAAGACGCCCAGATCGCCCGCGCCGGAATTGCAGCACTCTGCGCCTGATCAGACAGGCCTGATCGCCGCGTTGCGATCAGGCCACTCGGTTCAGAGCACCTTGACCGGGATGCCTGCAATGCGGGCCTGCCATTCCTTGGGCCCGGTCTCATGCACTGAGGTGCCCTGGGCGTCGACCGCCACCGTGACGGGCATGTCCTGCACGGTGAACTCGTAGATGGCCTCCATGCCCAGATCCTCGAACGCGAGCACGCGGGCCTGTCGGATCGCCTTGGAGACCAGATAGGCCGCACCGCCGACTGCCATCAGGTAGGCGCGCTTGTGCTTGCGGATCGACTCGATGGCCACCGGGCCGCGCTCTGACTTGCCGATCATGGCGATCAGACCGGTCTGGGCCAGCATGGTTTCGGTGAACTTGTCCATGCGGGTTGCAGTGGTGGGGCCTGCAGGACCAACGACTTCATCGCGCACCGGATCGACAGGGCCCACGTAATAGATCACCCGGTTCTTGAAATCGACCGGCAGGCTCTGACCCGCGGCCAGCATGTCGCTGATGCGCTTGTGCGCGGCATCGCGACCGGTGAGCATGCGGCCCGACAGCAGCAGGGTCTGACCTGGCGTCCAGGACGCCACCTCTTCAGGCGTGAGGGTATCGAGATTGACCCGCCGCGAGGTCTCGGTATTGGGCACCCAATGCACATCGGGCCACTCCGAGAGGGCAGGCGGCTCGCAGAATGCCGGGCCGGAGCCATCGAGCACGAAATGCGCATGGCGGGTGGCTGCGCAGTTGGGGATCATGGCCACCGGCTTGGATGCAGCATGCGTGGGCGCCATGGCGATCTTCACATCGAGCACGGTGGTCAGTCCGCCCAGGCCCTGCGCTCCGATGCCCAGCGCATTGACCTTCTCGTAAAGCTCGATCCGCATTTCCTCGAGCTTGTTGGACGGTCCGCGAGCAATCAGATCCGACATGTCGAGCGGCTCCATCAGCGATTCCTTGGCCATCAGCATGGCCTTTTCTGCTGTGCCGCCGATGCCGATGCCCAGCATGCCTGGCGGACACCAGCCCGCGCCCATGGTTGGCACAGTCTTGAGGATCCAGTCGACGATGGAGTCGGAGGGATTGAGCATGACGAACTTGCTCTTGTTCTCCGAGCCGCCGCCCTTGGCAGCGACCGTGATGTCGACGGTATTTCCGGGCACGACACTCATATGGATGACCGCCGGCGTGTTGTCTTTGGTGTTTTTGCGCTCGAATTGTGGGTCGGCCACGATCGAGGCCCGCAGCATGTTGGACGGATCGTTGTAGCCTCGCCGAACGCCTTCATTGACGGCGTCTTCGATGGAGCCGGTAAAGCCTTCCCAGCGAACATCCATCCCGATCTTCATGAACACGTTCACGATGCCGGTGTCCTGGCACAGGGGGCGATGGCCCTCGGCGCACATCCGCGAGTTGGTGAGGATCTGGGCAATGGCATCGCGGGCCGCCGCACTTTGTTCGCGCTCATAGGCGCGGGCCAGATGACGGATGTAGTCCACCGGATGGTAGTAGCTGATGAACTGCAGCGATGCTGCGACCGAATCAATGAGGTCCTTCTGACGGATGACCGTGGGCATGTTGATGTCCTGTGTACGGAAAAGGCTTCAGTGTGGTTTCAGTGCATCTTGATGACGCCTCGGTGAGGCTTCACCAAGGATTCGGTGGGGACTCGATGAGGACTGACTGATGACTCAGTGAGCGGCCCCGCCGTCCGGGCCGGATCCGCCGTCCTTGGGCGCGGGCACGACCATGATCCTGTCGATCAGCGCGATCGCAATGGCCGAGATCAGGAAAACCACATGGATGATGGTCTGCCAGAGCAAGGTCTTCTCTGGCAGCGTTCCCGCCGAAATGAAGACTTTAAGCAGGTGGATCGAGGAGATTCCGATGATTGCGGTGCCCAGCTTGACCTTGAGCACATTGGCATTCACATGGGACAGCCACTCGGGCTGGTCGGGGTGCCCCTCGAGGCGCAGTCGCGACACGAAGGTCTCATAGCCGCCGACGATCACCATCACCAGCAGGTTCGAGATCATGACCACATCGATCAGCGAGAGCACGACGATCATGATGACCGTTTCCTTGTTGCGCTCGGCAATTCCAAGGCGCTGCACCGTGCTGTCCAGGACCGATGGGTCCCAGAGAATGGCGACCAGATGGATAAGTTCTTCAATGAAGAGCACCACATAGACGCCCTGGGCCACGATCAGGCCCAGATAAAGCGGCACCTGGAGCCAGCGGCTGGCGAAGATCAGGTTGCCCAAAAAATTGGTTTGTCGGGGTTCGGGAAGCATGGGAAGCCTGTGTTGGAAGACCTGTGAAGTCCGTGGGGGCCGGGGGTAAGGGCGAGATTCTAGACCCTCGGATCGACCGTAAGGCGACTGTAAGCCGCCGCCGATACCCTGCGACTCGTCAAATTCCAACCGCTGTATGCCGCGCCTGCCACCGGAGACACGCGCCATGTCCGCCAGCATCGAGACCAGTCTCGTCGAAACCCGCATTTTCCAGCCGCCCGAAGCTTTTGCGAAGCAGGCCACCATCTCGGGCATGGCTCAGTATCAGGCGCTTTGCGCCGAGGCCGAGCAGGACTATGAGGGCTTCTGGGCCCGGCGGGCCCGCGAGCAAGTGCTCTGGCACAAGCCTTTCAGCAGGACGCTCGACGCGAGCAACGCCCCGTTTTACAGGTGGTTTGACGACGGCGAACTCAACGTCTCGTACAACTGTCTTGACCGTCATCTGGGCACCCCGACCGAAAACAAGACCGCCATCGTCTTCGAAGCCGATGACGGCAGCGTGACCTCGATCAGTTACGGCGAACTGCACAAGCGGGTCTGTCGTTTTGCCAATGGCTTGAAGTCGCTGGGTCATGGCAAGGGCGAGCGCGCCATTGTCTACATGCCCATGTCGATCGAGGCGGTGGTCGCGATGCAGGCGTGTGCACGGCTCGGGATCACGCATTCAGTGGTGTTTGGCGGCTTTTCGGCCAAGTCGCTGCAGGAGCGCATCGTCGATGCGGGCGCCACCCTGGTGATCGCTGCCGATGGGCAGTTCCGGGGCGGCAAGGCTTTGCCACTGCTGCCTGCGGTTCACGAGGCCTTTGATCTTGGCGGCTGCGAGGCCATCCGGCATGTGGTGGTCTACAAGCGCACTGGCGGCGAAGTGAAATGGGACGCCCGTCATCGCTGGATGCACGATCTTGAGGCGGCTCAGCCCGATCAATGCGAGCCGGTGTGGGTCGAGGCCGAGCATCCGCTCTTCATCCTCTATACCTCCGGGTCTACCGGCAAGCCTAAAGGCGTGCAGCATTCGTCGGGCGGCTACCTGCTTCATTCGATGCTCACCGTGAAGTGGACCTTCGATATCAAGCCCTCAGATGTCTTCTGGTGCACGGCCGACGTGGGCTGGGTGACCGGGCATACCTATGTGGCCTATGGTCCTCTGGCCTGCGGCGCGACCGAAGTGGTCTTCGAGGGCGTGCCCACCTATCCGAATGCAGGTCGCTTCTGGGAAATGATCGCCCGCCATAAGGTGAGCATCTTTTACACCGCGCCCACAGCGATTCGCTCGTTGATCAAGGCCAGCGAAACCGATCCGGCCTCGCACCCGCGCCGCTACGATCTGTCCAGCCTGCGTCTGATGGGCTCGGTCGGTGAGCCCATCAATCCGGAGGCCTGGATGTGGTATCACACGAATGTGGGCGGTGGCCGTTGCCCGATCGTGGATACCTTCTGGCAGACCGAGACCGGCGGACACATGATCACGCCGCTGCCCGGGGCCACGCCGCTCGTGCCCGGCTCATGCACCTTGCCGCTACCGGGCATCACCACGGCGATCGTGGATGAGGTGGGCGCCGATCTGCCCAATGGCACCGGCGGCATCCTGGTGGTCAAAAAACCCTGGCCCTCGATGATCCGCACCATCTGGGGTGACCCCG
>JBMSOD010000246.1:0-4011 GCA_049422085.1 Burkholderiaceae bacterium
ACAAGCCCGGTGTGCCCGAGCGCGTCGTCGATGCCTTCGAGTCGATGGAGCGCAACGAGGCGGGCAAGGCCGAGCTCGAGAACAAGGACCGGCACGACAAGTCGCACTGGCCCTGCGCGAGCGCCTGTATACCCGCTTCACCGACCTGCAATTCCGCCTGGGCAAGCCCTCCATCGCCGCCGTCAATGGGACCGCCCGTGGGGGTGGCATGACCCTGGCGATTTCGTGCGACATGATGGTGGTCGAACAGGGCGCGACCCTCGGCTATCCGGAGATCGATGTCGGTGTGATTCCGGCGATCCATTTCACCCATCTGCCGCGCATTGTGGGGCGACATCGGGCGTTTGACCTGCTCTTCACGGGGCGGACCTTCAGTCCCGAAGAAGGGCACCAACTGGGGATCGTGACCCGGGTGGTCCCGCAGGGGGAGAGCATGACTCAGGCCATGGAACTCGCGCGTGTGCTGGCAGCCAAGCCCCGGCGCGTGCTGCGCATGGCACGCGAGATGTTCATGCGCGAGATCGACTCCGACTACCGCAAGGGCGTTGCGGCCGCGGTCGAAAACTTCTGCAACGTGGCCCAGACCCGGGAGTCCAGGGCTGGGATCGAGGCCTTCGTCGAACGCCAGGCCGAACGGGCACGCAAGCGTCCGAACGGCCCCCGTTCCTAGCGGGACGCTGCCCCGGCCTGTCGGCGTGCCTCACGCGCGGCGGCCATCTGCTCGCGCCGCCTGGCATCGAAGGACAAGGCTTCGCTCAGCGAGATTCGGGCGTCCTTGTCGGTATCGGCATCATCAAAATCGCCCATGCGCACCTTGACCACCTCGGCAAAGGACAGCTTGCCATCCTTGTCGGCATCCGCCCGGCGAATCATGCGCTCGAGGACACGAACATGGGCACGGTCGGGCAAGGAACGGATATCCGACTCCGAGATGTAGCCGTCACGATCGAAGTCGAGTGCATGAAAGCCCCTGACGATGTCCTTGTGGAATTCGTCGAGACTGATGACGCCATCCTGGTTGAGGTCGGCCTGCATGAAGCTGCTGCGAGACAGGCTGGGCGTGCCCTGTGCATGCACCGAAGCGCTCAGTGCGATCAGCAGGGCGACGGTCGCCGCACGGGCAGAGAAGAGAAGTTTCATTGGGGTGCTCCTGTCGGCGCTTACCAGAACCAGCGCTGGTTGGGACGTCCATGGCAACGATAGGCAATGATCGGCGCCTCATTGACGGACGCACTGTTGGCCAGATCGATGCACTGCCCGGTATAGCGATTCCTGATCGAGGCGCCCTCAGCCACCCATTGCTGCGTGGCACTGCCGTCGCAATTCCAGGCCACGATCCTCGCCCCATCGACCGCCGCACGCCCGGCGATGTCAAGGCAGTGCCCTGCCACCACCAGCTCCCCGCGCGGCGACCACTGGAACTGCTGATTGGCACGGCCGTGACACTGGAACAGCCCTGCAGGAACGTTGGGTCGAACGCGCCCACCCTGCATGTCGATGCACATGCCTGAGCTGTTGCGAATCACGCCGCTGCGCTGAGGGTAATTCCCGCCCCAGTTCTGCTGCGGGTAGTAACCATTACCCTGAGGCGGGGGCGGGGGCGGGGGCGGCGCATACGCTTCTTCATGGCGATGCTTGTTGCTCTGACTGGCCAGGATCGCCACACCCGCGATGGCCGCCATGGCCGCCAGCCCCGCAGCTGCGTTGGATGACTGCGGATGCCCAGCCTGGGCAGGGATCGCATCGTCTCTCACATGAACCTGAAAACTGCCTGCGCAGCCCCCACTGACCCAGAGTTGGCGTGCAGCTAGGTCATAGCCCCAGGTTCGACCGAAACGGCAGGACCCGGACCGCTGACTTGCGAGTTCAACCTCTGTCGTTCCGACTGGCAAGGCTGTTGTCACCTCGCCGCCGTGGGAGGCAAGCTCCACCGACTGGACTGCAGCCATCGCCTGCAGGGGCGTGCCTGATACGGTCGCTGCGCAAACCAGCGCGGTAACACGTCGTGCAAATCGCTTCATGGAAGGGGCCCTTTCAAGGAGGATAGCGAGAGGCTCAGCGACCCTGGAACTGCGGCGCCCGCTTCTCGACGAAGGCCTTGGCCGCGCCCTTGTGGTCTTCGGTATCGAAGGTGCGGATCATATGGATGGCTTCGCTATCGAGCACCTGGGCCAGGGTGCCCTGCAACCCGGTATTCAGGTTGCGCTTCATGTAGCCCACCGCCACGGTGGGCAGGTTGAGCAGTTCCTGGGCAAAGGTTTGCGCCGCCGCCTCCAGTTGTTCGTAGGGCACTGCGCGATTGACCAGACCTATCTTGTGCGCTTCCTCGCCGCTCAGCACCTGCGCGGTGAAGTACATCTCGCGGGCTTTGGCTGATCCCACCAGATGATTCAGAAAGTAGCTGCCGCCAAAATCACCAGACAGGCCCACCTTTGAAAAGGCCGTGGTCATCTTGGCGTCGTTTGCCGCGATGCGCAGATCGCAAGCCAGCGCGATTGAAAGACCCGCCCCGGCCGCCGGGCCCGGGATGACTGCAAGCGTGGGTTTGGGCATATCGTGCAGCCAGCGAACTGCATCCATGCGAACACGCAGGTCATGGACCTTCTGATCGAAGGTCATTGTCTGCGGCGCGCCAGCGGCACGTTGTGCGAAGCCTTTGACATCTCCACCCGAACAGAACGCCCGCCCTGCTCCCGTGATGACCACCACCCGCACCTCCGGATCAGCAGCCAGTCGCGGCAGGGCTTCGGCCAGTGCACTCATCATGTTGCTGGTGAGCGCATTACGCGCCTCGGGCCGATTGAGAGTCAGGGTTGCAATGCCGCCCTTGATGTTTTCGATGAGTTCCTGGGTCATGTCAGTCTCCGAATTGTTGCTGGGGTGAGAGGTCCGCTGTCGTGAAGCGCCGCGGCGACGAGAGTCAAAGCGAATGTAGACGAGGTCACGGGCCTGGCAGAGCCAGCGGGTGACAGTGTGGAACGATTCAGTCGATCAGGCGAATCCCTGTGAGGGTCTGCAAGGCCTCAAGGGCGGGCCCTGCCTCTCCCACCTTGATCGTGTGCATGCCCATCTCGCGGGCTGGCTTCAGATTGATGCCCAGATCGTCAAGGTAGATGCAGGCAGAGGGCTCGACCTTGAGCGCCTCGGTCATCATGCGATAGATCCGCGGATCAGGCTTGCGAAGTCCGACCTTGGCGCTTTCGATCACATGATGAAAAAGCGCCATGATCTCGCCCTTGTAGAGCCCGCCCATCGGACTGGCCGACATGGACTTGAAATTATTGGTGATGCATCCAAGGCGAAAGTGTTCGCGCAGACGATGCAGGGCCTGAACCATCTCGGGCCGGATGCGACCCGAAAGCAGGGGCAGCACCTCGCTGCCACGCACCTCATGGCCAAGTGCCCGACTCTCACGAGCAAAGGCTTCATCAAAGGCAGCGTGATCGAACTCGCTTCGCTCAAGCCGCGCCCAGGCATTGTCATGCGGATTGGTGGCGTTCACGGTACGCAGAAAATCGGCTGGCAATCCGCGTTCGCGCTCGTACTGGGCGAACGCTTCAAAAGGGCTTGAAGAAATCACGCCTCCGAAATCCCAGAGGACGGCCTGGATGGCTTGCACGGACGGGTCTCCTGAACTCTTGTCTTGCGACAGATGTCGCGCGGTCAGCATACTCCAAGGGCCGCCCGTCGGGCCCGAATGTCGTTTCATCGCGGGCCCTGATGCGCGCGTGCCCTTCGTTCTGCAACCTTCCCCGCAATCGACCGATCCCACGGATCGTTGCTCTGCGCCTGCGCTGAGCATTCCACCTTCGGAGTTCCCGATGTCTTCGTCAACCAGCACCTACCGCTTCAGTCCCGGGATCACCCGGTCTGCCCTCTTCCTGTCACTCTGCTGCGCGCTCGCGGGTGCTGCGCATGCCACCGATCAGCGCACGGGCGCCCTGGTTGGGGGCGCGATCGGCGCTACCGGCGGGGCCGTCATCGGACATCAGGCGGGCGGCACCACCGGTG
>JBMSOD010000247.1:0-3984 GCA_049422085.1 Burkholderiaceae bacterium
CTGCCGTCCATTACCTTGTCGGTGATCTACATTGCCCTGATCGCACGGGTGACGCGGGCCTCGGTGCTCGAAACCCTGGGCGAGGACTACATCCGGACCGCCCGTGCCAAGGGCCTGCCCGAGGTCAAGGTGCTGTTGCGCCATGCGCTTGCCAATGCGGCCGTGCCCATCGCCACCGTCATCGGCATTGGCATTGCACTGCTGATCGGCGGCGTGGTGGTCACCGAATCGGTCTATGCCATTCCGGGCCTGGGCCGGCTCACGGTCGATGCCGTGCTGGCGCGCGACTTTCCAACGATCCAGGGCGTGATCCTGTTCTTCTCCTTCATCTACGTCATGGTCAACCTGCTGGTCGATCTGTCCTACGTCTTCTTCGATCCGCGGATCCGGTACTGACATGAGCACGGAAACCACGAACTTCGAAGCGCTCTCGGTCGAGTCGGCCTCGGTCGTCCGACAGGCGAGCACCTGGCAGCGCCTGAGCCGCAATACCTCGGTCCGGGTGGGCGGCATCGTGCTGATGCTGCTGGTGCTGATTTCGCTTGCTGCGCCCTGGATGGGCACGGTGGATCCCACCCTGTTCGATCCGGCCAGCCGCGACCTGCTCCCGGGGCAAAAGGGCGAGATCACCACCCTGGAAGGCGAAACGCTGGAGCACACCTTCCTGATGGGCTCGGACAGCTTTGGTCGCGACATCTACAGTCGGGTCATCTACGGCACCCAGGTTTCGCTCATCGTGGGCCTGTTCACGGCGGTCGTGTCCATGGCCTTCGGCGTGCTGCTGGGCCTGCTCGCGGGCTATCTGCGCTGGCTCGACGGCCCGCTGATGCGCGTGATGGACGGCATCATGTCCATCCCCGCCATCCTGATCGCGATTGCGCTGGTGGCCATGCTCAAGGGCAGCCTGCTCACGGTGATCGTGGCCATCGCCATTCCCGAAATTCCAAGGGTGGTCCGGCTGGTGCGCTCGCTGGTGCTCACCATCCGAGAAGAGCCCTATGTGGAGGCGGCGGTGTCGCTGGGCACCCCCACCTGGAAGATCATGCTGCGCCACATCCTGCCCAACACCATTGCGCCGCTGATCGTGCAGGGCACCTTCATCTGTGCCTCGGGCATTCTGGTCGAGGCCATTCTGTCCTTCCTCGGCGTGGGCCTGCCCCCCGACATTCCCACCTGGGGCAATGTCATGGCCGAAGGCCGCGCCCAGTTCAACGAGTATCCGCACAACATCTTCTTCCCGGGCATTTTCCTCGCCGTGACCGTGCTTGCGGTGAACATCCTGGGCGATGGCCTGCGCGACACGCTCGATCCCAAGATGGCCAAACGGATATGAGTGCCCCCATCCTAGAAATCCGCGATCTCAGCATCGCCCTGCCCTCCGGGGGCGATCGCAGTCATGCGGTCAATCATGTCTCGCTCACCGTCGGTGCCGGCGAGATCGTCTGCCTGGTGGGCGAGTCGGGCTCGGGCAAATCAGTCATTGCCCAGTCCGTGATGGGCCTGCTGCCCAAGAGCCTGCCGGTCACTTCAGGCCAGATCCTGCTGCAGGGTGAAGACATCACGCATGCGCCGCTGTCGCGCCTGCGCGAGCTGCGCGCCACCCGCATGTCGATGATCTTCCAGGAGCCCATGACCGCGCTGAATCCGGTCATGACCTGCGGCGACCAGATCGACGAAGTGCTGCGCGAGCACACGCCGCTCAATGCCGCGCAGCGTCGCGAAAAGGTGCAGGCCATCGTGCGCGAGGTGCTGCTGCCCGATCCCGACCGCATCATTGCCAGCTATCCGCACCAACTCTCGGGCGGCCAGCGCCAGCGTATCGTGATCGCCATGGCCCTGGTGCTCGATCCGGTGCTATTGATCGCCGACGAGCCCACCACGGCGCTGGACGTCACCACCCAGGCCCAGATCCTCAAGCTGGTGCTTGATCTGCAAAAGCGCCATGGCGCGGGCGTGCTCTTCATCACCCACGACTTTGGCGTGGTGGCGGAGGTGGCCCACCGCGTGGCCGTGCTGCGGCTGGGCGATCTGGTTGAACTCGGTCCGAAAGATGATGTGCTGCGCCGGCCGCAACATGACTACACCCGCATGCTGATGAGCTCGGTGCCGCGCATGGAAGTGACCGAACGGCCGTTGCCATCAGATGCGGCTGTGGTGCTGGAGGTGAAGGCGCTTGAAAAAACCTATCGCGACAAGGGCTGGTTTGGTCCGGCCCGCGAGGTCCATGCCGCCAAAGGCGTGAACTTCGACATCCGCCGCGGTCGCACCCTGGGCATCGTGGGCGAATCGGGCTCGGGCAAGTCCACCGTGGCCCGCTGCATCGTGCGCCTGATCGACCCCACCGGCGGCCAGGTGCTGCTCGGCCCCGACGACATTGCCATGATGCCGGCGGGTCAGCTGCGCCCGCTGCGCAAACGGGTGCAGATCGTGTTTCAGGATCCCTACCGTTCGCTCAATCCGCGGCGCACGATTGCCGAGGCCATGATCGAAGGCCCCATGAACTACGGCAGTTCCCGCGAAGCGGCCCTGCGCAAGGCGCGCGAGCTGCTCGAGTTCGTGCGCATGGACCCTTCGGCGCTCGATCGCTATCCGCATCAGTTCTCGGGCGGCCAGCGCCAGCGCCTGTGCATTGCACGGGCCCTGGCCATGGAGCCTGAGCTGCTGATCGCCGACGAGGCGGTCTCGGCCTTGGACGTCTCAGTGCAGGCCCAGGTCTTGCGCCTGCTGGCCGACATCCGGGATCGCCTGAACCTGGCCATGCTCTTCATCACCCACGATCTGCGCGTGGCGGCCAAGGTCTGCGATCAGGTGGCCGTGATGTCCAAGGGCGAAGTGGTCGAATACGGAAGCGCGGCCCAGGTCTTTGGCGCGCCCTCGCATGCCTACACCCGGGCGCTCTTCGAAGCTGCACCGGGCAAGGGCTACGAGTTCGGCGCCGGCTGAGCGATGAACTCAAGCGCGTGGGGCCGCTGCAGGCCCCGCCGCGCTTCAGTGCCCGCGAGGGCCGGTTTCTTCAGTGCCTGTGGGCGCGAGTTTCAGTTGTTCTGCGCACTCAGGGGCGGGCGGGCCGGGGGCAGGGTCGGATTGCGCCGCTCGAGCAGGTCGGTCATGCGCACATTGACCAGCTCCTGCAAGAAGGGCTGGGCCGGCACCAGGTAAAAGCGATCTTCCTGAATGCCCTTGACCACCTCGGCCGCCACCACCTCGGGCGCATAGCCCGCCTCAAGGGCGGCATCAAAGGAATCCACCGCGGCACGCACCGCCGGCGGCAGCTGGGTGCGGTCGGTGGCCGCGCCAAACTCGGCAGGCCGGTTGCGCTCGGCCTTCATGATGTCAGTGCGGATCAGGCCCGGGCACAGCACCGAGGCCGACACCTTGGCGCCGCTGCGGCGCAGGTCCTTGTACAGACCCTCGGTAATGCAGGTCACCCCCTGCTTGGACACGTGATACGGATTGGCGCCAGTAAGCAGGCCCGCCACCGAAGCGGTATTGACGATGTGGCCTTCTTCGCCCTGCTCGAGCATGCGGGGCACGAAGGCGCGCACGCCATGCAGCACCCCCATCAGGTTCACATTCAGGATCCACTGCCAGTCGGCAATCGAGGCCTGCCAGGCATTGGTCATGAGCGCAGGCGCAGCCACGCCGGCGTTGTTGCACACCACATGCACCGCGCCATATTCCGCCCAGGCCGCATCGGCCAGGGCCTGCACCTCGGCCTCGCTCGCCACATCCACGCGACGGGCGATCGCCGTGGCGCCCTGGGCGCGCAGCCCCTGCAGTGCGGCATCAAGCCGCGCCTGTTCGATATCGGCCAGCACGAGCTTCATGCCCTGGGCCGCGAAGGCCTGCGCCATGGCCAGTCCGATGCCACTGGCCGCGCCAGTGACGACGGCGACCCGTCCGTTGAGTGTCTTCATGCCTGTCTCCTGAGGTGTGGGTGCTAAGTGGATTCGAACCGCACGCTGACCTCGGCGGAGGTCAGCG
>JBMSOD010000248.1:0-3955 GCA_049422085.1 Burkholderiaceae bacterium
ACACGCCCGTCGGCTCATCGCTGGATCTCACCATCGAGAAGGCGCGACAGGTCGAATCGGCACTGCGCGAATTTCCTGAAGCGCTTTACACCTACGCCACGATCAACACCGGCACGGTGCAGGGCAAGAATTACGCCACCCTGTTCGTGCGGCTCAAGGACCGTGCCCAGCGAAGCCGGGCGGTCAAGAATCTGGTGACTCCGGTGAGGGCGCGGCTGGCTGAAATCGCCGGGGTGACCGTTACCACGGTGGGCGTGGCAGGCAGTTTCGGCTCCAACAAGCAGATCGACATCAGCATTCAGGGCCCGGATCAGGCGCAGCTCGAGCTGATCGCGGCGCGCGCGCTCGAGGTCATGCGCAGTGTGCCTGGGGTGGTCGATCTGGACACCAGCTCCAAACCCGCCAAGCCGACAGTCGCGGTCGATATCAATCGGGCCCTGGCCTCAGACCTTGGCGTGGGGGTCGGCCAGATCGGCAATGCCCTGCGGCCGCTGCTGGCAGGCGAAGTCGCCAGTACCTGGAAAGCTCCGGATGATGAGAACTACGATGTGCGCCTGCGACTGCCACGCGATGCGCGTCGTGGCATCGATGATCTGGAGCGGCTGGCCCTGACCTCGAACCAGATGGATGCGAACGGGGCGCCACGCCTGGTACCGCTCAGGCAGGTAGCGAGTCTCACTCCCTCCGAGGGGCCGACACAGATCAATCGCAAGAGTCTCACCCGCGAGGTGGCTCTGTCGGCCAACGTCAGCGGACGGCCTCCGGGCACAGTCGGCCTCGAACTCACCCGCCGCCTGAAAGACGAGGTGCCGCTACCCCCGGGTTATGCCTTTGTGACCGGTGGCGCCACCAAGGACATGCAGGAGAGCTTTGCCTACGCGATGCAGGCACTGGTGCTGGCGGTTACCTTCATCTACATGATTCTCGCCTCGCAGTTCCGCAGCTTTTCGCAGCCGATCGCCATCATGGCCTCGCTGCCCCTGTCATTGATCGGTGTCATGGTCGCCCTGCTCGCCTGGCGCTCGACGCTCAACATGTTTTCGGTCATTGGTTTCATCATGCTCATGGGCCTGGTCACCAAGAACGCCATCTTGCTGATCGACTATGCCAACCAGCGTCGTCGGGAAGGACTGGCCCGTACCCAGGCCCTGCTCGACGCGGCGCAGGTCAGGCTTCGGCCGATTCTCATGACAACGCTGGCCATGGTGTTCGGCATGCTGCCCCTTGCGATCTCGACCAGCGAAGGCTCCGAACAGAGGGCGGGCATGGCCCATGCCGTCATCGGCGGCGTCATTGCGTCCACCCTGCTCACCCTCCTGGTCGTTCCGGTGCTCTATGCGCTGCTCGACACCGGGGTTGCGCGACTTCGCGGCCGGACCTCGGGCGAGCCGGTAAAATGATGTCCTGCTCACAATGACGCCCGGCCTACCCGAACACCTCAGGAGCCCTTCAATGGACCTCGAACAAGCACGCTTCAACATGATCGAGCAACAGATCCGCCCCTGGAACGTGCTGGATCAGCAGGTGCTTGATCTGCTGGCAGTGGTCAGACGAGAGGAGTTCGTGCCACCCGCGCTCAGGGCCATGGCCTTTGCCGATCTCGAACTGCCGCTGTCGGTCGATGGACAAGGCACTGGCGAGGTCATGCTGCCCCCGCGCGTTGAGGCCCGGCTCCTTCAGGAGCTGCAGGTTCGAAGCACGGACACCGTGCTCGAGATCGGAGCAGGGTCGGGCTACATGGCGGCACTGCTCGCCCGCCGCGCACAACAGGTCGACAGCCTCGAAATCCATGCAGGTCTGGCGTCCTTTGCTCGCCAGAATCTGGCGCGAGCGGGCATCAGAAATGTTCGCGTGATCGAGGCCGACGGCTCGAGAGACCATCAGAGCCTGGCCCCGGCAGATGTGATCGTCCTCTCGGGGGCCGTCCCCGAGGTGCCTGACAGTCTGCTCGATCGCCTCAATCCTGGCGGGCGGCTGGCGGCCATTGTCGGCGGTTTGCCGGTCATGAAGGCCTGCATCATGCGCCGCAGCGCCCAGGGCCATCTGTCGACCGAAGTTCTGTTCGAGACGGTGACCCGTCCCTTGCGCGGATTCACCGCTCAAGAAACATTCAGCTTCTGATGCAACAGCTGCAGGTGACCGAACTGGCGCAATGGTTGGCCGACTCCAACCGGGTTCCCCCACAGCTCCTCGATGTCCGGGAGCCCTGGGAGGTCGCCACCTGCGCACTGTCGGGATCGATTCATATCCCCATGGGCGAGATCCCGTCCCGGCTGGGTGAACTTGACCCCGACCGCCCACTGGTCTGCATCTGTCACCATGGCGTGCGCAGTCTTCATGTCGCTTACTTCCTTTCACGTCAGGGCTTCGGGCAGCTGTTCAATCTCGCGGGGGGCATGGATGCCTGGGCCCGCGAAGTCGATCCCGCCATGGCGGTGTACTGAGTCCTTCCGGAGCCCACCGATGAACCGACGACCCGCACGGCACCCTCAGCCCCTGATCAAGCACCTGGCGATCAGCGTCGCGTTTGGACTCGCGGGCGCTCTGGCTGCTCCGCTGCCGGCCAGCGCCACCGACCTGCTCTCCGCTGTTCGTGCAGCTGCGGAGATCGATCCGGTCCTTGCCGGCGCCCGCCTGTCCCTGCAAGCCAGCAAGGAGCGGGTGATCCAGGCGGCAGCAGGCCTCAAGCCCACAGTCAACCTGAACTCCGGCGTCTTCTTCAACAGCACGAATACCTCGATTTCGCCTCAGCGGGCCTACGATTCGCAGACCCTGGCCCTGGTTGGCAACCTGCCGCTCTACAGGCCCGCCAATCGGGCCACCTTCCAGCAAAGCGAAATCTCGTCAGCGCTTGCTGAACTGCAACTCAGGCAGGCCAGGCAGGACCTCGCCATCCGGGTCGCCTCGGCCTACTTTGATGTGCTGGCAGCCCAGGACAGCCTGGCGGTGGTGCAGGCCCAGAAGCGCAGCTTTACCGAGCAGTTCGAGTCCGCCAAGCGCAACTTCGAGGTCGGCACCGCCACCATCACCGATCAGCAGGAAGCGCAATCCCGTCTGGACCTCACCCGTGCGCAGGAGGTCTCGATCCGCAACGACCTTGAGGTCAAGCGCGCCCTGCTGGCCCAGCTCATCGGCAAACCCGTGGGCGAGTTGCACACCCTGCGCCGCGATCTCGACATTCAGGCACCCGTGCAGGCCCGCGAGACCGACTGGGCGCAATACGCCCGTGAGAACAATGTCTCGGTCCGTCAGGCCGAGCTGTCGCGCGAACTGGCCTCGCGCGAAATCGCCCGACAGAGTGCCGGCCACCGTCCGACGCTTGATTTCATTGCGCAGGGCAATGCCGGTCGCAGTGCGGCCGCACAAACCTCGATCACCCAGATTGGTGTGCGCAACCAGTTTGCCCAGGTGGGTCTGCAACTGGCCTTTCCGCTGTACGCCGGTGGCGCCGTCGATGCCCGCGTACGCGAATCCATCGCCCTGCAGGCCAAGTCGGAAACAGATCTGGACAACGCCCGCCGCACCGCGGAACAAACTGCGCGCCAGACCTTTCTTGGCGTACGCAGCGGCATCGAGCAGATCCGAGCCCTGACCGAGGCCGAGCGCTCGAGCCAGCTTGCGCTTGAGTCCAATCAACTGGGCTATCAGGTCGGTGTGCGCATCAACATCGATGTGCTCAATGCGGCCCAGCAGCTCTTCACAACCCAGCGTGATCTGGCCCGTGCCCGATACGACGTCCTGCTCAACGGACTGCGCCTGCGCAACACGGCAGGCGTCCTGGATGATGACGAGATTGCGGTGGTGAGTGCCCTGCTCGAGCCCGCTCGCGAATCCGGTATCGGCGCGACCACGCAGGGCTCGACCTTCCCGGTTGCTCCTGCAGGGCAGCCGGGCGGAACAACCGGACCCGCCGGTGTGCGGGGTGGTCGTTCGGGGACGCCTCAGACACCCCGCT
>JBMSOD010000249.1:0-3937 GCA_049422085.1 Burkholderiaceae bacterium
GGCGGCGAAAGTCCTGAAAGCGAATTTGTGAAGACCTGGCCCAGCGTGCGCTCGGGATGGCTGATCGAATAGCGCAGGGAAAAGCAGGCGCCGAAGGAATGTCCGCAGAGCAGCCAGCGCTCAATGCCCAGGTGTTCCCGAATCCGCTCGAACTGTGAGATTGCGGCAGCCATGTGATACGGGTCGTCGTCTGCGGGTGTGGGCGAATCCCCATGGCCCCAGAGATCGACCATCACCGGGCGCACCTTGGGCCACAGACGATCCAGGTGTCGAAGCCACTGGCGGTGGCTCGCCATCATGCCGTGCACCATGAAGAGCACCGGGCGGGGGTCCTTGGGGAGCCACTCCTGGAATCGCCAGGCCTTGAAGGCCATGGCTACTTGATTTGACATAATATGAATTCTACGCAAAATAAGCAGAGAGGGATCAGCAAGCCATTGCACCGCGCGATGCTCAATCCGCTCAATCCTTTCACACCGCACGAGGGTCAGTCGCCCGACTTTCAAGCCATCGACTTGCTCGCGGATGCAGGATGCCCCACGATCGCGGCATGAGACAGTCCTCCTGAAGCAAAATCGGAGGAAGCGGAACCACAGGCTCCGCAACACCACAAGGAGACCCGGCATGGATGGCAAGCGACGTTCACGACTGCGAATGACAAGGGTCTTGGCCGTGCGGCATGAGGCCGGACCATTTCGAATGCTGGCGTTCGCCATCATGGCGCTGGCAATACACCTGACCCTGGCCTTGCCGCTGGTTCTCGCCAGCGCTCTGCTGGTCGCACCCGCACAGGCTGCAGACTGGAAACCCCAGCGACCGATCACCCTGATCGTGCCCTACAGCCCCGGGGGTGGCACCGATGCGCTGGCGCGCTTTCTTGCACGCGAACTGGCCCGCAGCCTCGATGTTGCGGTCAACGTGGAAAACCATCCTGGCGCAGACGGACTGATCGGGTCGCGTCGGGCGATCGATGCCCGTCCGGACGGACATACCCTGCTGGTGCAGCTGCCCTCCCTGCTGCTCAACCGTCACACGCCCGGATTCAAGGGCACCGATCCGGCGACGCAGTTGCTGCCGGTGTCCGCATTTGCAGTGCTCTCGGGGGTGGTTGGCAGCCATTCAGGCATCCGGGCCAACACCATGAGCGAGCTGATGGCCTACTGCAAGACTGCCGTCAAACCCTGCTCATTCGGGACGACCGAGAACACCGCCAGAATGCGAGCGCGCATGCTGGCCGAAGATGTTCCTTCGATGGTGATTGTCAATTACAAGGGCGGCGGGCAGCTGATCACCGATCTGGTCAGTCGCAATCTCGATGTCGCACTGATGGGGTACACCGCGGTGATTCCGCACCTTAAATCCGGCACGCTCAAGCTCATCATGACCGTGGGCAAGGAGCGTTCGCCGGTGATTCCGGAGGTTCCCGCCTCCGTCGAATCCGGGTTTCCCAACATGACGTCCGAGACCTGGTATGCCGTGTTTGCGCCCCCGGGGACGCCTGGCAATGTGATTCAGACGCTCGCGCAGGCGGTACAGTCGGCGACGCGTGAAGAAGGATTCCGTCGTTCGATTGCCACGTTGGGGGCAACGCCCATCGGAAATACCCCGGAGCAGTTTGCCCGCATGCTCGAAGAAGAAACCCGTCGGCTGGCAGATCTGGTCCGCCGCTATCCCATCCAGTGACCTGAAGGAGAACTCCAAATGACAAGAGCTTTTCAGCTGCGCACCCTCCTCTCCCAACGCAAGCTCGTTGTGGCCCCCGGAGTGATCGACGGCATTACCGCCAAGGCGGTGGAGCGCGCCGGATTTTCTGCGGCGTACATGACCGGTGCAGGCACCTCGGCAACGCTGGGCTACCCCGACTACGGTCTGCTGACCATGACCGAGATGGTGGCCAATGCGAGCCGCATTACCAATGCGATGAGCCTGCCGCTGATCAGCGATGCCGACACCGGTTACGGAAATGAGCTCAATGTGTATCGCACGGTGCAGGAATTCGAGCGAGCCGGCGTTGCAGGCATTCATATCGAGGACCAGGTGTTCCCGAAGCGCTGTGGACATCTCGACAACAAGGAAGTCACCTCGAGGGAAGACTGGATCGCGAAGATCCGCGCTGCGGCAGCGGCGCGTCAGTCACCGGATTTCGTCGTGATCGCCAGAACCGATTCGCGCGCAGTGATCGGCCTGGATGAGGCGCTGGTGCGAGCCCGTCTCGCGCTTGCCAATGGCGCCGATGTGGCCTTCGTCGAGGCACCCCAGACGCTCGAGGAGGTCGCCAACATCCCGCGCTGGGTGGGAGGACCGTGTCTGCTCAACATGGTCAAGGGTGGCAAGACACCTGAGGTGCCTCTGGCCGACGCCGAGGCCATGGGCTATGCCATCGCGATCCTGCCCGGATTGTTGCTGGGCGGCATCATGCAGGCCTGCGACGACCTGCTCGAGGCGGTCAAGACGCAGGGCCGTTATCCTGAGTTCAAGGCCCCCGTGTCACCCGCTCGAACCTTCGCGCGCTTTGGCTCGGCGGAATGGGATGCCCGCCGGACAGCCTATCGCGAACCTCTCCAGGACATGGCCTCCAAGGCGGGTTGACGATGGACAGCACGTCAGTGCAATGGATGGCAGCGATCGTTTTCGCGATCGCTGTCGCACACACCTTTTCAACAAAGTTCTTCGAGAAGCTGGCTCACAGCGATCCCCGGCATTCGGGCGCCTGGCACCTGCTGGCCGAGGTGGAGGCCGTCTTTGGATTCTGGGCCTTTGTGATGATCGTCATTGCGGCGATCATGGTCACCCCCAAGGCTGCGGTCGAGTATCTGGACACGCGCAATTTCACCGAACCCATGTTCGTCTTTGCGATCATGGTGGTGGCCGCGAGTCGCGCGGTTCTGCATATGGCGAGGCGCCTGGTCGAGACCCTGTCTGGCTTTGTGCCGTTGCCAGGCGCCCTGTCTTTTTACGTTCTGACCCTGTCCGCGGTCCCTCTTCTTGGCTCGTTTATCACTGAGCCTGCTGCCATGACGCTGGCGGCGCTCATGCTGCGCGAACGCTTCGCTGCAGCGACCGTATCGCAGAAGCTCAAGTACGCCACGCTGGGTGTGCTCTTCGTGAATGTCTCGATCGGGGGCGTCCTCACGCCTTTTGCCGCACCCCCTGTGCTGATGGTGGCGGCCAAGTGGGACTGGAATCTGGCCTACATGCTCACCTACTTTGGCTGGAAGATGGCCATCGCGGTGGCAATCAATGCGGTTGTGACCGGATTTGTCTTCAGGAAGGAGCTTGCGGCACTGGACGCAGTGGCTGACACCCCGGCCACACCCATGCCCTTTCCGGTTCTCGCGATCCATCTGGTGTTCCTTGGAGGCATTGTTGCCTTTGCCCATCACCCGGCCGTGTTCATGGGTCTGTTCCTGTTTTTCATGGGATTTGCAACGGCATACCCGCAATACCAGGACCGACTGATCCTGCGAGAGGGGCTCATGGTGGCCTTCTTTCTGGCGGGCCTGGTCGTGCTGGGTGGCCAGCAGAGCTGGTGGCTCGAGCCCCTGTTGCACAGCATGACCTCCGACACGGTGTACTTCGGTGCCACCGCACTGACCGCAATCACGGACAACGCCGCCCTCACCTATCTGGGGTCACAGGTCGAGGGGCTCTCCGAGGAGTTCAAGCGAGCGCTGGTCGCGGGCGCCATTACCGGGGGCGGACTGACAGTGATTGCCAATGCGCCCAATCCGGCAGGCTACGCCATCCTTCGAGGTCAGTTCGAGGGCGGTGTGATCAGCCCGCTGGGGCTTTTGATCTCGGCCGCCCCGCCAACACTGACGGCCATCCTGGCCTTCAGGCTGCTTTGAGCAGGCGAAAGCAGCGATCGAAATTGATGCTGGTCAGGTGGGCAAACTCCGGTCGATCCATGCCTCGCAGGTCGGCCAGGAAATCGCCC
>JBMSOD010000250.1:0-3861 GCA_049422085.1 Burkholderiaceae bacterium
GCAGGTGGCCGTGGCCGCCGTGACCCTTGGACCCTCGAAGGGATGGATGAAGGTGCGCCCTTCCGCCTGCACGATCTCCTCCACCATGCGAAAGCCGGTGTCGCCGTCGGGCGCGCTCAGCACCTCGGGAATCAGGCGGCCCGCCTCGAGAAGGCTCGTCAGCATCTGCCAGCTCTGGGTTATCGCGGCCAGCCGGTGTTCAGACATGCTCAGGTCTCCTGCTGCATCGGCCTGCGGTCAGGCCGGCTGAAGGCGGCCTGAGAGGGCCGTTCCCCAGATGCCGATATCCTTGAGTCGCATCGGATCAACCTCCCACGGGTCTTCCTCCAGGATGGCAAAGTCAGCGAATTTCCCTGGTTCCAGGCTGCCGATCTGGCGCTCCATCCCCAGGACATAGGCTGCATCGATGGTGATGGCCCGCATGGCCCGGTCAACACCGATACGCTCGCCTTCTGCCACCACGGTCTGGTTGTCCTCGGCGATCCGGTGCACCGCAATCCAGGCAGCAGTAAGCGGATGCATGGGGACCACCACCAGCGAGAAGTCGGAGTGGAGCGCAAAGATCACGCCCTCACGCTCAAGCGAGCCCAGCCGTGCGACGGCCTCCGATCTGTCTGGCCCATACCCCACAGCGCTGTGAAGCTGACTTCGATAGTGGGTGAAGTAGTTGTTGACGCTCGCCAGTCCTCCCAGAGCCTTGAGTCGGCGGGCCTGCTGGGGGTTGCTGAGGCAGTAGTGCTCGATGGTGAAACGGTGGTCAAAGCGGGGATGTCGCAGCTGCAGTTCGGCCAGCGCGTCGAGCGTGGCATCGATCGCCTCATCGCCATTGGCGTGGCAATGGATCTGCAGCCCTCGGCGCCAGTAGGGCTCCATGCGATCGGCCATCTGGTCCCAGGGAACAAAGTTGCGCAGCCCGTTGCTGCCATCGAGGTAGCCAGGGAAGTTCAGTCGCAATGACATGGCGGGAAACGACCCGTCAGACAGGTACTTCACCCCCTTGAAAAAGAGTTTGTCAGTATTTTTTTCCGACTGAGACTTCAGGAAGTCTGCAGCTTTGTCACCGTGCTGCGTGAAAATCGGAAACTCCAGAGTGACAAGACCCATTCGTAGCGGATAGTCCTCCGAGTTGATCACCCGGTGATGGAGTTCCCATTCCATCTCGAAGCGGGTGGCACCGAAGACCATTTCGGCGGTGGTTGTGACTCCAGCGCGGCGCGCGGCGTCACCCATGCGTCGCAAGCCTGCCTCGCCGGCGCCTTTCTGGATTTCGGCCCGCATGCCGCCAAGGATGGCCCGCGTTGCTTCGATTTCAACGAACACGCCTTTAAGTCGGCCATCGTCATAGCGCTGCACCCCATGGATCGTGGTGTCTTCCTGCACCTTCGATCGTTTGATTGCTGGCGAATTGACGTAAATGAAGTGCGGTGCGTAGGCGATGACCCAGATCGGGCGTACGGTGCTGATCCCATCCAGCAGGTCGCGGTGCAGATGCCCCCCCTGAACCGCAGGATCGAGACCCCATGCAATCAATGGTTTGTCCGGGTCGAGTTCGCGCTCGTGGGCCTCTTTCAGCGCGGCCAGGACGCCGTCCAGGGTGGCTACGGCAGGGTTGATGCCCTGCGGGCCGGGCGAGTCGATGGGCCCGACGTAGACCATCGCCAGATAGCCAGACGAAATCGAAAAGTGGGTGTGAGGATCGATGAGGCCAGGCAGGATCACCTTGTCTTTCAAGGTGTCGTCGATCACATGCTCGTGGCGCTCAAGCCAGGGTCTCATCGACTCCAGCGTTCCGGTGGATAGCACCCGCCCATCCATCACGGCGACGGCCTGCGCGACCGGGCGACCCGGATCCATCGTTCTGACGCGACGTGCGACGTAAACGGTGATTTTGCCCATGACCCCAGCTCCTCCGCGCCCTTTGTGTTGCCCGTTGATCCAGGCAGGTGTGTTTCGATGCTAGGGCGTTCATGCAAGGCGATCTGTCATTATTGCGACATAATGATGGCGAAATGCGACATGCATCCGCGCCTCGATCATTCACCCCATCAAGCGCCCTGACTCGAAGAACGACGGAGCCGATGGGCCAGCCCCGCCTGAGGGTGGGGTTCGTGCTCACGGACCGGTTCACGCTCAGCGCTTTTGCCGGCTTTGTCGACGTGCTCCGTCTTGCTGCCGATGAAGGGGATCGAAGCAGGCCCATTCACTGCCAGTGGTCGGTTCTGGGACAGCCTGGAAGGCCAGTCACCGCCAGTTGCGGACTGGAGGTCATGCCTGGCGTCGCGTTCGAATCGCCCGAATCATTTGACTATGTGGTTGTGGTCGGTGGTTTACTGCATGGCGGCCAAAAACTCATGCCGGGCGCCCAGTCCTTCCTGGAGGCGGCGGCGCTTGCGCGTGTACCGCTGGTAGGGGTGTGCACGGGCTCGTTTGTGCTGGCGCGAGCTGGTCTGATGAAAGGGCATGTCGCCTGCGTGAGCTGGTTTCACCGAGATGAATACGCGGCGGCTTTTCCCTCCCTGCACGTCATTTCCAACCGGCTCTATCTGATTGATCGTTCCCGTATCACCAGTGCGGGGGGCACCGCCGTTGTTCACCTTGCAGCCGAGCTCGTACAGCGACATCTTGGGCGTGCTGAGGCAGGAAAGAGCCTTCGTATCCTGTTGCAGGCTCCCCAGCTTTCCTCGCGCGCGATTCAGCCCGAGCCTCTGGTGACCCGTCCTGCGAAGGATCACCTTGTGCAACAGGCCATGCTTCATCTTGAGAACGGTTTGCTGGAGCCGATTTCCGTTGCCGCTGTCGCTAGCCGTCTAGGACTGGGGACCCGTCAGCTTGAGCGACGGTTTCTGAGTGATGTTGGAATGACGCCACGCGAGTTTCGATCCCGCTTGAGACTGATTCATGCTGCCTGGCTTTTGGAGAACACCACCTTGACCGTGACCCAGGTGGGACTCGAATGCGGCTTCAACGACTGCGCGCACTTTTCGCGGACTTTTCTGGCCTATCACGGGAAGCGGCCATCCGTGTTCAGGAGAAAAGTCGAGGTTTGAACTCGGCTCAGTCTGCCTTGATGCCCAGTTTTTTGATGAGCGGCACCCAGCGCTCGGTCTCAGCTCGGATGAGATTGCCGAACACCTGAGGCGATCCGCCCACCAGCCTGACGCGCAGCTGCTCAAAACTCTGCTTCACCTCTGGCCGCTCCATGGCCTGGGTGAAGGCGGCATTGAGCTTGGCCACGACATCATCCGGGGTGGCGCCCGGAACCAGCATGCCCGAGTAAGCCTGCGCCTCTGCCGCGGGATAACCGAGTTCGCGCACCGTAGGCACGTTCGGCAGCATCGGAAAGCGCGTGGCATTGGTGACAGCAATCGGCCGCAGATGCCCCGCATTGATGGCAGGAATGCTGGTGGCCACCGGATCGATCAGCACATCAATCTGGCCCGCTGTCACATCCTGAATGGCGGGGGCACTGCCTCGGTAGGCCACATGAATGAAGCGCGTGCCGTACTCAACATTCATGATCTGTGCCGACAGATGCCCCACCGTGCCGATGCCCGGCGTGGCATAGGGCACATCGCGCTGTCGGGCGACATTGATCAGATCTGCGAAGGACTGATACGGCGCTTTGGCGCCCACCGACATGATGAAGCCCTGGGCCGAGATCTGCACGATCGGACGCAGATCTTTCAGGGCGTCATAGGGCAACTTGTTCATCAGCCCTGGGTTGGTGGACAGGGGCAGGCTGCCGATGAGCAGTGTATGGCCATCGGGGCGGGCCTTGGCCACCGCATCGGTTCCGATGATCGACCCTGCACCGGGCTTGTTTTCAATCACGACCGCCTGGCCGAGGATCTCGCCCACAGC
>JBMSOD010000251.1:0-3844 GCA_049422085.1 Burkholderiaceae bacterium
GCATCGCCCCCGCTCACCGCATGCTCCGCCGCTTGCGCCGCAATCATGCTGGCCTGTGAGGTCCGGTCAGCGTTGTCGTGGGTCGAATCCCCGAACTGCTGGAGCGCAGCCGCGGTCTGTTCGAGATTGGCGGCCTGCTGCTCGGTACGGTTCGAGAGGTCCTCGCCGCCCTTGGCAATCTCCGCAGTGGTGGTCCGGATGCTGTCTGCTTCGCGTCGGACATCGGACACCACGGCCATCAGGTTGACGCTCAGCTGATCCAGAGCGCGCGAAACCTGCCCGACCATATCGGCCTGGTTCACCTGCGCACGCGCTCCCAATGCACCCGCCGCGACCCGGTTGGCTGCTTCAGCGACCCTGGCAAGCGGAGCCACCACCTGGCGCTGGAATGAAACCGACAGGAAAGCGACCAAGGCCAGAAGGAGAACGCTCGCGCCCCAGAGCAGCGGTCCCTGGCTCATGCCGGACCACATCGCACCCAGGGCGACAACGGCAACCGAACCCAGTGCCATCAGATTGCGTGCCGGCAGGGAGGCCTGCAGGCGACGCAGCAGACTGCTCACCGGATCCTTGCGAACCCAGCGGCCTGCCTCGAACTTGCCGTTGCGAACCGTGCCCGCGTTGATGGCATCGTAGAGCGCCTGAGCGCCTTCGATCTCGTCCCGGCTGGGCAGCGTACGGACCGACAGATAACCCACAACCGCGTCGTTCTCGACCACCGGCGTGACGTTGGCCCGAACCCAGTAGTGATCCCCGTTCTTGCACCGGTTCTTCACCAGGGCGGTCCAGGGCTGGCCTGAACTGATCGTGTCCCACATGTCCTGAAAGGCGGCGGGCGGCATGTCCGGATGCCGCACCATGTTGTGCGCCTTGCCAAGGAGCTCGGAGAGGCTGAAGCCGCTGATCTGGACAAAAGCCGAATTGGCGTAGGTGATCCGACCCTTGAGGTCGGTCATCGAGACCAGCATGCTCGAGGCCGAATAGCCTTGCTCACGATTGGTCACAGGTCCGTTATTGCGCATGCTCGGGCTCCCTGGCTGCCTCAGAACTCTTCCCAGTCATCGTCCGCAGGTTTCGCTGCGGCTCTGCTTGACTGGATTGTCGGCGCGTTGCGGCCTGCCACGAGGGTTGATCCTCCAGCCGGCGGTTGTGCTGTCACGGACGGCAGATGGGTCGCGCCAGATCCGCCCGAGCCCGCATCAGGACGGGGCGAGGCAGCCGACCTGCCCGCTGCCCGTGCTCCGGGTGCAGGCAGGGCCTGCTTCCTGCTGACTTCGAGCGTCGGGCTCTGGGCAATCTGGGTCTTGAGATTGGAACGCACCCGAGTCTGCGCAAGGGGCGCCGTCGATGCTGCTTTTTGGGGCGTCACCAACTTGCGCGCAGGCGAAGACACTGCTGCCTGCTTGACGCTCCGGGCCGGTTCGGGGCGGGACTGCTCCGGATCGGCGCCCCCATCCACGCGGAACTGATTGATCGCTTCGAGCAGCTTGCGGGCCTGGTCCATCAGACTCTCGGACGCTGCTGCGCCCTGCTCCACCAGTGCTGCGTTTTGCTGGGTCATCCGATCAAGATCGGTGACGGCCGAATTGACCAGCGCAATGCCGCTGCTCTGTTCGGACGTGGCTGACGAGATTTCCCCGATGATGTCGGTCACACGACTCACCGACACCACCACTTCGCTCATGGTCTCACCCGCCTGGCGCACAAGCGTCTCGCCGGCGCTGACGCGTTGGACGCTGTCAGTGATCAGACCCTTGATTTCGCGTGCGGCCTCAGCGCTGCGCTGCGCAAGACTGCGCACCTCCGAGGCCACCACGGCAAAGCCGCGTCCTTGCTCGCCCGCACGGGCCGCTTCGACCGCTGCATTGAGCGCCAGAATGTTGGTCTGGAAGGCGATGCCATCGATCACACCGATGATGTCGGCGATCCGGCGGGAGCTCTCGCTGATCCCGGACATGGTGCTGACCACCTGCTCGACCACTTCACCCCCACGGCGGGCCACTTCGGAAGCACCTACGGCCAGCTGGTTGGCCTGCCGCGCGTTGGCGGCATTGTTGGCCACCGTGCTGGTGAGCTCCTCCATGCTGCTCGATGTCTGCTGCAGATTGGCCGCCTGCGATTCGGTCCGCTGCGACAGATCGGCATTCCCTGTGGACACCTCGCCGACGGCGACCGTGATCTCGTTGGCGGAGAGACGGACGTCGCTCACCACCTTTTGCAAAGACGCCGTCATGCTGCGCAAGGCCTCGAGCAACTGGCCGAACTCGTCACGACCGCCAGCAGGAACCTGAATATCCAGTCGTCCCTGCGCGATCGAACGGGCGGCCTCCACCGCCTGACCCAGCGCCCAGTGCATCCGTCGATAGATCATCAGGCCCAGCGCAAGCGCCACCAGCACCACCAGGACGACCAGGGCAAATGTGATTGCCAGAACGAACATGGCCTCATTGGACTGGGCCTGAAGGTGCTTGCGCAACTCCGGAATCACGAGCGAATGCGCTTCGAAAACGCCCTTGAGCGCGCGGGTACCTTCCTCAAAAAACTCGCCTGCGACCGGCCTTTGATCCCCATCCAGCGCCACCTGATTCTCGGCCTTGTTCAGGAAGGCGGCAATCGGCTCCAGACCTGCACGCGCCCGGGTCAAGGCAGCTTGCAGGCTGAGGTCACTCTCGCCTGCTGCAGCAAGCTCAAGGGAGACCTCCGAAGACAGGATTCGTGCGGGGGACACCATGCCGATCAGGGTCGCCCGCTCGCGGGGCGTGATCTCGGCGGCCTCGCGGTTCAGGAGTCCGGCCCCAAAGCCCCGGGTCTGTCCGGTCGTCTCCGATAGCCTGGGCAGACGATCGATCAGGGCGTCGGTCAACTTGAGAGCGGCTTCGTCGGCCTGACTCTCGAGATGGGCAGCATCGGACGCGGTAGAGAAAAAGCGGAGCAGCTCGGCGATCAGCGTGGTGTGTTCGCGGAAACTGACGGCTGGCTCAAGACCTGCATTCCGGGCGGCCAGTGACCCCCAGCGCGCCTGAATGGCATTCCATTGGGCGGTGAGCTCAAGGTCGGCCTGCGTTGCCGCCACGGCCGACTGCACCTGCTGCATTGCCTTCCCCACCTCGCCGGCAGCGCGTTCCACCCTGGGTTTGAACGAGGCATCACCGGCCAGCATTGAACGGGAGGCACCCCGGTGTTCCTGCATGCTGCGCAGCACCGGCATCAGGGTCTCGATCACGGCAAGACCCGCCTGATGCCTTCCCATCAGTGAGACATCACGCCAGGCGTCCTTGAGAAGGAGCCCCATCATGATCAATGCGGGCAAAAGAGCGAGCACCCCGAGCAGGGCCATTTTCTTGCCGAATCCGATACGGTCCAGCCAGTGAGTCGAACGTGATGCAGGCGGTTTCATGGGCGATTTCCAGAATTGGGCGCGTGTGTCGGACACTCGCGAGGAGGGGCCACTGGGCGGGTTTCGGCCTGGTCTCAGACCTGATCAACCAGCGCCATCTCCGAAGCACCCATCAGTTTTTCGATGGCCAGCAGGATCAGCATGCGATCGTTGAGCGTGCCCAATCCGGTGATGTAGGCCGCATCGTCGCCCGAATCGATCTCGGGCGCCTCGCGGATCTGGTCCGGGGCAAGCTCCATCACGTCGGACACCGAGTCGACCACCGCACCGACCACGGCCTCGAGCTCCATCGGCCTCCCGGCCTCCAGATCCTGCAGCATCGACGTCTTGTGCGCGCCCACCTTCTCGGCCCCCGCCATGCGCTGGTCGATCGAGATGGGTAGTTCGATGCCCAGCCGTGCCGCCACCGCCTCGGTCTCGACCATCACCTCGCGCACGAGCCGCGAC
>JBMSOD010000252.1:0-3840 GCA_049422085.1 Burkholderiaceae bacterium
CATCGAACCCTATGACCCCTCACGACCCGAGCGCAGCCCCCAAGCCGCCAGCATGGTCGATGCCCTGCGGCGGGCCGATGGCGTGATCATTGCCACCCCGGCCTATCACGGCGGCATTTCAGGGCTGGTCAAGAACGCCATTGACTTCACCGAAGACCTGAGAGAAGACGTCCGTGTCTACCTCGACGGAAGGGCGGTGGGTTGCATTGTGTGCGCCGATGGCGCTCAGGCCATGGGTTCCACGCTGGCCTCGCTGCGTGCGGTGGTGCATTCACTGCGCGGCTGGCCCACGCCCTACTCAGCCACCATCAATTCACGTGACAAGCCCTTGGGTGGCGACGGCAAGGAAGCCGATCCCGCTGCCCTTGAAGCCTGCGCCACCGTCGGGCGCCAAGTGGCCGAATTTGCCCACATGAAGCGCGCTACACGCTGAGTCCGACATCATCTAGCGCTGAAACTGGCACCACAGAGACTGATCATGACCGACAAGATCGAAAAAACCGACCCTGAGTGGCGCTCCGAACTCAACCCCGAGGCCTATGCCGTGCTCAGGCATGAAGGCACCGAGGCGCCAGGCACCAGCCCGCTGAACTATGAAAAGCGCAAGGGCACCTATGTGTGCGCGGGTTGCGGCACGCCGCTATTTAGCAGCGACATGAAATACGACAGCGGCTCGGGCTGGCCGAGCTTTTTCACCTCCCTGCCAGGGGTGTTCGAAACCAGCCGCGACTTCAAGCTCTTCATGCCTCGCACCGAATACCACTGCGCCAAGTGCGGTGGGCATCATGGGCATGTCTTCAACGACGGTCCTGCCCCCACAGGGACGCGCTTTTGCAACAACGGCGTTTCCCTGAAGTTCATCCCTGAAGAATAATTTCCCGGCGTACATTTCCCGGCATACGCACTCGCAGCCCTTTCGTTCAAAGAGCCCGGCCATGACCCAGCCTGCTGATTCTGTAGTGAGCGCCCCGGCGCCCGTGTTCATCCCTGTTGTGGGCGGCGGCCAGTGGCCCGTCCGGCGCATTTACTGCGTGGGCCGCAACTACGAAGAGCATGCCAAGGAGATGGGTTTCACCGGCCGCGAGCCACCCTTCTTTTTCATGAAGCCCGCCGATGCGGTGCTGTATGTGCCGAACGGCAGCGAGGGCCAGATGCCCTATCCGCCGGGCACCAGCAATCTGCACTACGAGATCGAGCTGGTGGCCGCCATTGGCACGGGCGGCGCCAACATCAAGGCCGCTGATGCCATGAAGCATGTCTGGGGCTATGCCGTGGGCCTGGACATGACGCGTCGGGATCTGCAAAACGAGGCCAAGAAGCAAGGGCGCCCCTGGGAGATCGGCAAGGGCTTTGACGCCTCTGCCCCCATCGGCCCCATCGTGCCCGCTGCACAGGCAGGCAATCCTTCAGACGCTCAGATCAGTCTGGCGGTCAATGGCACGGTCAAGCAGACCAGCACCACGGCCAAGCTCATCTGGAACATCGCAGAGACCATCGAGCATCTTTCGAGCTACTGGCGCCTGGAGCCGGGTGACCTGATCTTCACAGGCACCCCTGAAGGCGTGGGCGCCGTGGTGAAGGGCGATCTGATGGAAGGCGCGGTGAGCGGCGTGGGTCAGCTCAAGGTGCGCATGGTCTGAGCCGGAGCGGCCCGCCGCACCGTCACTTCGCGCTGCGGATAGGGAATCTCGATTCCCGCTTCCTTGAAGCGCTTCAGGATCTGAAGGTTGATCTCCGAGCGCAGATCGAGCGTGCCCATCTGCGGATCGTGAATCCAGATTCCCAGTTCGAGGTTGATGCCTGAGTCACCGAAGCCAGTCAGAAAGTCACGCGGCTCCGGCGTACTCAATACCCTCGCCTGATCGCGCGCCGCCTCGACCATGATCTGCATGGCCCGTTCAACATCGCTGGAGTAGGCCACACCCACCGGAAAAGCGACCCGCATCACGGTATCGGTAAAAGTCTCGCTCTCCACCACCGAACTCACCAGCATCTCATTGGGCACCACCGACTCCACGCCATCCAGCCCCTTCAGGATGGTGTAGCGGGTCCGGATGTCCATCACCACGCCACGAAAGCGGTCCACGCGGATCAGGCGGCCAGGAACGATGGATTGATCGAAGAGGATGATGAAGCCCGAGATGTAATTGGCGGCAATCTTCTGCAGGCCGAAACCCAGGCCCACGCCCAGCGCCCCGCCAAATACCGACAGCATGGTCAGGTCGATGCCAACAATCGGCAGGGCGATCAGCAAGGCGAGCAGCAGCAACACGGCCTTGGCAGTGCGGGCAATGACAGCCCTTGCGCCCTGAGGTACCGTGCCGGCGCTGGCCAGCCTTGAATCCAGCGCACTGCCCGCCCACAGTGCCAGGAGCGAGGTCACCGCCAGTGTGACCACGCCCACGATCACCTGAAGCAGCGACAACCTGGTCTTGCCAAAGGGGATCGCAATCTGATCGAGGGTCTCGAACAGGAGCGGGAGCAGTCCGAGCACATGCAAGGCCACCCCGACCCAGATCAGCACCGACAGGCTGCGCTCGAAAGGCGCAAGCCAACCCGAGGCGGTACTGAAAGTCTGTCTCAACACCAATAACAGGGTGCGGATGAGCACCACCGCCAGCAACAGTTCGATGCCCAGCTGCAGCACGTGCATCGAAAATTCCGGCTGACCCAATCCTCTCAGGATGCCGAGCAGACACACAGCCCCCATGGGCCAGGCGACCCGCGTAAACCATTCCGCTACGCGCGGATGTCGTTCTGCAGCGATCAGGCGAGGTGCAGCCCAGCGCGCCAGTGCCCAGGCCACCACAAGACTGATCAGGATGGCGAGCGCACTCGCCAGTCCCAGATGGTTACCGAGTTCTCGAAACAGGGCGCGAGTCTGGGGTGAGAGCAGCTCAGGACGCCAGAGCGCGACGATATCGGCGACAAGGTTGTCTTTCATGCGGTCAAGGATAACGAGTTCTCACGACAGGCTAAGATCATGGCCACCTGCCCCACAAGGAGACACAAGCATGGCCGAACGCCTGATTCACCCGGACAAGGTTCATCACTGGATGCGAACCCTATGGGAGCGCGCGGGAAGCAACGCCACCGAGGCGAGACTGACAGCAGACCACCTGGTGCTTGCCAATCTGTCGGGCCATGACTCGCATGGCATTGGCATGGCAGCGCGTTACGTCAAGTCGCTCAAGTCCAACGAGCTGCAACTGAACCAGACGGTGAAGGTCGTTGCCGACCATGGCCCCATGGTCACCATCGATGGCATGCACGGCATGGGGCAATCGGTCACCTACCAGGCCATGGAGATCGCGATTGCCCGGGCCCGCGAGCATGGCGTGTGCGTGATGGGTCTGCGCAATTCTCATCACCTGGGCCGCGTCGGCCACTGGGCCGAGCAGGCGGTCGCCGCGGGTCTGGCTTCGGTGCATTTCACCAACGCCACCGGCCGCCATGCCATGGTGGCGCCCTGGGGCGGCGGGCGCGGGCGGTTCCTCACCAACCCCTTCACGGTGGGCATTCCTCGCCCGGGCGATGAGCCCATCCTGCTCGACTTCGCCACCAGCGCCATTGCGCAGGGCAAGGTGCGCGTGGCCTACAACAAGAAGAAGTCCGACCCCCAGGCTCAGGTGCCGCCCGGCTGCCTGATCGACGCTCAGGGCCAGCCCACGCGAGATCCCGCCGTGATGTTCGAGCCCGCCGAAGGGCCCTGGGGCGCGCTGCAAACCGCAGCGGGACACAAGGGCCATGCGCTGGCCATCGTGTGCGAGCTGCTCGGTGCTGCACTCACCGGTGGAGTCACCTCTCAGCCGGCGCATCGCGACTCGATCCAGTGGGGCG
>JBMSOD010000253.1:0-3777 GCA_049422085.1 Burkholderiaceae bacterium
GACTCGAACCCACGACAGCCGGAATCACAATCCGGGACTCTACCAACTGAGCTACAGCCACCACCGGGTCAAGGGCAGATCCCTGGACCAAACACGCCAGACCGGAACACGAACAGACCTGAGGGGACTGCACCGTGCTTGGCCTGCCCGACAGGACTCGAACCTGTGACCCTCGGCTTAGAAGGCCGATGCTCTATCCAGCTGAGCTACGGGCAGCGCAGACCGGTCGGGAAGCCGCACATGATACCGCAAGCCGCGTTGATTCTGCACACCGCGATTCACGGTTCACGCACCAGACTGGCACAGGATGGTCGGGGCGACACGATTCGAACGTGCGACATCTTGCTCCCAAAGCAAGCACTCTACCGGGCTGAGCTACGCCCCGACGAACCGCGGATTATCGCATGCCTGCTGAACGCCAGGCGGTGCCCCGCGGATCGGGCCGCATTCATGGACCTGGGAAGGCCGCTGGCATTCAGCCCCTGAGCGTGGCCGCAAGCCGTTCCGCGCACTGCCTGGCCAGCACGGCATCATCGGCCTCGACCATGACCCGCACCAGAGGCTCGGTGCCCGATGCCCGGATCAGGATGCGCCCGCGGCTGCCGAGCTCAGCTTCGACCCGTTGACGCTCGGCTGCCAGGCCTTCATGCGTCTTCCAGTCAAGGTCGGGCGCGAGCCGCACATTGATGAGGGTCTGCGGAAACATCGCGAGATCAGAGGTCAGTTCGGCCAGGGTCTGACCGGTACGGCGCACCGCGCCCAGCACCTGGAGCGCGCTGATCGTGCCGTCGCCGGTGGTGTGCCGGTCCAGCGCCAGCAGATGTCCCGAACTCTCGCCTCCCAGCAGCCAGCCCCGCTCCTGCATCATCTCGAGCACATAGCGATCGCCCACCTTGGCCCGCGCGAATCCAACGCCTCGCCGCTGCAGGGCCTGCTCGAGTCCGAGATTGGACATGAGCGTGCCGACGGCCCCGGCGACCGGCCCCTGAGCCAGGCGGTCCCGAACCATGAGATAAAGCAGCTCGTCGCCGTTGTAGATCCGGCCCTGTGCGTCACACATCATGAGACGGTCTGCATCCCCATCAAGCGCGATCCCCAGATCGGCACGATGTTCGCGCACCGCAGCGGCCAGGGTGCGCGGGTGCGTGGCCCCCACGCCCTCGTTGATGTTCAGACCGTCAGGCGTAATGCCGATACCGATCACCTCGGCACCCAGCTCATGAAAGACATGCGGTGCGGTGTGATACGCCGCACCATGCGCGCAGTCGACCACCAGGCGCATGCCACGCAGGTCGAGATCAACCGGAAAGGTGCTCTTGCAGAACTCCACATACCGGCCTGCCGCATCGTCGATGCGCTTGGCTCGACCAAGTTGCTCAGACTGCACGCACTGCATGGGGGTGTCGAGCGCCGCCTCGATCTTCAGCTCGGTCTCGTCGGGCAGCTTGTTGCCGTCTGCGGAGAAGAACTTGATGCCATTGTCGTCAAAGGGATTGTGCGACGCACTGATGACGATGCCGGCCGACAGCCGCAGAGCCCGGGTCAGGTAGGCCACTGCGGGCGTGGGCAGCGGGCCGCACAGCCTCACATCGACGCCGGCCGAGGACAGGCCTGCTTCCAGGGCAGCCTCGAGCAGATAGCCTGAGATCCGGGTGTCCTTGCCGATCAGCACAGCCGGGCGATGTCCTGCGGCCTGGGCAAGGACACGACCTGCGGCATGCCCCAGCCTCATCACGAAATCCGGGGTGATCGGAGGCTCCCCCACCTTGCCGCGGATGCCATCGGTACCAAAGTATTGACGGGTCATGATCAGACTCTCCATCAGATTGCGTCGTACACCCGCAGTGCATCGCAGGTGGCTCGTACATCGTGGACTCGAAGCAGATCGGCGCCCCGCCTGCGGGCCGCCAGTGCCCCGCCCAGGCTGCCTGCCAGTCGCCCTTCGACGGGCTGCCCGGTGAGGGCCTGGATCATGGACTTGCGTGACAGGCCCACCATCAATGCACCCTGCCCCACCCTCAGGGACTCGAGATGTCGAAGCAGCAGCAGATTGTGCTCGAGGGTCTTGCCGAAGCCGATGCCCGGATCGAGCACGATCCGATCTGGGCCGATGCCGGCAGATTCGAGTTGCACCTGCCGCCCGGCGAGAAAGCCGCCCACTTCGGCGATGACATCGTTGTAGCGGGGAGCCTGTTGCATGGTGCCGGGACTGCCCTGCATATGCATCACGCACACAGCCGCCGTGCTGTTGCCCACAGCCTCGATTGTCCGGTCATCGCTGAACCCGGAAACGTCGTTGATGAGATCAGCACCCATGGCGAGCACTTCTCTCATCACCTCTGCCTTGCGGGTATCCACAGAGATCGGCACGCCACATTGAAGGAGCGCCTCAAGTACCGGGCGCAGGCGCCTCAGTTCTTCTTCTGGCGATACCTCCGAGGCGCCCGGGCGGGTGGACTCCGCACCCAGATCGATCAGGTCTGCGCCGTCCTCGATCATCTGTCGGGCATGGTCAAGCGCCCGAGCTCGGTCCTGCCAGAGGCCCGCGTCTGAAAACGAGTCGGGGGTGAGGTTGAGGATCCCCATCACCCGGGGCCGGTCAAGCGTCAGCCTGAACCGGCCACAGTGCAGCACGCGCACCGACGGCAAGACAGGTTCGCGCCCCCGCACGCCCCGGCGTTCCGGGGTTACTGCGCGGCCGGTGCGGCGGGCGCTGCAGGCGCGACATCCGGTGTGGATGTCGACGAGGGCGGCGGGCTGCCTCCGGGCTTGGTGTAGTCGCGCGGCGGACGCGGCTCGCGGCCGTTGCAGATGTCTTCGATCTGCTCGGCGTCAATGGTTTCCCATTCCAGCAGGGCCTTGGTCATGGCCTCCATCTTGTCGCGGTTGTCCTCGATGATCTTGCGCGCCACGGCGTATTGCTCATCGATGATGCGTCGGATCTCGGAGTCGACCTTGCGCATGGTCTCTTCGGACATGTTGGTGGTCTTGGTGATCGAGCGCCCAAGGAAGACCTCGCCCTCGTTCTCGGCATAGACCATGGTGCCCAGCGCATCGCTCATGCCATAGCGGGTGACCATGTCGCGGGCAATGGAGGTGGCCCGCTCGAAGTCGTTGGAGGCGCCTGTGGTCATCTGATGCATGAAGACCTCTTCGGCGATCCGTCCGCCAAAGAGCACCGCGATGGTGTTGAGCATGCGATCACGGTCCATGCTGTAGCGGTCCTGTTCGGGCAGCTGCATGGTGACCCCCAGCGCACGGCCCCGCGGAATGATGGTGACCTTGTGAACCGGATCCGTCTTGGGAAGCATCTTGGCCACAATGGCATGGCCCGACTCGTGGTACGCGGTATTGCGGCGCTCTTCTTCGGGCATCACGATCGAGCGGCGCTCTGCGCCCATGATGATCTTGTCCTTGGCGCGCTCGAAGTCGATCATCTCGACCAGACGCGCGCTCCGGCGCGCAGCAAACAGCGCAGCCTCATTGACCAGATTGGCGAGGTCGGCTCCCGAGAAACCCGGGGTGCCCCGCGCAATCACATCGGCGCGCACATCAGCGCCCACCGGCACCTTGCGCATGTGCACGGTGAGAATCTGCTCGCGACCCCGGATGTCGGGGAGCGGCACCACCACCTGACGGTCGAAACGGCCAGGACGCAGCAATGCAGGGTCGAGCACATCGGGCCGGTTGGTGGCGGCGATCACGATGATGCCCTGGCCGGTCTCGAAGCCGTCCATCTCGACCAGCAGCTGGTTGAGGGTCTGCTCGCGCTCGTCG
>JBMSOD010000254.1:0-3704 GCA_049422085.1 Burkholderiaceae bacterium
CACCCAGCTTGCCGTCATTTTTCTGCATGAATGCCTGCACGCCCTGCATCATGTCCACAGGCTGACCGACGAGACCCCGCTTCGCCGGGCGCATGCGCTTCAGACCGATGCTCTGGCTGATTTCGTGACGCACAATCCGGGCGCCTGGGCGTGGTGGTACGGTGTTTTGGTCCCTGGGGCAGCACGGGGGCGCTCTGACCGGTACCATACGGACCGCCTCCAGTCTGTGTCTGTCGCGCGTTGACCGATCCCAGTCCCCAAGCCGCATCCAGCGGACCCGAGTCCGTGCCCCTTGCCGAGACGAATGCCACATCGTCTGCCGGAGAACGGCGCGCGACCTTGCGATCGGTCGAATTCTTCCGGCACTACAACCGGCTTCTCAGCGGCACCGGTCTGGTGGTGTTTCTTCTGACAGCCGGTTTTCTTGGCTATCAGATGGTGCTCAAGCGAAACCAGGAATTGCGCGCGATCGAGGTCCAGGTTCAGCGCCATGCCCAGTTCATCGAGTCCATGGCCCGAAACGCGGTGGATCAGGTCGAGGCCATCCGGGTTTCCGCAGCCAGTTTTTACGGCACCACCGTACCGATCGACCGGCCCGATCTTTTTCCTGCACGTTCGGCCCTGTTCAGGCAGTTGCGCAATGTCCCGGGCGAAGACCGATTCAGTCTCGACGGCCTGCTCCAGCGCGATTCCAGTGGAAACCTCACCGGACAAGGCAGCATTTACGGGCGCGAGGCCCGTTTCTATCGCGATATCGAAATGGCGTTGACCCTGGCGGATGATTTTCAGGCTGTGGGCCTGAGTCTGCCCAGCGCGACCGATGTCCGGTTTACCGGGATCGAGCGGTTTGCCCACCAGTATCCGTGGCAGGAATCCTCGGGCGCGCGCTTCATGCCCGAGATGTTCGACGAGCCGGTCTGGAAACTCGGCGGACCAGAACAGAATCCGCAGCGACGCAAGGTCTGGGGGCCGGTTCATTTCGGCGGACCCGACAAAGGGTTGCTGGTGCCGATTGCAGCGCCGGTCTACGACGGCGACTCCTTCCGGGGTCTGATCAGTCTGAATCTTTCCCTCGATTACCTGAACCGGATCAATGATCAGTTCACCGTGGGTGCGGGCACCAGCTTCGTGGTCGACCAGCAGGGTCAGATCCTCGCGCATCCTGCGCTCTACGAAGATCCACTGCAGGTCTCGCAGACCCAGCATGTGGCCCAGGTGATCGCGACCGGCATCTTTCCCTCGGCCAGAGTTCAGGATATTGATGCCGGCACGATGCAGTCCTCAGGCGGTCATCATGTCCTTCGCATCGAATTGGTTCATGCCCCTTGGCATGTCATCTATGTGGTTTCGCACTGGTCGCTGTGGCAGAAGGTTTTGCGCGACTTCGCCCCTGCGACGGTGACCGTCCTGTTCGCACTCGCCGTGATCATCATCGGTACATTCAGGCTGGTGGCGCGCGATTTCATTTCGCCTGCCGGGCAACTGGTCCGCCAGATTGCCGCCGAGTCACAGTTCCGGCCGCGTCCCATACCGAAGGTGCCGCGGGCCTGGTTGCCCTGGTTCGAGGCGGTCAGCAAAGCCTTCCGGGAGTCCTTCCAGCTCGCCGGCATTCGGCAGGAACTCGACATCGCTGCCAAGATGCAGCAGTCCATCCTGCCGCGTACCTGGCCGCAGCATCCCGACTTTTCCTTGTGGGGTTCCATGCGGCCCGCCACCGAGGTCGGTGGCGATTTCTACGATCACTTCATGCTGGCCGATGGCCGTCTCGGTCTGGTCGTGGCCGATGTGAGCGGCAAAGGCATGCCTGCAGCCCTGTTCAGCATGGTGTCCAAGACACTGATCCGGGCGACGGCGCGTGATCGCATCCGCCCGCCCTCCGAGACCATTACCGTGGTCAATGACCAGCTGTGTATCGACAATGACAGCTGCATGTTCGTGACCACCTTCTACCTCGAGTTCGACCCGCTCAGCGGGCATCTGGTCTATGTCAATGCAGGCCATCCACCCCCGTTGCTCATCCGTCCTGATGGATCCAGCCGTTTCCTGGCCATGACCGGCGATCCGGCCTTGGGCGTCATGGACGGAATTCCCTATCAGCAGGCACAGATCCAGCTGGCAGCTGGCGACCTGCTACTGCTGTTCACCGATGGGGTGACCGAGGCGTTCAGCGCCGATGAGCGTGAATTCACCGAGGCCGGACTGCCGCCAATCTTTGCGGGCCGGGACGCGCCGGATGTGCGTTCGGCGGTGGAGCAGGTGATCGCTGCGGTCGACGCCCATTCCGTGGGCGTGGCCCAGTTCGATGACATCACCTGTCTTGCGTTGCGATGGGCGCCAGCCCCGCCATCGGGAAGCGGTCCGATCCAGCCGGCCGCGGAATCGGAGCTGGCATGAAGACGCTCCTTGCCCTGCTGAGCCTGTTGCTCATGAGCAGCGCCTGGGGTGAGCCTGTGCGGGCACGCTCGCTGGAGGAAATCCAGGCTTCCGGTCAGCTCAGGGTCGGTGTCAAGGCCGATGTGATGCCCTGGGGATTCCGCGAGCGACCCGATGGACCGATCATCGGAATGGAGCCCGATCTTGCAGCCCGTGTGGCCAATAGAATTGGCGTGGAGCTGAAGCTGGTTGCAGTCGAGAGCAATGAGCGGGTCGATGCGCTGAATCGCGGACGCATCGACCTCTTGATGGCCACCTTCTCCGATACCCCGGAGCGACGGGCTCAGGTGACCATGGTCTATCCAAGCTACTTCGCATCGGGTGTCAACCTGCTTTCACGCAAGGAGGATGGCTTTCGCGAGTGGTCGCAACTGCGCAACCGAAGGGTATGCGGGCGTCGCGGTTCCTTTTACAACCGTCCCCTGACCTTGCGCTATGGCATGGATGTGATCGCCTTTCACTCGCTGATCTGGGCCAAGGACGCAGTGCGGGATGGCCGCTGCAGTGCGCTCCTGTACGACGACATTGCGATCATTGCAGATCTGCGCGATCCCGAGTGGTCCAAGGAGTTCGAGATGGCCATGCCGTCGCTTTTTCAGGCGCCCTGGTCGATTGCCTTGCCGCGCTCAGACAAGGCAGCGGCCTTGCAGGCCCTGGTCTCCGATCTGATCATCGAATGGCATCGCGAGGGTGTCATTACCGCGCTGGAGAAGACCTGGGAGATTCCGGTGACAAAATTCACCCGCCACATGCAGCAGGTCTGGTCACGTAGGCGGACCGATGGCACCTGGTTCTGCGGTGAACACTGGGCCTCCGGCCTGCCCCAGGATTGCGCAGGGCCGCGCGAGGGCATGACGACGCGATGATCGCGTGGGCATTGCTGGCCTTCCTGACGATCTCTGCGCCCGTCGCCGTTGCCGCAGCGTCGTCGGCAGGGGCGCTCGCTCCAGCGCCCGGTTCATCGGGTGCTGAAGTGTCGCTGTCCTCTCCGAGGATGGCCGACAGCGAGCGGCTCACGCTGATTCAAAAGCGCGGGGCCTTGATCGTGGGCCTGAAGACCGATTACGCCCCGTTTGGGGGCCTGAATGCCCAGGGGCAGTCCGAGGGACTCGAACACGACCTGGCAGCCGATGTGGCCAGGCGTCTGGGCGTTTCGCGCCAGTCGCTCTACGGGATCCTCGAGGGATACCAGGCGGTGAAGGCGGCCATGGCGCTGCGGCTGGGCCGGCTGTTCGGAAACGCGCCGTCGTTCTGGCTGAACCTGCAGTCGA
>JBMSOD010000255.1:0-3747 GCA_049422085.1 Burkholderiaceae bacterium
GAAGGCGAGCTGAGGGTTGCCCACGTGCATCATGATCTTCACCGGCATCTCAGGCAGCGCACTGGTGCTTTGCTCGGTCACCTCGGTCTCGAGCATGCCGTCGTAGATGTAGCCGGTATCGCCCTGCGCACAGGACACCGTCACCAGCGCTCCCGTGCTCAGTCGATCGGTCGCATCGCCACAGCCCACCACTGCAGGAATGCCCAGCTCTCGGGCAATGATGGCCGCATGGCAGGTCCGCCCGCCCCGGTTGGTCACGATCGCTGAAGCACGCTTCATGACCGGCTCCCAGTTGGGGTCCGTCATATCGGTGACCAGCACGTCACCCGGCTGCACGCGCTCCATTTCGGAGGCATCGGCAACCACCCTGACCGGGCCGGCACCGATTTTCTGGCCAATGGCCCGACCGCTGGCCAGCACGTCGGAGCTGCCCTTGAGCCTGAACTTCAGCTGCTTGCCATCAATCGACTGCGACTTTACGGTTTCTGGCCGGGCTTGCAGGATGTAGATCTTGCCGTCGCGGCCGTCCTTGCCCCACTCCACATCCATCGGGCGCCCATAGTGCTTCTCGATCGTGGTGCCATATCGGGCAAGTTCGATCACGTCCTCGTCGCTCAGGGCAAACCGGCTGCGCGCTTCGACCGGAGTGTCGACCGTTCGCACGGATCGCCCGGCCACAGCCACCCCCCCCATTGCTGCCGAAGGATCGAACTCCATCTTGATGAGCTTGGAGCCCATCTGACGCCGGATGATCGGAAACTTGCCCGCCGCCAGCATGGGCTTGTGCACGTAAAACTCATCCGGGTTGACTGCGCCCTGCACCACGGTTTCACCCAGACCCCAGGCGGCGGTGACAAACACGGCATCTGAAAAACCCGATTCGGTATCGATGGTGAACATCACGCCCGAGGCGCCCAGATCACTGCGCACCATGCGCTGGATGCCCGCGGAGAGCGCCACATCGGCATGAGCAAAGCCCTTGTGCACCCGATAGGAGATGGCCCGGTCGTTGTAGAGCGAGGCAAAGACATGCTTGATGCGATCGAGCACCGCATCGATGCCCACCACATTCAGATAGGTCTCCTGCTGACCCGCAAAGGAGGCATCCGGCAGGTCTTCAGCCGTGGCACTGGAGCGCACAGCAACCGAGATTTCACTTGAAGAGGATTCTATAAGCGTTTGGTAGTGCTCTTTTATTTCTTTTTCTAATCGCTGCGGCAAGGGAGCATCGACCACCCACTGTCGGATGCTGGCGCCGCATTGGGCCAGTGCCTTCACATCCTCGACATCGAGCGCATCCAGGGCGGCGCGGATTCGTGTGGTGAGCTGGTTTTCGTCCAGAAAATCGCGAAAGGCCTGCGCAGTGGTGGCAAAGCCACCCGGCACCCTGACCCCGAGATGGGACAGCTGGCTGATCATTTCTCCGAGCGAGGCATTCTTGCCGCCGACCGATTCAACATCGGTCATGCGCAAGTCCTCGAACGGAACGACATAGCGTCCGTCGTGAGCGTTCATGACAAGTCCTGCGAGAGTTGGAAAGCCTTTGCCCGATCGCGAGCCGGAAGCTGGGCGGATGCAGGCATCATTGCGGTTCATTCTACTGGCTTGCCTTGCCCGGCCCTGACATCCATGCCCGATTCCAAGCATCCCTCCGCCGACCGGACGGTCTTTTTTGTGTCCGACGGCACCGGAATCACCGCGGAAACCTTTGGTCACTCGGTGCTCTCCCAGTTCGAAGGCCTGAACCTGCGCCAGGTTCGTCTGCCCTTCATCGATTCGACCGACAAGGCGCATGAGGCGCTTGCCAGGATCAAGCGCCAGGGCGAGACCGATGGAAAGCGACCTATCGTGTTTTCAACGCTGGTCGATACCTCGATCAATGCGGTTGTCATGCAGGCCAATGCCTTGTATCTCGACCTGATCGCAGGATTTGTCGGACCTCTGGAGGCTGAATTCGGCATCAAATCGACCCACACCATCGGCCGGTTTCATTCGGTGGCCGAATCCGAGCGTTACAAGCAGCGCATCGAGGCCATTCATTTTTCGATGGCCCATGACGACGGTCAGATGCACAAGGAACTGGACCAGGCCGATGTCATTCTGGTGGGGGTCTCGCGCTCGGGAAAGACGCCGACCAGTCTGTACCTGGCGGTCCAGCACGGGGTCAAGGCGGCCAACTACCCTCTGATTCCGGAAGACTTCGACCGGGGACGCCTGCCCTCGGTGCTGTACACCTATCGCGACAAGCTGTTTGGTCTGACCATTGCTGCGGAGCGGCTTTCGGAGGTGCGCAACGAGCGCCGTCCGGGTAGTCGTTATGCCTCTCTTGAGACCTGCCGGGCAGAGATCAACCAGGCTGAGGACATGATGAAGCGGGAAGGCATTCCCTGTCTGTCGTCCACGACCAAATCGATCGAAGAGATCGCGACCACCATCCTCACCCGGCTCGATCTCGACTGAAAACGGGCAGAGCCTGGCTCAGCCCTCCCCGAGACGCTGCCGGCGTTGCTCAAAAAGACAGATCGCCGCAGCGGCTGCAACATTGAGTGACTCGACCCGATCGGTCTGGGGAATACTGACCCAGTGCGTGATCCCGGCGCTCGTCTGTACCGACACGCCTTCCCCCTCATTGCCCATCACCCAAAGCGTTGGGGCTTTCAGGTCGCTGCGATAAAGGCTGTTTGCGGGAGACACCCGGGTGCCGATCACCGGCCCCTGCCCTGCCCAGCGATCAAGCACCTCCGCCCAGGTCACCGATTCAAAAATGGCGAGCTCGAAATGGGCTCCCATGGCCGAACGCAGGACCTTGGGCGCCCAGCAGAAGGAGGTTCCGGGAAGCGTGATCAAGGTCTCGATGCCCGCGGCCGCACAGGTACGCAGCAGTGTTCCGACATTGCCCGGATCCTGAACACGATCGAGTACCAGAACATCCCCTTGCAAACGCGCAGGCAGTTCAGGCCGAGGTGTACGCACAACAGCCAGCAGGCCGACCCCATTCGCCACTGAACTCAAAGACTGAAAGACTGAATCGGTCACGCGACTCGCCCGGCCCTCGTAGGCCGATAGCAGGGTCTGGACCTCGGGATGGGCACAGGCCGAATCGCTCACCAGCAATTCTTCGGGCAGTCCCTGGCGACGTAACCAGGCCTGAACCAGATGAATGCCCTCGATCACGGATCGTCCGCTGCGCCGCCGCTCGCGCGCAGAATGAACGAGCTCGCTGCACTCGCGGATCAGCGGATTGTCTCGAGAAGTGATTCGCCGCTCGATCTGCATGGTGGGTCGGGTGATCTGGATACTGGATGATCGGGATCTGGGAGGATCGGGGGTCAGCCTGCCGGCAAGCGGGCTCGCACCGGCGCAAAGCTGCGGCGATGGATGTCGCTCGGGCCGTGCCTCACGAGGGCCTCGAGATGGACCGGTGTGGGATAGCCCTTGTGAATATCAAATCCATACAGCGGGTAGCGTGCATGCATCTGCAACATGAGGCCATCGCGCTCGGTCTTGGCGAGAATTGAGGCTGCCGAGATGCAGGGCTCCAGAGCGTCGCCACCGACCATCGTAATCACCTCGCAGGGCAGGATCGGCGGGCGATTGCCGTCGACCAGGACGCGCGCAGGAAGCCGAGGCAGGGACAACACGGCGCGACGCATTGCAAGCAGCGTCGCCTGCAGAATATTGAGTCGGTCGATCTCCTCGACGCTGGCCTGCGCAACCGACCAGGCATGCGCCTGTTCACGAATCAGG
>JBMSOD010000256.1:0-3739 GCA_049422085.1 Burkholderiaceae bacterium
GTTGGCCAGACGCTGGCCCATGGACTTCTCACCGCGCTTCTTGGCGGCTTCGCGCAGCCAGCGCATGGCAAGCGCCATACGGCGAATCGGGCGGATCTCGACCGGCACCTGGTAGTTGGCGCCCCCCACACGACGGCTCTTGACCTCGACCATCGGACGGGCGTTGTTCAGGGCCTGCGCGAACACCTCAAGAGGGTCCTTGCCGGATTTGGTCTTGATGCTCTCGAGCGCGCCATAGAGCATGCGCTCGGCCACGGCTTTCTTGCCCGACAGCATGAGCACGTTGACGAACTTGGTGACTTCCTGGCTGCCATAGATGGGATCGGGCAGGACATCACGCTTGGGGACTTCACGACGACGGGGCATGGTTCACCTCTCAATGATTCAGCCGGAAGGTTGCCCTTCCATGACCATTCGACCAATGCATCGGTCCGACCTGGCAAGTTGCCGGGCAGGACAGACCCATGGAAACAGTCGCTTACTGGACGGGGCCGGAGGATTCCGGCTTGCCGCCCGATGGGACCCGCGGGCCCCGGGGGCGCCCGGTCGGTCGGACCGGACAGAACTCTTGAAACAGAAAGCCGTGCGATCAGGCCTTCTTGGGGCGCTTGGCGCCGTATTTGGAGCGGGACTGCTTGCGGTCCTTGACGCCCTGGAGGTCGAGCGAACCGCGCACGATGTGGTAGCGCACACCAGGCAGGTCTTTCACCCGGCCGCCGCGGATCAGGACCACAGAGTGCTCCTGCAGGTTGTGGCCCTCGCCGCCGATGTAGCTGATGACCTCGAAGCCATTGGTCAGGCGCACCTTGGCCACCTTGCGAAGCGCTGAGTTGGGCTTCTTGGGGGTGGTGGTGTAAACGCGGGTGCAAACGCCACGGCGCTGGGGGGAATCCTGCAGCGCGGGGCTCTTGCTCTTGGCGTGGGCCAGTTCGCGGGGCTTGCGAACAAGCTGGTTGATGGTCGGCATAGGACGTTGGATCCGGATAAGAAACAAAAAAGCCCGGGGTTTCGTGGCCCCGGGCCCTTTGTGACGCACCGCCGCCGGTCTGATGCCCCGCGGGGCGGGGCGTCCGGGCGGACGGTGCAGGCAAAGAGCGCCGGGATCGAAATCCCACAGAGCCGAAAATTATAAGCGGTTCGGTCGACCGCCGTCAAATGTCAGGCCTGTTCGCCCTCCACCCCGGCGGCAGCCTGCTCCTGCTGCTGGCGAGCGAGCTCCTCGGGGTTCATGAAGGCGGCTTCGGCCGCGGCGAGGGCCTGCTGTTCCTGAGCCTCGACCGATTCCTTGTCGCGACGGGCGCGATGGAAGGCCAGGCCGGTGCCCGCAGGAATCAGGCGACCCACGATGACGTTCTCCTTGAGGCCGCGCAGGTCATCTTTCTTGCCCATGATGGCCGCCTCGGTCAGCACCCGCGTGGTCTCCTGGAAGGAGGCTGCGGAGATGAACGAATCGGTCGAGAGCGAGGCCTTGGTGATGCCGAGCAGGATGTTCTCGTAGGTTGCGGGAATCTTGCCGGCGGCGATGGCCTTGTCGTTTTCGTCGAGCATCTCGGAACGCTCCACCTGCTCGCCGGTGATGAAGGGCGCGTCACCCGGCTGGACGATCTGCACGCGACGCAGCATCTGGCGAACGATCACCTCGATATGCTTGTCGTTGATCTTCACGCCCTGCAGTCGGTAGACATCCTGGACCTCGTCGACGATGTAGCGGGCCAGCTCCTCGATCCCCTGCAGACGCAGGATGTCGTGAGGATCGGCCGGGCCGTCGACGATCAGTTCGCCCTTGTTGACCACCTGACCGTCGTGCACCAGCACGTTCTTGTCCTTGGGGATCAGGAACTCGTGAGCGGTGCCATCAACATCGGTGATCACCAGGCGCTGCTTGCCCTTGGTGTCCTTGCCGAAGGAAACGGTACCGGTGACTTCGGCCAGCATGCCGGCATCCTTGGGAGCACGGGCCTCGAACAGCTCTGCAACGCGCGGCAGACCCCCGGTGATGTCCCGGTTCTTCTGGGGCTCCTGCGGAATCCGGGCCAGCACTTAACCCACACCCACCACCTGGCCGTCGCGCACGGTGATCAGTGCGCCCACCGGGAAGGAGATGGTCACGGCATGGTCGGTGCCAGGGATGCAGACCTCCTGCCCGTCGGCGCCGATCAGCTTGACCTGGGGCCGCAGGCCCTTGGTCGCCGTGGTCCGGCGCTTGGCGTCGATGACCACCAGCGTCGACAGGCCGGTGACCTCGTCGATCTGCTTGGCCACGGTGACGCCTTCTTCGACATTCTCGAACTTCACGGTACCGGCATGCTCGGTGACGATCGGACGCGTGAGCGCGTCCCAGGTCGCGAGGATGGTGCCCGCGCGGATCGACTGATCTGCGGTCACGGCCATGATGGCACCGTAAGGCACCTTGTGACGCTCGCGCTCGCGGCCGACATCGTCCTGGATGATGACCTCGCCCGAGCGCGAGATGATGACCTGCTCGCCCTTGGCATTGGTGACCGAACGCATGGTGGCCGAGAAGCGGGCGATGCCGTTCGACTTGGCTTCGACGCTGCTTGCCACCGCAGCACGTGAGGCGGCACCGCCAATGTGGAAGGTCCGCATGGTGAGCTGGGTGCCCGGCTCGCCGATCGACTGGGCAGCAATCACGCCCACCGCTTCGCCGGAATTGACCAGCGAACCACGGCCGAGATCACGTCCGTAGCACTTGGCGCACAGGCCATAGCGGGTGTCGCAGGTGAGCGGCGTGCGTACACGGACTTCGTCAATGCCCAGCGCCTCGATGGCTTCGACTGCGTCCTCGTCGAGCAGGGTGCCCGATTCGTAGACCGTTTCCTGGGTTTCGGGGTTGACCACGTCGGCCACCGCCACGCGTCCGAGAATCCGGTCACGCAGGGCTTCGATGACCTCACCGCCTTCGACCAGGGCCCGCATGGCCACGCCGTTGGTGGTGCCGCAATCGTCTTCGACCACCACCAGATCCTGGGTGACGTCGACCAGCCGGCGGGTGAGATAGCCCGAGTTGGCCGTCTTGAGCGCGGTATCGGCCAGACCCTTTCGGGCACCGTGCGTCGAGATGAAGTACTGCAGCACGTTCAGGCCTTCACGGAAGTTCGCCGTGATGGGGGTTTCGATGATCGAACCATCGGGCTTGGCCATCAGGCCCCGCATGCCTGCGAGCTGACGAATCTGGGCTGCAGAACCGCGCGCACCGGAGTCGGCCATCATGTAGATGGCATTGAAGGACTCCTGATCGACTTCCTTGCCGTGCCGGTCGGTGACCTTCTGCACGCGAAGCTGCTCCATCATGGCCTTGCCGACTTCGTCGCCGGCCTTGGACCAGATGTCGACCACCTTGTTGTAGCGCTCGCCCTGGGTCACCAGGCCGGAGGTGTACTGCTGCTCGATCTCCTTGACCTCGGCTTCGGCCGCAGCCAGCAGCGTGGTCTTCTGGGGCGGCACCAGCATGTCGTTGATGGCAATCGAGATGCCCGCACGCGTGGCCAGCCGGAAGCCGTACTGCATGAGCTGGTCGGCAAAGATGACCGTGTCGCGCAGACCGCATCGGCGGAAGGAGGCGTTGATGAGACGCGAGATTTCCTTTTTCTTGAGGGCCTTGTTGATCAGCGCGAAGGGCAGGCCCTTGGGCAGGATCTCGGACATCAGGGCACGACCGACCGTCGTCTCGGCGCGGATCGGCCGCGGCGTGATCTCGCCTGTGGTGCGATCGCGGTCG
>JBMSOD010000257.1:0-3739 GCA_049422085.1 Burkholderiaceae bacterium
TTGCGACCGCCTTCATTGGTCTGGTGATCACCGGCCCCTGGCTGGGGCTGGCCACCTGGCATGCCTATCGGGATTTAGTGCTCTCGCGCGACACCGACCGATAGAACACCATGGGGCTGCCCTCGGCCTGGGCAAGGGCCCGCTCGCGTCGCGAGTCGCGCAGCACATTGGGCCGCATGGCGCCCACCACATGCATCTCGCAGGGCTTGCAGTCAAAGCGCAAGGTGAGCGTGTCATTGCCATGGCGCAGGGTCATGGGCTCGGCCCGCACCGTGCCTTGCACGCCAGTCACGCCCTTGGCCTGCTTGGGGCATAGGCTGAGCGACGCCCGCACGCAGTGCCGCGTGATCATCAGGCTCACTTCACCGAGCGTCTCCTGGCTCTCATAGGCCGAATCGATCAGCGTGACGCCATGGCGTGCATAAAAGGCCGCAGCCTGACGGTTGTAGACATTGGCCAGATAACTCAGGGTGTCTTCCGGGTAAGCCACGGGTGGCTGCACTGGCGGCAACGGCGCGAGCCGCTGGAAGGCTTTTGCGCGCGCCGTCTGCAAGGCTGCAACCGCCTCGCGCCGCAGGGCATTGGCCAGACTGGCCGGCACGAACAGGCCCGCGGCATTCGCTTCGATGATCACCTCATCGGCTTCGAATTCGGTGCCGCCCAGGCGTGTGAGCTGTGCCCGCAGCGCCTCTTTCGCACGCTCGGCATCCTTCGCGGGTTCATGCTTCTGAGACTGGCTTGCCTGCCCGATATGCCCGTCGGTATCGGTCAGGCTAAGGGCAAAGCCGGCGGGCGTGGCCTGCCAGTGCAGGGTCACACCAATCCGTCGCTCCGACGAAGGCTTGGCGAGCATGCGCTCCCAGGCCATGTCTCGGTTGCGGCTGATCGCCGTGCCCACGCGCAGGTCTTTCAGCGAGGCGATGTCTGCATTGGGCTCGATGCGCCAACGGCCTGCGCCGAGCGGCTCGGCCACATTGACCGGCACGCCCTGCAGTTCGCCCTGCAGATCCCACCAGGTCAGTGCATCGCCGTTGTTGAAGGAGACGGCTTGCGGCCTGGAGGCGTCTGACGGGTCGATCCCGATCCCTTGGTCATGGCGAGCGCTTGTATCGATCGCCAGCACCTCGAAATCCTGACGCCCCACCCGTACCACCTCGCCCACCGGTAGCCCGGCATGCTTGGGTGTATCAAAGGCGCCGATGTCGTCCTTGCGGCCGTTCACAAAGTAATCGGTGGCGCCGCGATTGAAATTGCGATCGGGGTCGGGCGTGAAGAAGTGGCGCGTGCGGCCGCTCGAAGACGGGCGCAGGCCGGTAAGGCTTGACCGGCCCGTCAGGCCCGCTTGGTCCGAGCCATCGCTGTGATCGTCTGGGCCTGAACCCCAGCCCCGCTCCATCAGCGCATCCAGCTGCTGACGGTAATGCGCGGTCACGTTCTTCACATAGCCAAGGTCCTTGTAGCGGCCCTCGATCTTGAAGCTGCGAATGCCTGCACGCACCAGGGCCGCGAGATTCTCGGTCTGGTTGTTGTCCTTCAGGCTCAATACATGCTTGTCATGGGCCACGATGCGGCCTTGCGCATCCTGCACCGTGTAGGGCAGGCGGCATTCCTGTGAGCAGTTGCCCCGGTTGGCGCTGCGCCCGGTATGGGCATGACTGATGAAGCACTGCCCGCTGTAGGCCACGCACAGCGCACCATGAATGAAGAACTCCAGCACCGCCCGATCCACCTGCCTGGCCACAGCCTCGATCTGCTGCAGCGTGAGTTCGCGGGCCAGCACCATCTGCGCAAATCCGGCGTCCTGCAGAAAGCGGGCCTTTTCCGGCGTGCGGATATCGGTCTGGGTGCTGGCATGCAACTGGATGGGCGGCAGATCCAGCATGGTCAGGCCCATGTCCTGCACGATCAGCGCATCGGCACCGGCCTCATAGAGCTGCCAGACCAGCTGGCGCGCACCCTCAAGCTCGTCATCGCGCAAGATGGTGTTGACCGTGACGAAAATGCGCGCGTGATATCGGTGCGCATGCGCGGCCAGCCGCGCAATATCGGCCACGCTGTTGCCGGCCTTGTCGCGTGCGCCAAAGGAGGGTCCGCCGATGTAGACCGCATCAGCGCCATGATCGATGGCAGCAATGCCGATATCGGCATCGCGGGCGGGGGAGAGGAGTTCGAGTTCGGCGCTGCGCATGGCCGGAACTTTACCGCGCCGCCGGTAAGATGCACATGATGGGAACAAGGCTCTCGATGCGTGCAATGCGCGCAAGCCGCAACCCCACCGTATTCCAAACCCACCGGAGACCGATCATGAAAACCCGCATCACCGAACTCTTTGGCATTGAGCATCCCATCATCCAGGGCGGCATGCACTATGTGGGCTTTGCCGAGCTGGCCGCGGCAGTCTCCAATGCGGGTGGCCTGGGCATCATCACCGGCCTCACGCAGCGCACGCCCGAGCTGCTGGCCAGAGAGATTGCGCGCTGCCGCGAGATGACCGACAAGCCCATCGGCGTGAACCTCACCTTTCTGCCCACCTTTTCGGCGCCGCCCTATCCCGAGTACATCCAGGCCATCATCGAAGGTGGAGTCAAGGCGGTCGAAACCGCCGGCCGCAGCCCCGAAAAATACATGCCGCAGATGAAGGCGGCTGGCATCAAGGTGATCCACAAGTGCACCTCGGTGCGCCATTCGCTGAAGGCTGAGGCGATCGGCTGCGACGCGGTGAGCGTCGATGGCTTCGAGTGCGGCGGTCATCCGGGCGAAGACGATGTGCCCAACTTCATCCTGCTGCCCCGTGCGGCCGAAACCCTCAAGATTCCCTTCGTGGCCTCGGGCGGCATGGCCGATGGCCGCAGCCTGGTGGCCGCGATGGCGCTGGGTGCTGAAGGCATGAACATGGGTACGCGCTTCATTGCCACCAAAGAAGCGCCGGTACATGACAACGTCAAGCAGGCCATCGTGGCTGCGAGCGAGCTCGACACCACCCTGATCATGCGGTCGCTGCGCAATACCGAGCGGGTGCTCATGAACAGCGGCGTGAAGCGCATCAAGGAGATCGAGGCGGCCAAGGGCCCGGCGCTCACCATCGACGACATTCATGATGAAGTGGCCGGGATCTATCCCAAGGTCATGATCGACGGCGACATGGAAGCCGGCGCCTGGAGCTGCGGCATGGTGGCCGGACTCATCCATGATGTGCCGAGCTGCAAGGAACTGATCGACCGCATCATGGCCGAGGCGCATCAGATCATCGCCGAGCGTCTGGCCCGCTTCGACCGGGGCTGAAGGCTTCGGGTGCGCCGGCGGCCCCAGAAGCGCCGGCAGCCCCAGAAGCGCCGGCAGCCCCAGAAGCGCCGGCAGCCCCAGAAGCGCCGGCGGCCCCTCAGGGCTCAGCCGCGGTCGAACAACTGCTGGTACACCCGGCCGATGCCTTCAGCCTCGCGCTGAAGGCTGAAATGCTCGGTGACGCGGGCGCGGGCCGCTTCGCCCATGGCCGCAGTCCCTGACGGGTCGGCCAGGAGTTCGCGCAGCGCCTGAGCAAGACCCGGCGCATCGCCGGGATCAACCAGCGCGCCATTGACGCCGGGCTGCACCAGTTGCTCAAAGGCCCCGGTGCGCGAGCACACCAGCGCGCAGCCGCAGGCCGCCGCTTCAAAGGGCGTGAGACCAAAGGTGTCATAGCGCGGGCAGGCCACTGAGAGCTTGAAGCGTCGAAACAAGGACTCCACTTCAGGCGTGGGCC
>JBMSOD010000258.1:0-3688 GCA_049422085.1 Burkholderiaceae bacterium
CCAGCTCACCGTCGAACTCGGGCGAACCCGAATCCCCATCAAACACATCCTGCAACTGGCCCAGGGTTCCGTCATCGAACTCGACGCGCTTGCAGGCGAGCCGATGGATGTGCTGGTCAATGGCTGTCTGATCGCGCAGGGTGAGGTGGTCGTTGTGAATGACAAGTTCGGCATCCGGCTGACCGATATCGTGACCCCCTCCGAGCGGGTTCGCCGACTGCGTCGGACCTGACAGTGAACGGCGCGCCCTCCATCTGGCCCGCCCTGCTGGCCTTTGTGGCGGTGATCGCCATGATCCCGGCCGTCATGTGGGTCCTGAAAAAACTGCAGGGAGGGCTCAACACCGGATCGCAGGGCATTGTGCTGCGTTCGGGCCTGGCCCTCGGGCCGCGTGAACGGGTGGCCATCATCGATGTGCAAGGCCGGCGTTTCCTGGTGGGCGTGACCGCGCAGACCGTGAATCTGATCGCGGAACTCGATGCGACCGGTGGCAACACCTCAGGCCTGTCCCCGGACACCCTCCAGCAGATGGCTCAGACCGCCCCGAGCGACGGCTTCAGGACTGATACCGAGCCTGTCCGCGGACTGACCCCGACCGCCAACGGGTTTGCCGAACTGCTCTCGCGTCTGAAGCGCCCATGACACTGAATCGAGCCTTCCGGTTCCCCATGAGGCTGGCAGTGCCGGGACTGCTCCTGCTCATGACCCTGAACGCACTGCCTGCGCTGGCCCAGACCGGCGTCACGGTCAATGCGGCGCCGTCCACAGGCGGGGGCACCACCTACTCGGTGCCCATTCAGACGATGCTGGCCTTCGCGGCGCTGTCCTTCCTGCCGGCCGTGCTGCTTCTGATGACCAGCTTTACCCGGATCGTGATTGTGCTGTCGCTCCTGCGTCAGGCCATGGGTCTTCAAACGACTCCGCCGAACCAGGTGGTGATCGGACTGTCGCTGTTTCTGACCCTGTTCGTGATGGGCCCGACCCTCGATCGTATTCATGAAGATGCCTGGAAGCCCTACACCAGCCAGAGCATCAATCTGGAGACGGCTCTGGATCGGGGCAGCGAACCCTTGCGTGCCTTCATGCTCAGACAGACCCGGGAATCCGATCTTGCGCTGTTCTCTCGCATCGCAAGAATCGAACCCGGCACCTCTGCCCAGAAGACGCCAATGCGCGTGCTGATCCCGGCCTTTGTCACCAGTGAACTCAAGACGGCCTTCCAGATCGGATTCCTGATCTTCATCCCCTTTCTGATCGTCGACCTGATCGTCGCTTCGGTGCTCATGTCGATGGGCATGATGATGCTCTCGCCAGTGCTGGTCGCGCTGCCTTTCAAGCTCATGCTCTTCGTGCTGGCCGATGGCTGGACGCTGCTGGTGGGCTCCCTGGTCGCCAGCTTTGGGTAAGCGGCCTGTCTTGGCGCGAATCCAGGTCTGGCTTCAGAAGTCAGACGGCGCCATCGATCCTTGCCCGTGCAACACGGGAAGCTGGCAATGAGTCCGGAGACCGTCATCACCCTGGGCCGGCAGGGGCTCGAGATGATGCTCATCGTCTCTGCTCCCCTGCTGTTGGTGGCGCTGGGGGTCGGCCTGCTGGTGAGCTTTTTTCAGGCCATCACGCAGCTCAACGAACAGACCCTGTCGTTCATTCCGAAACTGCTGGCTGTCGCACTGACCCTCATTCTTGCCGGTCCCTGGATGATCACGACCCTGGTCGATTACCTGCAGCGCACGCTGACCGGGATTCCCCAGTTCGTGACCGGGGGCTGAGGCCATGAAGCGGGACTGAGCGCATGGCGGTCTTCTCGGATGCCCAGTTGCAGGCCTGGCTGGCTGCCTTCCTGCTTCCCTTCATGCGCATCCTGGCGCTTTTCAGCGCTGCGCCCCTGCTGTCGATGCGCGCGGTCCCGGCACGGGCCCGGATCGGTCTTGCGCTGCTGATCGCGGCAACCATGGCCCCAGGTCTGACAGACGGACTTCCCGCCGGTCTGTCCATCATCAGCCTCGAAACGCTCGGCTTCGTTGCGCAGGAGGTGCTGCTCGGGCTGGCGATCGGTTTTTCCGCGCGGATCGCTTTCGCAGCATTCGATCTGGCAGGCGAGGTCATTGGACTGCAGATGGGCCTGTCGTTCGCAGGCTTCTTTGATCCGCAAGGCGGTCAGGGCAATGCAGTGGGAAGCTTCATGAACACCATGGCCAGTCTGGTCTTCATTGCCCTGAATGGCCCCCTGCTGTTGATTGCGGCCACGCTGCGAAGTTTTTCTGTGCTGCCGATTGGCGATGTTCCGTTTGCCTTCGCGAGCCGCTTTGATCCGATTGCCCTGGGCGCCGAAATTTTCGCAATCGGCCTGCTGATCGCGACGCCCTTTCTGGCGCTCATCCTGTTTGTGAACCTGCTGCTGGGCGTGATGACTCGGGTTGCGCCGCAGCTGAGCCTGTTTTCGGTGGGATTTCCGCTCACCATTGGCGCAGGCATGGTGCTGCTGGTGGTCGGCCTGCCCTGGATTGAACGACCCATGGCAGATGCACTGGCCCAGCTGCTCGCCCGCTTCAGCCCCTGAAGGCCTCAGACCCGGGACAGGATCGGACCGGACTCGCGCAGTCTGGCAAGAATCTGCTCTGCGATTCTGCCAAGAGGAAGAATCTCGTCGATCGCGCCTGCGGCAACCGCTTCCCGCGGCATGCCGTACACCACACAGCTCGCCTCATCCTGGGCCAGGTTCCATGCGCCTGCGTCACGCATGACCCGCATGGCATCAGCGCCATCTCGCCCCATGCCGGTCAGCATCACTCCGATCGCGTTTCGGCCGACATGTTCGGCAATCGACCGGAACAGCACATCGACCGAAGGCTTGTGTCGATTGACCGGCGGGCCGTCATCAATCTGCACCATGTAATTGGCACCACTGCGACGCACTCGCATCTGGCGCCCGCCCGGTGCGATGTAGGCATGACCGGGCAGAACGCGTTCGTTGTCCTCGGCCTCCTTGACCCTCATGCGACACAGGCTGTTGAGCCGATCAGCAAAGCTGCGGGTAAAGCCCGGTGGCATGTGCTGGGTGATCATCACCGCCGGTCCATCGGCTGGCATGACGCTGAGCACTTCCCGTAGGGCTTCGGTCCCGCCGGTGGAAGAACCGATCGCGATGATCTTCTCGGTGCTGATTCTTGAATACTGGGTGGGCAGCGCCTTGTCCACTGCAGCCACGCCTTGCGGGCCCGCGGGGACAGCACTTGCGGCGCCGCCCTGGACCGGACGCCCTGTGTGAGGCGGTCCACTGGAAACCCCCGCCACAACCGGGGGCGCGGCCACTGCGCCAGTTCGGCGACTGACACGAGCCCGTGCAGCGATGCGGATCTTGTCCGCGATCTCAACAGCCATCTCCTGCAAGCCCTGAGCAATGCCGAGGCGCGGCTTGGCGACAAAGTCGATCGCCCCGAGTTCCAGTGCCCGCAAGGTGGTCTCGGCGCCACGTTCGGTCAGGGTAGACACCATGACCACGGGCATCGGACGAAGTCGCATCAGCTTTTCCAGGAAGTCGAGCCCGTCCATGCGCGGCATCTCGACATCCAGCGTGATGACGTCCGGATCGAGCTCGCGAATGATTTCTCGTGCGACATAAGGGTCCTGCGCCACACCCACACAGGACATGTCCGGCTGCGCATCGATCACGGTCTTCAGGATGCTA
>JBMSOD010000259.1:0-3651 GCA_049422085.1 Burkholderiaceae bacterium
CTGGGGCGAAGTCCGGAACGGCGCGGGCGGAATCGCGCGCGCGCGCATGCGCACCCAGCGCATCCAGGTAGTCGGCATTCTTGTCGAGACCGGCGGCCAGTCCGACCCGGTTGATGAATTTCAGACCCATCAGTTCGACCGGGTCCTGCACGGTACGTCCGCAGGTCAGACGAACCAGTCGCCACTGGTGCAGGAAGTCGAGAATGTCGATGACGAAGTCATGGCTCGCCTCGGCCGGCATGGCAAACAACCCGGGACGCACCAGCCGGTACAGCCTCATGCCGCGGGCATCCTTTGCCATTGGCCCGCGATCAGCTGCTCCATGGGCTGGAAGTGGGCCTTGTAGGCCATCTTGGGGCTGCCATCGATCCAGTAGCCCAGATAGAGGTAGGGCAGTCCCAGCTGACGGCACTGTGCGATCTGCCACAGCACATTCCAGGTGCCATAGCTTGCATGCGCTTCATCCGGGTCGAAGAAGGTATAGACCGAGGACAGCCCGTCATCCAGGATGTCGATGATGGACACCATGCACAGTACGCCCGCATCGTCCCGGAATTCGACCAGTCTGGTATTCACCCGGCTTTGCAGCAGGAACTGCGAATACTGATCGCGACTGTCCTGATCCATGCCACCACCAGAATGACGGGCAGCCTGATAGCGCAGATAGAGATCGTAGTGCTCGGATGAAAAGCCGAGCCGGGCAATCAGGACCTTCAGGGCACTGTGTTTCCTGCTGGCCCGTCGCTGACTGCGGTTGGGAGTGAACATGCCCACGGGCACCCGAACCGGGACGCAGGCGCGGCAACCGTCACAGTGCGGCCGATAGGTGAAGACGCCGCTGCGTCTGAATCCTGTGCGGACCAGCTCGCTGTAGACATCGGCATTGATGAGATGGTTGGGCGTGGCCACCTGCGAGCGCGCCTGATGACCCGGCAGATAGCTGCACGGATAGGGCGCTGTCGCGTAGAACTGCAGCGCAGAAAAGGGCAGTTCCTTGAGGTGGGTCATGCGTTTGCAGGGAACGTCATGCGTCAGTAGGGAACTCGGGTGCGATGGCAGTCCAGTCGGGTGGCGTCTTTTGCGTCAGCTGATCGACCCGTTCGAGGAACTCAGTGCGACGGATCGGGCGGCCTCCCATGGACGACAGATGCGCTGTGACCTGCTGGCAGTCTATCACCGGCATCTGCAGCTGCCGCAGCAGGTGAATCAGAACGGCCAGGGCGCATTTCGAAGCGTCGCTTTTGCGCGTGAACATCGACTCGCCAAAAAACATGCGGCCGATCGAGACACCGTACAGACCGCCGATGAGCACTCCGTCTTCGCGGACTTCAATCGAGTGCGCCATGCCCTGCCGGTGCAGCTCGCCATAGGCCCGGCGGACCAGCGGCGTGATCCAGGTGCCGTCCTGATCGGGCCGGGGGGCAGCGCACTCGCGCATGACCGCATCGAAGTCGGTATCCAGGCTGATCTGCCATCGGCCCCCGCGGCGCACCTTGCGCAGGGTCTTGGCAAGCGATCGTGTCAGTCGAAACTCCTCGGTGAACAGCACCATGCGGGGGTCCGGCGACCACCACAGCACGGGCTGCCCCGCGCTGTACCAGGGAAAAAGCCCCTTGCGGTAGGCCTCCTGCAGACGTGTTCCCGAAAGATCGCGGCCTGCTGCGACCAGACCTTCGGGCGAGTGACGGGCCTGCTGCGCCGGGGGCAGCGGGTCCTGTGGCTCGACCCAGGGCAGTGTCATGGGAGGCTGGGCTGAAAGGACGGACTGCAGGGCGTAGGGTGACTGTGCCTGTCGGGCGAGCAGAGTCCAGGCCGTTCAGATCTGCTCAAATCCTGTTCAGGGACGGGGGGGCGGCGGGTTCCAGCGAATCTCGCTGGTGTGCACGCCAAACCGGCCAGCCTTGCGGTCTTCAAAGAACCACTTGAGGGTCTGGCCGACCGTGCGAAAGGCAATCTGCTCCCAGGGAATTTCATGCTCGTCGAACAGCTTCGCCTCCAGGCTCTCGGGGCCGGGTTCGAAGTCCAGATGCAGCAGCTTCGCCCGGTAAAACATGTGCACCTGATCGACATGAGGCACATCGATCATCGAGAACACTTCGCCGAGTTCGATTCGTGCACCGGCCTCTTCCAGGGTTTCGCGGGCCGCGCCTTCGGCGGTGGTTTCGCCGTTTTCCATGAACCCTGCTGGCAGAGTCCAGTAGCCATGCCGGGGTTCGATGGCCCGGCGGCACAACAAGACCTTCGACTCCCAGGTCGTGACGGTGCCAAGCACCATCTTGGGGTTCTGGTAGTGGATGGTGTTGCAGTGGTTGCAGCAGTGCCGCATGCGGTTGTCGCCCGCCGGCACCTCGAGCACCACAGCCTGACCACAGCTGGAGCAGAAGTTCATCAGGATCCCTCGCGAAGGTCAGAGTATGCCGCAGGCTCGTCTGTGGCAGGCCACGGTCGCGCGGAAGGACAGAGTGCGATGTGCTATGATCTCGTTCTTCCAGGCGCGGGGTGGAGCAGTCTGGCAGCTCGTCGGGCTCATAACCCGAAGGTCGCAGGTTCAAATCCTGCCCCCGCAACCAGCCGGCCTGTTCGGCGTCACAGCCTGACCTCAGTTTCCGTCAAATCCGCATAGCCAATTTGTTGAGCCCTTCATATTGATGGCGGGCACCAGGGCACGTTGACGGACGAGAAACTCTCCTGTTTCCTTTTTGGCCCGGACTTTCCCCCTGACCGGCCAGCCGCTTGCCTTGAGCGCGGCCTCGGCTGCTGTCGGGGTCATGCCCAAGGTCAGGCCGACCCAGGAGTATCCGGAGTTTTCATGGCCCAGCAGCGCGACATGGGTGACCCGCAGTCCCTTGCCCACCGTCATGGGCGCACGCAGCGCGTAGCTGAATTGCTCGGCATTGATGTCGTAGTCCCGGGCTTCGATCAGTCTGGCCCGGGTCAGCGCACGATGAAATCCTTCGGGCATAGGGCCGTCATTGCAGCGGGCAATCTGTTCGATCAGCACCGCCATCACGGCATGACCGCCTGCTTCTTCAGCGCTGACCTTGAGGTTGCTGGAGCCCTGGGCCTGCGCATTCCAGCTGAAGACAAGACAGGCCAGAGCCAGTCCGCTTGCGGCCATGGCTTTTGCCGCCAGCATGTGCAAAGGCCTGGCTGCCGGGGCATGTTCCCCGCCCCCGGTAAGTTTTCGGTGACTGTGACGCGTCACGTGCTTGAATGCGCCCATCCTGTAAAAATCCTTGGCGTTGCTTCACGAAGATTCTAGGGGATGCTTTGTCTGCACATGGTCTGGCCCCGGGTCATGGGAAGCGATCTTCTTGTGGGAATGGCTTGTCGGCTGTATCCTCGGGCGCTCGCAGATCAGCGCGGGCTTGCAGACCAGAGCGGCCCGGACCAGGTTCGCTTGCTGCCGACGCCATGCGTGCATGCCGTACCGTTTTGGGTGCGGTCTCAAACAGGGCTCATGCTGCCGGTCCCGCGAGGGTACTGATCTTTCATCGACTGCGGCTTATCGACCGAGGCTTTTCCGTATCGGGTCAGAGCCTGTCTTCGCCCCGGGATCGTGATGTCCTGCATCACGCCCCACCGTTCGACGCACAGCGTTTTCACGAATTCGCGCCATGAATACCGCGCAAGCCAAGCGCATCATCGAGG
>JBMSOD010000260.1:0-3542 GCA_049422085.1 Burkholderiaceae bacterium
GCATGATGTTCCAGGAAGGCGCCCTGTTTTCTTCGCTGACCGTCGCACAGAACATTGCGGCGGTGCTCGATGAAAATGTGCCCTTGTCCCAGGGACTTCGGGATGCGCTGATCCAGTTGCGGCTCTCGCTGGCCGGGCTGCCGGCCGAGGCCGCGCACAAGATGCCCAGCGAGCTGTCGGGCGGCATGAAAAAACGCGCCGCGCTGGCTCGCGCCATTGCGCTTGAACCGGAGATCCTCTTTCTGGACGAGCCCACGTCCGGACTGGACCCGATCACCGCGCGAGCGTTCGATACCCTGCTCACCTTCCTGAACCAGGACCTGGGCATCACGGTCCTGCTGGTCACCCACGATCTGGATACCTTGCTGGGCATCGCCCGTCGCGTGGTGGTGCTTGGCCAGGGTCGGGTCATCGCCGACGGCGATATCACCCAGATCACTGCAGTACAGGACCCATGGATACAATCCTATTTCTCTGCCCGCAAGCTGCTCACTGCTCATGGAACCTGAAGCCCGTTACACGCTGATCGGTACGGTGCTGCTTGCCATCGCGGTGGCTGCGCTGGGCGCGTTCGTCTGGCTCTCCAGCAGCGGCAACAAGGCCGACTTCGAGTTCTATACCGTCTACTTCGAGCGCCAGTCTCTCGAAGGCCTGCAGATCGGTGCAGATGTGAACATGCGCGGAGTCAAGGTTGGTCGGGTCGAGGACTACACCATCTCGCGCGACAACATCAACCGGGTATCGGTCACCCTGCGGGTCGCCCGGGCAACCCCGGTGAGCGAAAACACCTCTGCCGTGGTGGCCCGCAACTTTGTCACCAGCATCGCGCGAATCAACCTCGAAACTCCCGGAAAACCTGGGCCCTCCCTCACGCGCGTGCCCGAAGGCGAACGCTATCCGGTCATTCCGGAGGGCACCTCCGACATCGACCAGATCACGAGTTCGGTGACCCGCCTGGCCATGCAGGCGGATCAGGTGCTGGGCTACCTCGCTGAAACCCTGGGGCCGCAAAACCAGCAGAATCTTGCCCAGACGCTGGTGGCGCTCAGGCAGATGGCCGAGGGCCTGAACCAGCGGCTCGCGCTGATCGACCAGACCTCGCGCAGCCTGCAGGCCAGTGCCACCGCGTTTCGTGAATCCAGTCAGGCCTTCAACCAGACCATGACCGCGGCCCAGTCCCTCGGTCTTGAGGCAGGACAGACCCTGCGCGACTCGAGAACGGCGCTTCAATCGCTGGCCGAGACGGGCAAACGCCTGGAACAGTCGGTCGATGCCGCGCTGAAAAGCATGGATCGCGAGATCAGCAGACTCAGCCAGCGTTCGGGCGATGCGGTCGATGTGTCGGTGCTCGAATTGCGAAGCACGGCTGAAGAGTTGCGCGCCAGCATCGAGCTGATCAGCCGGGCCCTGGATCGTCTGCAGGATCCGCGGGCGGCGCTGCTGGGTCCGTCCTCGCGACAACTGGGCCCGGGAGAAGACAGACCATGAGCAAGGAAGTCATGCGGGCCAGGTTGCGACAACAGATGCGGGGCATGATCTTGAGGATCGACACCGGGCTCGCTCACCTGGCTGGTAAGGTCGCGCTGGCTGGTATGGTCGCGCTGGCTGGCCTGGCCGGCTGTTCACTGCCAGGCTCAGGCGGCCCTCAAAGCCCGTCCTACTATGTGATCAACGATCTCAGACCCGGCGTATCCCCTTCCGCAACGTCCTCTGGCCTCGTGCTGATGCTCGGGAGCGCATCGGCTGCGGCGCTGTATGACAGCGATCGCATGGTCTTTACCCGCGATGGTCAGGCCTTTGGCTACTACCAGTTCGCCCACTGGAGCGAGCGCCCGGGCAAGCGGCTGACCGCCCTAGCCGAACAGCGTCTTGCAGGTTCTGGGCGCTTTGCTGGGGTGGTGCAGTCGGTGGCGGGGGTTCGGGGCGACTGGCTGCTGCAGTTGCGGCTCGATGAGCTCACCCATGATGACCGCGCGGCGCAGGGCCGGGTAAACCTGCGCATCTCGGCAGAACTGATCGACTGGCGCAGCCGAGCCTTGCTGGGGCGTCGGTCCTTTGATCAAGCTGTGGATGTGGCAAGCCGCGATGCCCGTGGGGCGGCCCAGGCGGCCAGCGAGGCCAGCACACGTGTGCTTGATGCGCTCGACGCCTGGATTGGCAGCATGGTGAGCGCGGCCCCTGGCGCGCGCTCAAGCGTCGGTACGCGCCCAGACGCAAGCCCGGTTCCGGTCAGCCGCTGACCACGCTCAGGGTATGCAGAGCGATCCTGCGCTCTTCATCCGTCGGAATTCTCCAGACCCGAACCCTTGACTGTTCCGCCGAGAGCAGCACAGCCCCTGCACCCGGAGCGCGGTTGCGCGACTCATCAAGCACCACGCCCAACCAGGTGAGTCGCTCGCAGACCGCCCGACGGATCTCTGCGCTGTGCTCACCCATGCCCGCCGTGAACACCAGCGCATCCAGACCGCCCAGCGCGGCTGCGAGTGAGCCGATCTCACGCACCAGACGGTAGACGAAAACCTCAATGGCCAGACGGGCCTCGGCCGTATCGCTGGCCTGCAGCACACGCATGTCATTGGACAGGCCTGAGAGCCCCAGCAGACCACTCTTGCGGTAGAGAAGGTCTTCAATCTGGTCGGTCGACATGCCTTTTGCACGGGCCAGGTGCAGGATGACCCCTGGATCGATGCTGCCGCTTCGTGTGCCCATGGGGCAGCCGTCGAGTGCGGTAAACCCCATGGTGCTGGCGATGCTGCGTCCGCCCTGCAGAGCGCACATCGACACCCCGTTGCCAAGATGAGCCACGATGCAGCGACCCGCATGCGCCCCGGGATCGAGCGTCTCCAGCGCCTGGGCCACATGCTCGTAGGACAGGCCATGGAACCCGTAACGACGGATGCCCTCATCGTAGTAGCTGCGCGGTAAAGCGAAAATCTCAGCCTTCATGGGCTGGGTACGATGAAAGGCCGTATCGAAGCAGGCCACCTGGGGCAGCGTGGCATCCCGCTCGAGCAGGGTTTGCACCGGCGAGAGGTTGTGGGGCTGATGCAGGGGGGCCAGCGACACCAGGGCGCGAAGCTTCTCCAGCACCTCGCTGGTGATGCGCACCGGCGCATGAAACCCGGTGCCGCCATGGACGACCCGATGCCCGACGGCTTTGAGTTTCCCGGGCTCAACCAGTGGGGGAATCCCGGCGCTGCCTTCGAAAAGGACCTGCATGGCTGCCCCTGCATCGCTGAGACACTGGGTCGGCTTCCGAGGCCTTCGATCTGGCCGCGCAGTGAGGGCGGCGCGAGCCCTGGCGGCCCGAGTCCGCTCGGCCCGTGCCCGGGCGTGCCAGAAGCGGGGTCGTTCTGCGTTGCAGGGTCGTTCTGCGTTGGATAAATCGCGAACTTCAGGCTCGACGAACCCGCATTCAGCACCAGGACCTGATCGGCCATCAGGCCACGCCCTTGACCGGCCGGGCCCGAAGCGAGCGCGCCATGCATGCGGCCACCGCGCATGAGGCCAGCCGCGCAGCCACGCTGTCCGCCCGACTGGTC
>JBMSOD010000261.1:0-3541 GCA_049422085.1 Burkholderiaceae bacterium
CGCTTGAAGAAGCACGGTCGCGGCCCGACCCGATCCAGGACCGCGAGGCGCTGTGAAGCCCTTAGGCCGGCTGTTTCTGCTGGACACCCACATCCTGATCTACATCCTGAAGGGCGCACCAGAATCGGTGGCGCGCAAGATCGATCGGCTCAAACCCGAAGACCGACTGGGCATGTCCTGGATCACCTGGGCCGAGCTGCTCCTGGGCGCGCTGCGCAGCAGCCGAGCCGAGCAGGTCAAGACGCAGCTCGAGGCCATTCGGCAGGTGATTCCTGTGCTGCTTCCCGAATCCCCACTCATCTGCTCGTATCATGCCGAACACGCCACCCGATTGCGGGCGGCGGGCACGCCGATCGGCGGCAACGATCTGTGGATTGCGGCGCATGCGCTGACCCTGGGCGCCACGCTGGTGACCCACAATCTGAAGGAATTTCGACGCATTCGCGGCTTGAGCCTCGAAGACTGGGCGCATAAGGCATGAACACTCCCGAACATCTCGACGTCCTGGTCATTGGTGCCGGCATCTCCGGCATCAGCGCGGGCTATCACCTGCAAACCATGTGCCCGGAACGCAGCTGGGCCATCCTCGAGGCGCGCAGCGCCATGGGTGGCACCTGGGATCTGTTTCGCTATCCCGGCATTCGCTCCGACTCCGACATGCAGACCTTCGGCTTTGGCTTTCGGCCCTGGCCCAATCCCAAGGCCATTAGCGAAGCCGACGAAATCCTGGCCTACCTGAAAGACACGGCCCGCGAATACCGCATCGACGAGCGCATTCGCTATGGCCACAAGCTGATCGCCGCCGACTGGTCGTCCAAAGACGCCTGCTGGACCCTGCGCCTGCAGGTCACCGAAGGCAATGCAGCACCGCAGGAGCGCGCGCTGCGCTGCAACTTCCTGCTGATGTGCAGCGGCTACTACGACTATGACCGCGGCTATCAGCCCGAGTTCCCTGGCGTGGAGCGCTATCGCGGCCGCCTGGTGCATCCGCAGTTCTGGACGCCCGACATTTCCTGGCAGGGCAAGCGCGTGGTGGTGATCGGCAGCGGGGCCACGGCCGTCACGCTGGTGCCCTCCATGGCGCAAGAGGCCGAGCAGGTCACCATGCTGCAGCGCTCGCCCACCTGGATCCTGTCGCGTCCGGCCATTGACCCCATCGGCAAGCAGCTGCAGCGCTTTTTGCCCGCCGGACTGGCGCATCGACTCACCAAGGCCAAGAACCTGGCCATGGGCTCCTGGTTTTATCGCATGTGCCGCAACAACCCGGAGCGCGCTGCCCGCGGCCTGCTCAAGCTGGTGAGCAAGCAGCTGCCCGAGGGCTATGACGTTCAAACGCACTTCACGCCACGCTACAAACCCTGGGAGCAGCGCCTGTGCCTGGTGCCCAACGGGGATCTCTTCAAGGCCATCCGTAAAGGAAAGGCCGAGGTGGTCACCGACCATATCGAGACCTTTACCGAGACTGGCATCCGGCTCAAATCCGGCCGCGAGCTGCAGGCTGATCTGGTGGTCTCGGCCACGGGGCTGGAGCTCAAGTTCATGGGCGGCATTGCGCTCTCGATGGACGGGCGGCCGGTGGATCCGCGTGATTCGCTGCCCTACAAGGGCTTGATGCTGAGCGGCATTCCCAACCTCGCCCTGGTGTTTGGCTACACCAATGCCTCCTGGACGCTGCGCGCTGATCTGGTCAATGCCTATGTGGGCCGCCTGCTGCAGCACATGCGCCAGACCAACACCGCCTGGGTCATGCCCAAGCCGCCCGTGCAGACGGTGCCCACGGCGCCCTGGGTGGATTTTTCGTCCGGCTACTTTCAGCGTGCGCTCGATCGATTTCCGAAACAGGGCGAGATCGCACCCTGGCGAACAGAGCAGAATTACAAGCGTGATGTCGAACTGTTGAAAAAAGCGCCGATCGAAGACGGCGTGTTGCAGTTCGGACGGCCCTGAACGCGACAGACCGAATCAAAAATCAAGGAGACCCGAAATGAAGATGCCGCTTGAAGATGTGGTTGTGATCGACCTCTCGCATGCCCTGGCCGGCCCGCACTGCTCGACCATGCTGGCCGACTATGGCGCGCAGGTCTACAAGCTGGAGTCGCCCGATGGCGGCGACATTTCCCGCGCCTGGGGCGCCGCAGCCGGAACGGGCGGGGCAGAGTCAGCCTACTTCGTGTCCCTGCATCGCAACAAGAAGGGCCTGTCGATCAACCTCAAGGACCCCAAGGGCAAGGAGCTCTTCCTCAAGGTGATCGAAAAGGCCGACGTACTGATCGAGAACTTCCGCCCTGGTGCGCTGGAAAAACTCGGGCTCGGTTATGAAGCGGTCAGCGCACGCAACCCCGGCATCATCTATGCGTCCATCTCGGGCTTTGGCCAGGACGGCCCTTATCGCGAACGCGCGGCCATGGACCTCATCCTGCAGGCCGAGAGCGGCATGATCAGCATCACCGGCGAAGAAGACGGCCGAGGCGGCGTGCGCTGCGGTGTGTCGATCGCCGACATGGCCGCTGGCATGTACACCGCCTACGGCATCCTGCTGGCCCTGCGCGTCAAGGACAAGACCGGCGTGGGCCAGCGCATCGACATGTCGATGATGGAAGGTCAGCTCGGTCTGCTCAACACGCTGGTGGCCTCCTATGGCGTGGACCGCGAAATGCCCAAGCCCATGGGCACGGCCTACAAGGCCCTGCTGCCCTACCAGACCCTGCGCACCAAGTCGCGCGATCTGGCCATTGCGGTGGGCAGCGAAAAGCTCTGGAAGATCTTCTGCCCGGTGATCGGCCGAGCCGATCTGCTGAGCGACCCGCGCTTTGCCAACAACCGGCTGCGCGTGGCCAACCGCGTCGATCTGATCAACATCGTGCAGGAGGCCATGCTCACCAAGACCTACGAGGAGTGGGAGCGCATCCTGCTCGATGTGGGCATTCCGGTGGGCGCGGTCAATGACATCGGCCAGGTGGTCGACCATCCGCAGGTGGCGGCCCGCCAGGCACTGCTCACCATGGACCATCCGCGCTCGGGCAAGGTGATCATGGCCAATGCGCCAGTGCGTCTGAGCAAGACCCCGGGCTCGGTGCGCACGCCCGCGCCAGGCCTGGGCGAGCACACGGCCGAAGCGCTCAATACGCTGCTGGGGCTGTCGGCTGAAGAGGTGAAGCAGCTGGCTGCGGCGGGGGTGGTGGTGGCGGGGTGAGGGCTTGGAGGGCTTGAGGGCTTCACGGCGCAAGCCCTGAGCGTGCTGGCGCTGCAGGTGCGCCAGAAGCGGTCCTCGATAGCGAAATTCCCGTGGCCTCTGTACGATATACATGTATAGCAACGGAGGTTCGCAATGCTTGCCATTCGACTGCCCAAGGACATCGAAGAGCGCCTGAGTCAACTCGCGCTTGAAAGCGGTCTGACAAAGACTGCTCTCGCCCGGGAAGCCATTCTCGAGTTCATCGACGATCTTGAGGATTACTACCTGGCTGAGGCGAGAGCACGAAAAAACCGCAAGGTGATTTCACTGGCCGAGGTCGAGGACAGCCTTGGCCTTTGAGATCGT
>JBMSOD010000262.1:0-3539 GCA_049422085.1 Burkholderiaceae bacterium
AGCAGTGGCCTGCGGGCGGCCCGGCCCTCGCGTGGAAGCGCGCGGGTCTCGGCCTGGGTTTCTCGAGCGTCTCCTTCGCCGCCGACCGCCTCATTACACAGGGAGAGGTCGGCGGCGTCAGCATCCTGGCCGAAGAACTCCTGATCGCCATTCGGCCGCTGGAGTCCCGGATGCCTCGCCTGTCCCCGGATCTTGAAGCCCGCCTGGCCATGGCATGGTTCTGTCTGTGCGCGGTTGGTGCGATCGAACCTGAACTGAAGGTTCGAGGTGTGCAGACGGTGCTTCGGGCAGTTGTCCTCGAGTCCTGGCCCGAACTGGTTGAGCAATCCCTGAGGCTTGTCGCTCCCGAGCCTGTCCGGCCTTCTCCCCATCCGGTCATCGCGGCACCCTCCGATCCCGGACCCTTGGTCTCCAGTCCGCGGGGCGATCCATCGATCAACCGCAGGGATCTGCTGCGCCGCCCCTCGCGCGAACGCGAGCATCAGGCGACCCGCGTCGTGACCGATCTGCTGCAGCGAAAGATCGCGGAGCATGCCCTGCCCGAGCCGGTTCGGGATTTTCTGCACGATGTCTGGTTAAGACACCTCAGGACGGACGTGCTGCGCGATGGACGGAACAGTCCGCGTTTTCTGCAGGCGCTAGATGCTGTCGATGAGTTGATCTGGACCCTGAATGAACAGCAGCGTGACGTCGGACGGGATCAGCTTGCACAGCGCATTCCTGCCCTTGAGCAGACCCTCGATGTGGGTGCGAAGGCCGTCGGCTTGAGTGCTGCTCAGATGCAGCCCTTCATGGATACGCTCTTCATGGCACATATGCGACGCATGCAGCGGTCGCCCCGCATCAGCCACTGACTCTTGCGTCGATGCTGCCTGACAACGCAGGGCAGCACTCAGCCTGAGATGCCCCGTCTTGACACGTCTTGCCCCGATGTCGGGCCGGGTCAGGGGCAGGCGAAAGTCACAATATGGTCGGCTGTAAACCGGATGCCGATCGGGTCTCCGATGCGATGATCATGGTGACTGGGCACCAGAGCAAGCAGGCGCTGGCCGCTCGCAAGTTCGAGTGTGTAAAGAAACTGCGCACCGCGGAATGCACGCCTGAGGACGCGGGCCTGAACGGGGCTCTCGTCATCGTGTTCCACATCATCTGGACGCAGCAACACCTGCAAACGGCCATCATCCCCAGCGCAGGCCTGCGCCTGTCGGGCGTCACCCGGATCGTGGATTGGCAAGCTGCCCAGTTCGAACTCGATCGAAAGCTGCTCTCCCGATCGTTGCAACCGACCGTTCATGAACACGCCCTGACCGACAAAGTCGGCGACGCTGCGGGTGCCAGGCTGATGGTAGAGCCTCCAGGCATCGTCCCACTGCGCGATACGGCCCTGTTCCATGACGCCGATGGAGTCGGCCATCGCAAAGGCCTCGTACTGGTCATGCGTCACCAGCAGCGCGGTGGTTCCCTGACTTTTCAGGAGTTCACGCAAGTCAAGCGCAAGCTGTTCGCGAAGATCGGGGTCAAGGCTTGAAAACGGCTCGTCCAGCAGCAAGACCGAAGGGGAGGGCGCCAGTGCGCGAGCCAGGGCGACCCGTTGCTGCTGTCCGCCCGAAAGTTCGTGGGGGTAGCGATCGGCTGAGCCGCTCAGGCCGACCATCTCGAGCAGCTGGCCCACACGGGCATTGCGCTGTTCTATGGACATCCGTGTGAGCCCGAAGGCGACGTTTCGTGCAAGTGTCAGATGCGGAAAGAGGGCGTAATCCTGAAAGACCACCCCCACGCCACGGTGCTCGGGCGCGACGCTGATTGCCGCATTGGCGATCACCTCGGATCCGATCATGATCTCGCCATGCCAAGGCTGCAGAAAGCCAGCGATGGCCCTGAGGGGGGGGGTCTTGCCACAGCCCGACGCGCCGAGCAGGCTGCCGATCTCCCCGGGCGCCAGCTGGAAAGTGAGGTTTTTCAGAATCTCCCTCGGGCCCGTCGGGCCTTCGAAACGGACGCACAAGTCCCTCACCTTCAGGGCACAGGATTCCAGAGCGCGGGCAGAAAAGTCGGCGGAAGAGGAAGACCGGGAAGTCACAGCAGGCACAATGTCGGGTCGGGCTTCGATCAGGATGACATGAACGCCCGATTCATCCATGAGCGGCGATCTTAATCCCAACACTCCCTATTCACGCAGCGGTGTGAAGCGAACCGGGCCCGTGCCACCGGTTGGCACGGGACTCCTGACGGCCCGTGCAGGGTCGGGTCTTGCGCTGTTCGCGCTGGTGGTCGCGCTGGTGATCATCGCACCGGTCATGGCGCTGGTTGCCGTCTCAGGTCAGCCTGGCTCCATGATGGAGGGCGCCACTGATGGCGGAACCTGGTCACACCTTCTTCAGACGGTGCTTCCAACCTATGCGCTGACTTCCGTCCTCCTGGTCACGGGCGTTTGTCTGCTCGTTCTGCTCATGGGTGTGGGCACCGCCTGGATGGTCGCGGCATGGGAGTTTCCCGGGCGCTCGATGCTGGAGGTGGGGCTGATCCTGCCGCTTGCGATGCCTGCCTTCGTGATGGCCTACGCCTACACCGAAGCCCTGGACACGAGCGGCCTGGTGCAGACCACGCTTCGTTCCTGGTCAGGGTGGGATGTGGGCGAGTACTGGTTTCCTCAAGTGCGTTCGCTTCCAGGGGCGGCGCTCTTTCTGGCGCTGGCGCTGTATCCGTATGTGTACATGCTCGCCCGCAATGCCTTCGCCGAGCGAAATCCGAATATTGCGGATGCGGCCCGCTCTCTCGGGCTGTCGCCGGTGCGCGTCTGGTGGAGCGTGACATGGCCGGTGGCCAGACCGGCAATTGCCGCGGGAATCGCCCTGGTCACCATGGAGACGCTGGCCGACTTCGGTACGGTCAGCTTTTTTGCAGTCGATACCTTCAGCGCAGGCATCTACCGGGCCTGGCAGTCCATGGGAGACCGGGTCACCGCAGCCCAACTGGCCCTGATCCTGCTGGTGGTGGTGATCGTGCTTGTCAGGCTGGAGCGCAGGCAGCGAGGTCGAATGGCGTTTCACGCACGGGGTCAACGACCGGCGCAGCGTGCCGAATTGCGTGGCACCAGGGCCGTGCTTGCGACCCTGGCCTGTGCGTTGCCTGTCTTTCTGGGGTTTGTTCTGCCCACCGGGCTTTTGCTTCGCAGCTGGTGGATGGACGGCGCCAGTGTGGATGCTCGGTTGTTGCAGTGGATGACCCATACCGGTCTGCTCTCGGGTCTGGCAGTCATCATCACCGTGCCTGGTGCGCTGGCCGTGGCTTACGCCCTGCGCCTGTCATCGGCCCGGTGGCTCAATGCCGCCGCGGGAGTCTCGGGATCAGGCTATGCGATTCCAGGAGTGGTCATGGGCGTGGGCCTGCTCGCGGTCATTGCGGCCTGGGACAATGGACCTGGGCACTGGTCCGGGCTGTTGTTGGGTGGGAGCGCCTTTGCGGTGGTCTATGCCTACTGCGCGCGTTTTTTTGCAGTCGCGCAGCAGGGCCTCGAGGCTTCGCTCAAGCGGATCAGT
>JBMSOD010000263.1:0-3517 GCA_049422085.1 Burkholderiaceae bacterium
GGTGCGGGTGACCGAGGAGGTACCGGCCCCCGAGGAGCCGGTGATGGCGATGATGGGATGACGTTCGGACATGGCGATGGGATGAAAATTCAGTCTCTGAAAAGTCCGCGCTCAGCAAAGAGCGGGGTTTCGAGCCCGTGCTCGAGCGGTTCCTGGTGATAGCGCTCGATGCGCTCGACCTCGTTGCGCGAGCCAAAGATCAAGGGAATGCGTTGATGCAGCTCGCTGGGCTGCACGCGCAGCATGGCCTGTCGACCTGTGCTGCAGCGGCCACCCGCCTGTTCCATGATCATGCCGATCGGATTGGCCTCATAGAGCAGACGCAGTCGGCCGGCCTTGGTCGGGTCCTTGGTGTCACGCGGATACATGAACACGCCGCCGCGCATCAGGATGCGATGCGCTTCGGCCACCATGCTCGCGATCCAGCGCATGTTGAAGTCCTTGCCGCGCGGGCCGGTACGACCGGCCAGGCATTCATCCACATAGCGCCGGATGGGGGCCTCCCAGAAGCGGCTGTTGGAAGAGTTGATCGCGAATTCCTGCGTGTCGGCCGGCACCCGGATCTCGGGGTGGGTGAGGACGAACTCGCCCAGATTCGGATTGAGCGTGAAGCCAGCCACGCCATTGCCGACAGTCAGGACCAGCATGGTGGCGGGTCCGTAGATCGCGTAGCCCGCAGCGATCTGCTGGGCGCCCGGTTGCAGGAAGTCGGTCTCGACAACGTCGCGCCCGCTGTCGATCACGTCCTGAGGCGCACGCAGGATGGAAAAGATGCTGCCCACCGAGACATTGACGTCGATGTTGGAAGAGCCATCGAGCGGGTCGAAGATCAGCAGGTATTTGCCGCGCGGATAAGCCTTTGGAATCTGGCGGGGCTCGTCCATTTCTTCCGAGGCCAGGCCGGCGAGGTGTCCGTTCCACTCATTCATGCGGATGAACACCTCGTTGCTCAAAACATCCAGGGGCTTTTGCACCTCGCCCTGAACATTGACCTGACCGCCGATGGCCTGACCGATGGACTGCATGACCGCCCCGGCCACGCTGGATGCCACTTCGGCCGCCGGGTTGGCTGTCTCCGGCGAGAGGGCCGGCACCGGGTCTCCCAGATTACCCATGGCGACCAGCCGCGCGATCGCCTTGCAGGCCAGCGAGACATCCAGAAGCAGGGCGTTGAGATCCCCGCTGGCGCCGGGGAAGCGGCGTCGCTCCTCGATCAGATAGCGGGTGAGGGTCCAGCGATGGCTTAGAGGCATGATGGGAGCGCGCAGGAGGAGGAATTTTTTCGGGGCCGGATCGCCGGGCTCGGTCGAATTCAGTTGAATTCAGTCGAACTCAGGCCGCGACCTTCAGACTGTCATGCCAGTGGCGCAGATCGCCCACCGTCACACCGAGTAGGTTGGGCATTTGGCGCAAGGCGTGTGTGAAATCCTGCCCGGAAGTGAAACGGGTGGGCGTGACCAGGGTGGCCAGGCCGGCCGCGCAGGCGGCCTGCAGCCCATTGGCCGAGTCTTCGAAGGCGAGGCATTCCTGGGCATCGAGCTGCAGCCGGGCCAGCGCCTGCAGGTAGGCCTGAGGGTCGGGCTTCTTGCGCGGGGCGCTCTGGGCATGCTCGATCACCTCGAAACGACGTGCCCAATCCTGGCCCAGGGCCGGCTCGAGCAGCGCGTCGATATTGGCTGGCGTGGTGGTGGTGGCGATGGCCAGCCGCAGTCCATGACTCAGTGCTGATTCGATCAGGGCCTGCACGCCCGGCCTAAGAGGCACTGCACCGCGACGCACCCGGCGGTCGTAGGCCGCTGTCTTGCGTGCATGCAGACGGGTGATCAGGGCGTCGCGTTCGTCGGTCTGCGCTGCGGGCCCCTGGCCCTGTTCATCCATGAAGTAGGCGATGCGCTCCTTGCCTCCGGAGATGCGCAGCAGGCGGGTATACAGGGGCTCATACCAGTGCCAGTTCAGTCCCTCGTCACGAAAGGCTTCATTGAAGGCCGCGCGATGGGCACTCTCGGTATCGGCAAGGGTCCCGTCGACATCGAAGATCAGGGCTCGAAGGCTGGACTCGGGCATGGCGGGCTCCAGGGACGAATCGGTTCAACAGAACGGCGCAGTGCGGCGCAGAAGTGAAAGGGGGCTGTGCTCAGGCAAAGACCCGGCTGGCCAGGATGTCGGCGGGGGCGATGGTGCTGAGGTCTTCTGCACTCAGCTCGCGATCGCGATCGGCGAACAGGCGGCTGGCCTGGCGCAAGCGCGCCCGGTCGAGCGCATTGCGCACGCTGCGGGCATTGGCAAAGTGCGGCTGACGGATGCGTCGCTCAAGATAGGCAGCAAAGGCCTCGCGTGCGCCTTCGCCGAAGCGATACTGCGCTGCACTGAGCATGCGCGCCGAAATCTCGAGCAGCTCGTCGGGGGTGTAGTCGGGGAACTCGATGTGATGGGCAATGCGCGAATTCATGCCCGGATTGGACTGAAAGAAAGTGTTCATCCGGTCTCGATAGCCGGCCAGGATCACCACCAGGTCATCGCGCTGGTTCTCCATCACCTGAAGCAGGATCTCGATCGCTTCCTGACCATAGTCACGCTCGTTCTCCGGGCGATAGAGGTAGTAGGCTTCATCAATGAAGAGCACGCCGCCCATGGCCTTCTTGAGGATTTCCTTGGTCTTGGGCGCGGTATGGCCGATGTACTGACCCACCAGATCGTCGCGCGTCACGCTGACCACCTGCGGCCTGCGCACATAGCCCAGCTTGTGCAGGATCTGCGCCATGCGCAGGGCGACCGTGGTCTTGCCTGTGCCCGGATTGCCGGTGAAGCACATATGCAGCGACGGGGCCTGCGCGGCCAGCTGATGCAGGGCCCGAAGCCGGTCGATCACCAGCAGCGCGGCGATGTCGCGGATGCGGGTCTTGACGGGCTTCAGGCCAATGAGCTCGGCATCGAGCTCATCCATCACCGACTCGACCTGGCTGCTGGCCAGCACCTGGGCCACCGTGCGCGGCGGGGGTGCGGCCTCGGCCTGCGACGCCCCGGATTCAGCCGTGGTAGCGGCCTCGGTCGAGGGGCCGGGGATGCGGTAGAGCGGTGCGTTCAAGGCAGGCCTCAGGCAGGTCGAATCAGTTCAAGGGCAGGTCGACGCGTCAGGCACATACAGTCTGGCGCGTCAGGGAGGTCAGAGACGCCGGGTCAGGCGCCGTAGCGTTCGCCTTCCGGTTGCTGCGCGCCATAGCCGCGAATGCTGTAGCGCATCGAACGGCCCTCGATCTCCTGGCGTTCAAGCATGAAGCCAGGCTCACGCTCCGGACGATTCACGATGAAGCTCATCGCGATCGTCTCGACACCGCGCGTCGAGTCGAAGGCCATCAGGCGGATGTAGTGCCTGGGAAAGGTCTTGCGGCAGGCGTTCATCTCCATCAGGACGCCGGCGGCGTCCTGCAGGTCGAACATGGGCATGCCGTACATCTCCCAGTAGGTGTTGCGCGGATGCGGATCGTCGGTGTACTCCACACTCCAGGCATAGCCCTGA
>JBMSOD010000264.1:0-3499 GCA_049422085.1 Burkholderiaceae bacterium
GGATGCGGTCCTGCCAGTAGCGCTCGCTACCGAACCATGGAAACGCGACCGGGAAGGCGGGATCGCTCCAGCGCCGCGCAATCCAGGCGCTGTAATGCATCAGGCGCAGGGTGCGCAAGGGCTCGATCAGCGCGAGCTCGCGGCCATCGAAATCGCAGGCCTGCTGGTACCCCCTGAGCAGTGGTGCAATCTGGATCTGCATCTCCTCGGGATGGCCTGACAGCAGCATCCAGAGATCCTGAACGGCAGGCCCGTTGCGTGCATCATCGAAGTCCACAAAGTGCGGGCCCTGATCCGTCCACAGGACATTGCCGGCATGGCAGTCACCATGCAGCCGGATGCGACGCAGACCCGCCTGTTCGGCAAAGGCGGTATCGACCGCCTGAAGACAGGCCTCGGTGACGGCGCGCCAGGCCGGGAGCAGCGATTGCGGAATGGCCTCATGTTCGAGAAGCCAGTTCCTTGGTTCGATGCCAAGGCTTTGTCGATCGAGTTCGGGTCTGTGCCGAAACAGTGGGCGTCCGCCCAGTGCATGCATGCGTCCGAGCAGGAGGCCCAAGCGCTCCAGAACCAGAGGATCATCGAGCTCGGGGGCGCGTCCGCCCCGTCGGGGTGTGACCGAAAAGCGCCATCCATCATGGTGATGAAGGGTCTGGCCGTCTCGACGCAGCGGAGCGACCGCGGGCAGACCGCGCTCTTGCAGCAGTGCGCTCCAGTCGTGTTCCTCAAGGATCTGGGCATCGGTCCATCGTTCTGGCCGATAGAATTTCACCACCACAATCTCCCCGTCATCCAGCCAGATCTGGTAGACGCGGTTCTCATAGCTGTTCAGTGCGAGCAGGCGGCCATCGGCCTGCCAGCCATGCGCCATCAGCGCATCAAGAATGGCCTCTGGATCGAGCCGGGAAAAGGGATGCATGGGTAGAGTCTAGCCTTCGCTGCTGGCTACACCCGGAGTCCCCTTTGGATGGATTCGATTTCAAGGTGCTTGTGCGCACCTTGCTGATGCCGCCTGCCTTGCCTTGGATGATGTCTTTAGTCGGGCTCTTGATGATTGCCTGGTCGGGACGTCGGTCCAAGGTGTCATTCGATTTCGACAGACTTCAGAAACCCACAAAAACGCACAGGCGTGGCCTGAGCCTCCTGTCCCTTGGGCTATTGCTTGGCTATTTCAGTTCGATTGGAGCCGTGGCCGACCTGCTTGCTTTGCGTCTGGAGCAGGGTCTGACCCGCTGGGAGCCAGCGCAATCCGAGGTGATGGAGAATTCTCCTCAGGCGGTTGTGATCCTGGGCGGCGGATCGGTCAAAGATGGAGCAAGCGCAGCCGGTCGCGAGCGGCTCAAGCAGGCGACTCTCCAGCGGGTGGTGGAAGGCGCCCGGATCGCTCGCATCACCGGACTTCCCGTGCTGGTTTCGGGCGGGGTGCCTCAGGGACTGAAGCATGCCGAAGCCCACCTGATGCGCGACACCCTACGAGAGAATTTTGGTGTTCCGGTGCGCTGGGTCGAGGATCATTCTCGAGATACTGCCGATAACGCCCGGATGAGCGCTGCAATGCTCAGGGAGGAAGGTGTCGCGAGGGTGATCCTGGTGACCCAGGCGTATCACATGCCGCGTGCGGAGCGCGCCTTTGCCGTGGCAGGGTTGCGTGTCACGCCAGCCCCACATGGTTTTATGGGCAGCCGACCAGGAGGCTGGGCTCTGCGGGACTTCCTGCCAAGTGCGCAGGAGGCCGAGTTGATCGCCCTCTGTCTGCATGAATGGACGGGCACACTCTGGTATGCGATGCGCGGATATTTCTGATGGTATCGTGCGCGGCCTTTTCCATGCGGCCACGTGCCATCGCCCCCTGATGGGGATCGCCCCCCCAACGGACACTCATGACGGCTTTTGATTCCCAACGATCCGGCCTGCTTCAACCCGGGGTGCGCCGTCGGGAGGTGATGGCCTGGGCAGGCTATGACTTTGCCAACTCGGGCTATGTGACCGTCGTGATTACCGCGGTTTTCAATGCCTATTTTGTCGGGGTCGTGGCTGCAGATGCTCATTGGGCCACCTTTGCATGGACAGTGGCGCTTGCGGTGTCGAACCTGTCGGTCACGTTGCTGATGCCGGGGCTTGGCGCCTGGGCAGACCGGCATGCAGCCAAAACGCGCCTGATGGCGCTGGCCACGGTGGGCTGTGTGGTGAGCACAGCCGCACTCTACTTATGCGGGGCTGGCGATGTCGCCCTGGCCATGGGGCTGGTGGCATTTTCCAACTTCTGCTTTGCAGTCGGAGAAGCCGTGGCGGCCGCGTTCCTGCCCGAACTCGCCCGGCCCTCCGGTCTTGGTCAGATCAGTGGCTGGGCCTGGGGTTTCGGATTTTTCGGAGGCATGTTGTCGCTGGGGCTCGGTCTGGCCTGGGTGCTGAGCGCACCCTCACGCGGCCAGACGGGTGCTGAGGCGGTGCCGACCACCATGCTGATTGTGGCTGTGCTCTTCGCCCTGGCCAGTCTGCCGACCTTTCTGGTGCTGCGCGAGCGAAGTCAGGCCCGTACTGGTGGCGAGTCGCGGGCCATGCGTCAGGTGATTGCGACCTTGTCCAGGGCCAGGGCGTTTCCCGACTTCTGGCGGCTGCTCGCATGCGGCACAGCCTACTTTGCAGGGATCTCGGTGGTGATTGCGATCTCGGCGATCTACGCCGAGCAGGCCATGGGCTTTTCCAGAGAGCAGACCATGATGCTGATCTTTCTGGTGAACATTGCCGCTGCGCTAGGCGCCTTTGTCTTCGGTCATGTTCAGGATCGCCTCGGACACAAGCGCACGCTGGCCATCACGCTCTGGGGCTGGCTGGTCATGGGCCTCATGTCCGCCTTTGCCCAGGGACCGACGATGTTCTGGGCTGCTGCCGTGATCGCAGGTCTGTGCATGGGATCGAGCCAGTCATGCGGGCGGGCACTCGCAGCCTATCTGATTCCGCCGGGTCAACTGGCCGAGTTCTTCGGGCTTTGGACTCTGGCGACACGGCTGTCAGCAGTGATCGGTCCGCTGGTTTATGGCGGCATCACCTGGATGACCCAGGGCAATCATCGCATTGCAATCCTGGTGACTGGTGTGTCATTTGTACTGGGTCTGTGGCTGTTACGTGGCATCGATGTCGAGCGAGGCCATCAACAGGCGCTGCGAGCCGCCCGCGAGCTTTCTTCCTGACTTTCAAACCCTTCGAAGGAGTCCATTCATGTTGACCAAATCCGTCCTTCAGGCCGCCGATGTCGCCCGCATCCTGGATGCCGCTACCGCCGAGGCGCAACGCAATCAATGGGCGGTCACGATCGTGGTCTGCGACGACGGCGGACATCCGCTGGGACTGCGCCGTCTTGATGGGGTAGCCCCCATCTCGGCCTATATCGCGCCGGAAAAAGCCCGGTGCGCTGCACTTGGGCAGCGTGACAGCGGCGTCTACGAAAAGATCATCAATGAGGGGCGCACGGCATTCCTGTCGGCCCCGGTCTTGCAGG
>JBMSOD010000265.1:0-3443 GCA_049422085.1 Burkholderiaceae bacterium
TGGAAGAAGCCCGCCGCAACATGACCAAGGTGTCGCTGAAGAACGGCACCATCCACCACAACGTGACCGGCCACCACGGTGCCGCGGTCGTCATGATGCACCCGGCCCCCAAGGGCACGGGCATCATCGCCGGCGGCCCGATGCGCGCCGTCTTCGAAGTGATGGGCATCACCGACATCGTGGCCAAGAGCCACGGTTCGACCAACCCCTACAACATGGTCCGCGCCACCTTTGACGCGCTGCGCAACTCCACCACCCCTTCGGAAGTGGCGGCCAAGCGTGGCAAGTCGGTCGAAGACCTGTTCGCGGCCTGATCGGAGTCCCCTCATGGCTAACCCACAAACCGTCAAGATCCAGCTGGTTCGCAGCCCGATCGGCACGAAAGAGTCGCACCGCGCCACCGTCCGTGGCCTGGGCCTGCGCAAGCTCAATAGCGTGAGCGAGCTCAAGGACACCCCCGAGGTGCGCGGCATGATCAACAAGATCAGCTACCTGGTCAAAGTCCTCTAAGAGGCTCACGATGCAACTCAATGACATCAAGCCCGCAGCGGGCGCCAAGCATGCCAAGCGCCGTGTCGGCCGCGGCATCGGTTCCGGCCTGGGCAAGACTGCCGGCCGTGGCCACAAGGGCCAGAAGTCGCGTTCGGGCGGCTACCACAAGGTGGGCTTCGAAGGCGGCCAGATGCCGCTGCAGCGTCGCCTGCCCAAGCGCGGCTTCAAGTCGCAGCTGCTGAAGTTCAACGCCGAGATCTCCCTGTCCAAGCTCGAAGCCCTCGGCGCCGCCGAAGTCGACGTGCTCACGCTCAAGGCGGCTGGCCTGGTGCCCGAGATCGCCAAGGTGGTCAAGGTCATCAAGTCCGGCGAGATCAAGCGCGCTGTCAAGCTCACCGGCATCGGTGCGACCGCGGGCGCCAAGGCCGCCATCGAGGCCGCCGGCGGCAGCCTCGCCTGATCATTGACAGACGTCTGAAGGTAATCACGCGTGGCCACTAGCGCAGCCCAGATAGCAAAGACCGGCAAGTTCGGCGAGCTGCGTCGCCGGCTGGTCTTCCTGCTGCTCGCGCTGATCGTCTACCGGATCGGTGCGCACATTCCCGTGCCTGGCATCGACCCCGGGCAGCTGCAGGCCCTGTTCAAGGGCCAGCAGGGTGGCATCCTGAACCTGTTCAACATGTTCTCGGGCGGCGCGCTGTCGCGCTTCGCGGTGTTTGCGCTGGGCATCATGCCCTACATCTCGGCCTCGATCATCATGCAGCTGCTCACCTACGTCGTCCCGACGTTCGAGCAGCTCAAGAAAGAGGGCGAGGCCGGCCGCCGCAAGATCACGCAGTACACGCGCTACGGCACGCTGGGTCTGGCCATCTTCCAGTCGCTGTCCATTGCGATCGCCCTGGAGAGCTCGCCCGGTCTTGTGATCGACCCCGGCTTCGGCTTCCGCCTCACGGCCGTGATCAGCCTGACCGCGGGCACCATGTTCCTGATGTGGCTGGGTGAGCAGATCACCGAGCGCGGCCTGGGCAACGGCATCTCCATCCTGATCTTTGCCAGTATCGCGGCGGGCCTGCCCAGCGCGATCGGCGGCTTGCTCGAGCTCGTACGTACCGGTGCGATGAATATCCTGATCGCCCTGATCATCGTGGCGCTGGTGGCGGTCGTCACCTATTTCGTGGTGTTCGTTGAGCGCGGCCAGCGCAAGATCCTGGTGAACTACGCGCGCCGCCAGGTCGGCAACAAGGTCTACGGCGGCCAATCGTCGCACTTGCCGCTCAAGCTGAACATGGCCGGCGTGATCCCGCCCATCTTCGCCTCGTCCATCATCCTGCTGCCCGCCACCGTGGTCGGCTGGTTCTCGACCGGCGAGTCCATGACCTGGCTGCGCGATATCGCCGCCACGCTGGCTCCCGGGCAGCCGATCTACGTCATGCTGTACGCGGCGGCCATCATCTTCTTCTGCTTCTTCTACACCGCACTGGTCTTCAACAGCCGTGAGACCGCGGACAACCTGAAGAAGAGCGGCGCCTTCATCCCCGGCATCCGTCCCGGTGACCAGACCGCCCGCTACATCGACAAGATCCTGCTGCGCCTGACCCTGGCCGGTGCCCTGTACATCACGCTCGTGTGCCTGCTGCCCGAGTTCCTGATCCTGAAGTACAACGTGCCCTTCTATTTCGGTGGCACGTCCCTTCTGATCATCGTGGTGGTGACCATGGACTTCATGGCCCAGGTCCAGAATTACATGATGTCGCAGCAGTACGAGTCGCTGCTGAAAAAAGCCAATTTCAAGACTTCGGCCGGCGGCTGATGTCAGCCCCGAGTCGCCAAGGAATTTAGGAGAAAAGCAAATGAGAGTTTCGGCTTCCGTCAAGAAGATCTGCCGCAACTGCAAGATCATCCGCCGCAAGGGCGTGGTCCGCGTGATCTGCACCGATCCGCGGCACAAGCAGCGCCAGGGCTGATTAGAGAGTTAAGGAAAGACGCACATGGCACGTATCGCTGGCATCAACATCCCGCCGCACAAGCACACCGAGATCGGCCTGACCGCCATCTTCGGCATCGGCCGCACCCGCGCCCGCAAGATCTGCGAGGCCTGCGGCATCGACTACGCCAAGAAGGTCAAGGACCTGACTGACGCCGATCTGGAAAAGATCCGCGACCAGATCGGCCTGCTCACGATCGAGGGCGACCTGCGCCGTGAGACGACCATGAACATCAAGCGCCTGATGGACATCGGTTGCTATCGGGGCTTCCGCCATCGCCGCGGCCTGCCGATGCGCGGCCAGCGCACCCGCACCAATGCCCGCACCCGCAAGGGTCCGCGCAAGGCGGCTCAGGCTCTGAAGAAATAAACGGGAAAGAGAACAGACATGGCCAAGGCTCCCGCCAACAACGCCGCACAGCGTGTGCGCAAGAAGGTCCGCAAGAACGTGTCCGACGGTGTCGCGCACGTGCACGCCTCCTTCAACAACACGATCATCACGATCACCGACCGCCAGGGCAACGCCCTGTCCTGGGCCTCCTCCGGTGGCCAGGGCTTCAAGGGATCGCGCAAGTCCACCCCCTTCGCCGCGCAGGTCGCGTCCGAAGTGGCTGGTCGCGCCGCCATCGAGCAGGGCATCAAGAACCTCGACGTCGAGATCAAGGGCCCCGGCCCGGGTCGCGAGTCGTCGGTGCGCGCGCTGGCTGCGCTGGGCATTCGTATCACGTCCATCGCCGACGTGACACCCGTCCCGCACAACGGTTGCCGTCCCCAGAAGCGCCGCCGCATCTGATCGCCCTGGCGATCACCTGCAGCACGCGCTTCAACGTTTTTTAACCAAGCCCACCGCCGGTCTCCAAAGGGGGCCGGCTCCCGCAGCAATAGGCTGCGGCAGATCAAGAAGGAAGCAACGTGGCACGTTACCTCGGCCCCAAGGCCAAACTCTCCCGCCGTGAAGGCACCGACC
>JBMSOD010000266.1:0-3435 GCA_049422085.1 Burkholderiaceae bacterium
CCGGAACATGATGCCAAACCGGTCCAGGTCGTAGCGCGACGCGCCCGCATTCATCATCTCGACCGCGCAGCAGGCAAGCCCGAATGTCATGGGCCACATGGAACCTGTGCGAGTCCAGTTGATGAGTTTGTCCAGGCTCGTCGTGACGAAGCCTTCGTTCAGGATGCCCTCAACGCTCATAGCCTGCCCATCCGTTCACTGCGTTGTTCTCCCTGCCCGTGCGCCGCACACTGCGGGCCATCCGGGCCCCTGGAGAGCCGAAACACCCCAGGGTTGGTGGGTCACTGACCCACCCCTGCCGTGGGCTTACTCCCAGTCGAGAGCGCCCTTCATCCATTCGTAAATGAAACCCACCACCAGGATGGCCAGGAAGACCATCATGGAGGCAAAACCGAAAAATCCGATCGCATCGAGAGAGACTGCCCACGGGAAGAGGAAGGCAATCTCGAGGTCGAAAAGAATGAAAAGGATGGCCACGAGGTAGTAGCGCACGTCGAATTTCATGCGCGCGTCTTCGAAGGCTTCGAAGCCGCACTCGTAGGGCGAAAGCTTTTCGGGGTCGGGACGCGAAGGACCAAGCAGCTTGCCGATCGCCATGGGGGCGATGCCGATTGCTGTGCCCACCAGAATGAACAACAGGACGGGCAGATATTGCTGTAGGTCCACAAGGCTTCCCTGGATGATGCAGCGCGCTTGAGCGCGTCAATGATCTTGTGGCCTGCTGGACTGAAGACAGCGGCGAACCCGCTGAACCCTCTGAACTGCAGACGTTGGTGCCGACGGCGAGACTCGAACTCGCACAGCTTTCGCCACTACCCCCTCAAGATAGCGTGTCTACCAATTTCACCACGTCGGCGCGGCGCAGCATTCTAACCTGTCTTTACTTCGGGATGCCCGAACTGGCCTCATTTTTTTGTGCTGACGAACCCGAACTCCCCTGGAGAACGGTTCCAGGCGCTGCAGGCACGGTACCGGGAGCGGCCCCTGGAATCGAGGCTGCGCCGGTGGCGGCAGTTCCTGCGCCCGCAGGTGTCGAGTCGGCTCCTGATGCGGGACCACTGCCGCTACTGGCCGCGCCCGCCGGGCTCGTCGCAGACGCTCCTGGGCGATCCATCACACTTGCAGGTTCCTTGCTGGCGTTGCGGCCATGTGCGACAAAGGCCAACGCAAGTGTGCTGGCAAAGAACACCGTGGCAAGCACTGCCGTCATGCGGCTCAAAAAATTCGCCGAACCGGTCGCCCCGAAAAGGCTGCCCGATGACCCCGTGCCGAACGCGGCACCCATGTCGGCGCCCTTACCCTGCTGGAGCAGTACCAGCACGATGACACCGATCGCGCTCAGTACCTGAATCACGATCGCGATGCTTGCGAGGATGGTCATGACAACAATGCTCCTGGATCAGAACGCCGAACGAGAATGGAAAAACGCCGGACGGGAATAGAAAAAGCGCTCAAAGGTGATGAGCAGAATTCGTGAATGTTTCGCCTGCTTGCGCGCGAACCGGACCGCGGGCATCAGCACCGCTGACGCGCCGCCTGGGCAATGGCAAGAAAATCCTTGGCCACCAGCGAAGCGCCCCCAATCAAGCCCCCATCGACATCAGGCTGGGCAAACAGTTCCGCCGCATTCCCCGGCTTGACTGACCCACCGTACAGGATCGGCAGGGTCGGGGCATGGGCCACTCCAGCCCGCGCGATGCGGGCCCGCACAAAAGCATGGACCTGCTGGGCCTGATCTGGAGAAGCGGTCAGGCCAGTGCCGATGGCCCAGACCGGCTCGTAAGCCAGGACCACCGGTTGGCTGGTCAAGCCAGCCCGGGCTAGCGCAGGCAGGACTGCATCGATCTGGCGAGCGATGACGGACTCGGTGGCCGAGGACTCACGCTCGGAAAGGCTCTCGCCGAAGCACACCACGGGAACCAGGCCCGCCTCGAGCGCTCGATCAAGTTTTGCGGCAACGATGGCGTCGGTTTCACCGTGCAGGGTTCTTCGCTCCGAGTGCCCCACAAGCACCCAGGTGCAGCCCAGATCCTTTAGCATGGCCGCACTGACCTCGCCGGTGTAGGCGCCCTGGGAATGTGCGCTGAGATCCTGTGCCCCCCAACCCACTGGCGATCCGCTCAACCGGGCTGCGGCAAGCCCCAGATAGGGATACGGCGGGCACACGCCAACACCGACGGGCGCGCTTGAAGCGGCACCCGCCGCAACATCGGCAAGAAGCATCTCGGCCATGTCGATGCTGCCATGCATCTTCCAGTTGCCCAGAACCAGCGGTCCGGCCGATGCAGACGCCCGCGACAAAGCCGCTTGCTCGCCAGGAGACAGCGCACTGCGGGACACGGTGGATGAACGCTTGGGAGCCATGATTTCAGCGGGTTTGCTTCGTCGAACCCGCCATTTTAGCCTGACTTCAGGCGTCTTGCCCTTAGCGCGCGCATCGCCCAGACGACATACCCCGATGCGGCATAGACCACCACCAGCGAGAACAGCACCGACGGGGGGTCGGACGACACCAGCACAAAGGCCAGAACCAGCAGCGGCAGGACCATGTAGGGCACTGAGCGCTTCAGGTTGATGTCCTTGAAACTGTAGAAGGGCGCGTTGGTGAACATGGTGACCCCGGCGTAGACCGTCACGCTCCAGGCCAGCCAGGTCAGGTCTTTGCCTGTGGAGTCGATCCAGCGCGTTTCGCGAAGATCGGTGGCAAGCCAGACCAGGCCCGCCACCAGAGCTGCAGCCGCCGGGCTCGGCAGTCCCTGGAAGAACCGTTTATCGACCACGCGGATGTTGGTATTGAAACGGGCCAGACGAAGGGCGGCCCCGGCCACATAGACAAAAGCGGCCAACCAGCCAAGCTTGCCCATGCCCTTGAGCGACCATTCATAGATGATGAGTGCGGGCGCAGCGCCGAAGGACACCATGTCGGACATGGAGTCGTACTGCTCCCCGAAAGCGCTCTGCGTGTTGGTCAGGCGAGCGACACGCCCATCAAGGCTGTCGAGCACCATTGCCACGAAAATTGCAGCCGCGGCAATGTCGAATCGTCCGGCCATGGCCTGGACGATCGCAAAGAAGCCCGCGAACAGATTGGCTGTCGTAAACGCGTTGGGCAGCAGGTAAATGCCGCGCGAGCGCAAACGATGCGCGCTGCGCGCGTCACTCAATCCACCGTCCGGCCCCGGCGCGAGGTCGCCGGTTTCGTGTCCATGGGCGACCGACGCACGCCGAACCTGGGAATCCGGCCTTGAGGGGTCGGAAGGCCCGGACGCGTCGCTTCGCGCCAGGCCACGCCCGGCGCTACGACGCCTTTTCCAACGGGGTGCTCCTGCCATCGTGCCCCCTCGTTCAGCCAGCGACGGCCCGCTCAGTTACGCGAGCGATCGACAAGCTTGTTGGCCTTGATCCAGGGCATCATGGCACGAAGCTTCTCGCCCA
>JBMSOD010000267.1:0-3407 GCA_049422085.1 Burkholderiaceae bacterium
ATGCTCAACACCCTGCGCACCGCGATCTACACGCAGCCCTGGGTTGCGGCGCTGACTGGCGTCATGATCTTCATCACCTCGATTTCCTTCAACATGCTGTCGGATGGGCTGCGATCGGCCATGGATGTGAAGCAATGAGCGCCTCCCTGTTGAGTGTCAGCGGGCTGGTCAAGCATTTCCCGCTCAAGGGCAAGCGGGTCGACGGCAAACCCGCCGTGGTTCGTGCCGTGGACGGCATCGATTTCGATGTCCTCGAGGGCGAAACCCTGGGTGTGGTTGGCGAGTCGGGCTGTGGCAAGAGCACGACGGCTCGTCTGTTGATGCACCTCATCACACCCGATTCCGGAAAGATCGTCTTTGATGGCAAGGTGGTTGGCAGCCGCGATCTGTCTCTGCGCGAATTCCGCCGCCAGGTTCAGATGGTGTTCCAGGACAGCTATGCCTCGCTCAATCCGCGCCTGAGTGTGCAGGAGTCGATCGCCTTCGGACCGATGGTGCATGGCGAGTCCCGCAGCACGGCCGAAAAGCGTGCCCTTGATCTGCTGGACCGGGTCGGGCTTGCGCCGGCACGTTTTGCAGAGCGCTACCCGCACGAACTCTCCGGAGGGCAGCGACAGCGGGTCAATATCGCCCGCGCGCTCGCCCTGCAGCCTCGGCTGCTGATCCTGGATGAAGCGACCTCTGCCCTCGACAAATCGGTTGAAGCGCAGGTCCTCAATCTGCTGGTCGACCTGAAGGCGGACTTCGGTCTGACCTACCTGTTCATCAGCCACGATCTGCATGTGGTTCGCTACCTCTCCGACCGGGTCATGGTGATGTATCTGGGTGAGGTTGCCGAACTCGCGCCTGCTCAGGCCCTGTTCGAGACGCCGCACCATCCCTATGCGCGGGCCCTGCTGGCCTCGATGCCCACCATGGATCCTGATCGTCGGACCGAGCAGGCTCCGCTCGCCGGAGACCCGCCCAACCCGGTCAATCCACCCTCGGGCTGCCGCTTCCACACCCGATGTGCCTTTGCCGAACCCCTCTGTTCGCAGCAAGCCGCCCAGCTGGCGCCTGCGACTGCCGGACTGGGTGAAGGACATTCGACCGATCGGCTGCATGCCGTGGCCTGTCACATGATGCAGGCCGGTTCGGGACACTCGCAGACGAAGGTGGCCGCATGAGCAACCCAAGCATGGTGCGCATCCAGGACCTCGAGGTCACTTTCAAGGGGAGCGGTGCGACAGGGCGTGCGGTCAAGGCCGTCAACGGGGTGAGCCTGGACGTGGCCCGCGGTGAAACCGTCGCGCTGATCGGCGAATCGGGCGCGGGCAAGAGTGTCACGCTGCGTGCGCTGCTGCGTCTGCATGCCGCGGCCCGCACCGAGATCCGTGGCCGCATCGAGGTGGCCGGCCAGGAGATCATGTCGCTTGGCCCCAGGGCCCTTGCCGATTACCGCGGCCGCATTGCTTCGATGATCTTCCAGGAGCCGCTGCTGGCACTGGATCCGGTTTACACGGTTGGCGCGCAGATCATCGAGTCCATCCGGCGTCATGAGCCCCAGACCAGCGTGGCGCAGGCTCGTGCCCGTGCCCTGGAGCTGTTCGAGCGGGTCCGCATTCCCAGTCCCGAAAGGCGCCTCGAGGCCTATCCGCACGAAATGAGCGGCGGCATGCGCCAGCGAGCCATGATCGCCCTGGCCTTGGCCTGTCGGCCACAGGTGCTGCTGGCCGACGAGCCCACCACCGCGCTCGATGCCACGGTGCAGATCCAGATCCTCCTGTTGCTGCGTGAACTGCAGCGTGAGCTGGGCCTGTCCATCATCTTCGTGACCCATGACATCGGCGCAGCCGTCGAAGTGGCCGACCGTTTTGCGGTCATGTATGCCGGCCGCATCGTCGAAGAAACGGATTCGCGCACTCTGGTGCGGGCGCCGCGCCATCCGTACACGCAGGCGCTGCTGCGCGGTCGGGCAGGCGGAGACCAGCATGCCATGGCGCGTGGGGCCCGGCTGCAGACCATCGCCGGATCACCGCCCGACCTGTCACGCCTGCCTCCGGGCTGTGCCTTCGCCGAGCGCTGCACGCAAGCGCTGCCCTCCTGTCGTGAGCGCGATCCTGCGATCACATCGCTCGGCGAAGCCCACCGCGTCCGCTGCCTTCTGGTGGAGAGCTGACGCGCTGCCGTCCCGTGCATCTGAAGACGCAGACTGCGGTCCATTCCCCTGACATCCCGAGAGCCGAACATGGATCTGGTCGTCATCAATCCCAACACCACGGCGGCGATGACCGCCCGTATCGGCGAAGCTGCACAGGCCGCCGCCTCTGCAGGCACGCATGTGCGCGCAGTCAACCCGCCCGATGGGCCGGTCTCGATCGAGGGCTATTACGACGAGGCTTTCTCGGTGCCCGGCCTGCTGCGCGAAATCCGGCGCCATGACACTTTGGGTAAGGCCGCGGGCACACAGCCGCCTCAAGCCTATGTGCTGGCCTGTTTTGACGATACCGGGCTGGATGCCGCGCGTTGTGCAACCGCTGCGCCGGTCATCGGGATCGGCGAAGCGGCCTTTCACCTGGCGAGCCTGGTCTCCGGAAAATTCAGCGTCATCACCACCCTGTCGCGCTCGATCGGCGCGATCGAGCACAACCTGATCCGCTACGGACTGGCCGCGCGCTGCGCGCGTGTACGGGCGAGCGAAGTGGCGGTCCTTGATCTTGAGGCCCCAGGCTCGCCCGCCCAGGCCCGGATCGATGCCGAGATCGCAGCGGCGCTGCGCGAAGACCGTGCCGAGGCCATCGTGCTGGGCTGCGCCGGCATGGCGCACTTTGCTGCCGAACTGAGCACAAGGCATGGCGTACCTGTCATTGATGGTGTGGCCGCTGCGGTCAAGCTGGCCGAGGCCCTGGTGGGCCTGGGCCTGAAGACCTCCAAGGTGGGCGGCTATGCCAGCCCTCTGCCCAAGATCTATCTGGGTCAGTTTGCCGACGGTGCACCGCGCTGACGAGACCAGCTCCTCCCCGATGACTTCGGGGGAACCCCTCGCCGCCAGTCACCTACAACGCCCCCACCCTACTTCCTCATACCCGACCATGCTGCTGCACGACGACCCCGCCCATGCCTTCATGCCCTATCCGCCTGTGCCCGTGCCCTGTGCCGGCACCGGCCCGCTGTCGGGCCTGACCTTCGGGGTCAAGGATCTCTTTGACATTGCCGGCTATCCCACCGGCGCCGGTAATCCGCACATGCTGGCCCTGTCCGGCATCAAGACCCGAACCGCCCCGACCGTGCAGCGCCTGCTCGACGCAGGGGCGCGCTTCGTGGGCAAGACCCATACCGACGAACTGGCTTTCAGCATGAACGGCCAGAACGCCCACTTCGGCACGCCGCGTAACGGTGGCGCGCCCGACCGGATTCCGGGCGGGTCG
>JBMSOD010000268.1:0-3387 GCA_049422085.1 Burkholderiaceae bacterium
CCGGAAGCGAACTGGGCAAGCTCAAGCGCGCCTTCCAGGGGCAATTCTCGATCGAAGACCGCGACGTCAGCACCCCTCACATCAAGCGCGTGCGGGTCGTGTCCACCCTCGAGTATTACCTTCAGAACTGAGTCTCATCTTGCACGACCGGATCCTCATTCTCGACTTCGGCTCACAGGTCACCCAGCTCATCGCGCGCCGGGTTCGTGAAGCCCATGTCTATTGCGAAATCCATCCGAACGACGTGAGCGATGCCTTCGTTCGTGATTTCAATCCCAAAGGCATCATCCTGTCGGGCAGTCACGGCAGCACGTATGAAGACCATGCTCTGAGAGCGCCGCAGGCGGTCTGGGACATGGGGGTTCCGGTGCTCGGCATCTGCTATGGCATGCAGACCATGGCGCAGCAGCTCGGCGGTGAAGTGAGCTGGAGCGATCAGCGCGAGTTCGGCTATGCCGAGGTCCGGGCGCGGGGCCATACCCGGCTGCTGCAAGGCATCGAGGATTTCTCCACGCCCGAAGGCCACGGCATGCTCAAGGTCTGGATGAGCCATGGTGACAAGGTCACCGTGTTGCCGCCGGGCTTCAAGCTGATGGCCAGCACGCCCAGTTGCCCGATCGCCGGCATGGCCGACGAGGCTCGAGGCTACTACGGCGTGCAGTTTCATCCTGAAGTCACGCACACCGTGCAGGGCAGGGCGCTCATCGAGCGTTTCGTGTTGCAGATCGCAGGCGCTCAGCCCGACTGGATCATGCGCGATCACATCGAAGAGGCGGTCGCCCGCATCCGTGAGCAGGTCGGCTCCGATGAGGTCATTTTGGGTCTGTCAGGCGGCGTGGACTCCAGTGTGGCCGCAGCGCTCATCCATCGCGCCATTGGTGATCAGCTCACCTGCGTGTTCGTTGATCATGGTCTGCTGCGCCTGAATGAAGCGCAGATGGTCATGGAGATGTTTGCCGGACGCCTGCAGGCGCGTGTGCTGCATGTCGATGCCAGCGCCGAGTTCATGGGTGCTCTCAAGGGCGTGTCCGACCCCGAAGCCAAGCGCAAGATCATCGGCCGCGAGTTCGTCGAGGTCTTCCAACGTGAAGCCGCCCGCCGCAGCAATGCCAAATGGCTGGCCCAGGGCACGATCTATCCGGATGTGATCGAGTCGGGCGGGGCCAAGACCAAGAAGGCCACCACCATCAAGAGTCATCACAATGTGGGTGGCCTGCCCGAAACCCTGGGTCTCAAGCTGCTGGAGCCCCTGCGAGACCTGTTCAAGGATGAGGTGCGCGAACTGGGAGTTGCACTGGGCTTGCCTGCCGAGATGGTCTATCGGCATCCCTTCCCGGGGCCGGGGCTGGGCGTGCGCATTCTGGGCGAAATCCAGCCCGACTATGTCCGACTGTTGCAGCGCGCTGATGCCATCTTTATCGATGAGCTGCGCGCCTGCACTGATCCGGAAGATGGCCGCAGCTGGTATGACAAGACCAGTCAGGCCTTCGCGGTATTTTTGCCGGTCAAGAGCGTGGGTGTGATGGGCGATGGCCGTACCTACGACTATGTGGTTGCCTTGCGCGCCGTACAGACCAGCGACTTCATGACCGCCGACTGGGCCGAGCTGCCCTATTCACTTTTAAAGAAAGTGTCGGGACGGATCATCAATGAGGTGCGTGGGATCAACCGGGTGGCCTATGACGTGAGCAGCAAGCCGCCTGCGACGATTGAGTGGGAATGAGCACTTCCTAGATGAGCCTCTCATACGGTCCCCAGACCCTCGCCATTCCCGGACCGTCGATCGTTCCGGAGCGCGTACTGCGCGCGATGCATCGGGCCTCGCCGAACATCTATACCGGGCCGCTCGTCGAGATGACGAAGTCGCTCGTGCCTGACCTCAAGCGAGTCGCGCGCACCGAGCAGCAGGCGGCGATGTACATCGGAAACGGGCACACCGCCTGGGAGGTGTCGCTTGCGAATACGCACTCGCGCGGGGATCGTGTGCTCGTGCCCTTGGCCGGCGCATTCGGGCGAGGTTGGGCAGAGATGGCAAAAGGGCTCGGCCTGCAGGTCGAGACGATGGATTTTGGGACCGCATCGCCGATCGATCCAGCGCGTATCGGCGAACGCTTGCGCGCCGACCGCACCCACGAGATCCGCTCGGTGCTGGTGGTGCACGTTGATACCTCGACCTCCTTGCGCGCAGACCTTGCAGCGATTCGTCGTGAGATCGATTCGGCAGCTCATCCGGCGCTTCTGCAGGCCGATTGCATCGCCTCGCTGGGCTGCGACCGCATCGAGATGGACGCGTGGGGCGTCGACGTGCTGATCGCCGGTTCGCAGAAGGGCCTGATGCTGCCACCTGGCATGGCGTTCGTGTTCTTCAATGATCGTGCCGACCGCGCGCGTGGCAGGGCTGACTGTGTCACTGGCCACTTCGACTGGCGCCCGCGAGCCAATCCGCCCACACCGTCGCAGCGCTTCAACGGGACCGCGCCGACGCACCATCTGCATGGTCTTCGCGAATCGCTCGACATGATCGTTCACGAAGAGGGCATCGAAGCCGTATGGGCTCGGCACGCAAGGCTCGCGCGCGCCGTCTGGGCGGCATTCGAAGCGTGGGAGCATCCGGGCGGGGTTCGCCTGAACGTACGCGATCGCGAACATCGCAGTCATGCGGTGACTGCGATCGAACTGCCTGGCCACGGCACAAGACTGCGCGAATGGACCGAGCAGCATGCTGGACTGACCCTTGGCATTGGGATCGGAATGGCGCCGCCCGACTCGCCGCGATGGCACGACTTCTTTCGAGTCGGCCACATGGGTCATCTCAGCGCGCATTCGCTTCTGGGAACGCTGGGCTGCATCGGTGCGGGGCTCAAGGCGCTCGGTATTCCGCATGGCGATGGCGGACTCGACGCGGCAGCAGCGATCGTCGCCGAAGATTGAAGGGGCGGGCAGTCAGGCCTCGCATGCATCGAACGATCTTCGATACCCCAGTGATCAATACGCTCTTGCGTGGGGTATCCACGACTTTATTGCGTTTGAACGGTTGGACGGTGCATGGCAGCCTGCCACCGCAGGCCGAAAAGTCCGTGCTGATTGCAGCACCGCACACAAGCAACTGGGACTTGCCCTACACGCTGATGGTGGCCTTTGTGCTCAATCTGCGCATCTACTGGATGGGCAAGCACAGCCTGTTTTACTTTCCCTTCGGCCCGGTGATGCGCTGGCTGGGGGGCATCGCCGTCGATCGGTCCCGCAGCAACAGCCTGGTCTCCGCCGCAGCCGCAGCACTGAGAGCCGCCAACGGACAAGTACAACTGGTGATTCCTCCGGAGGGCACCCGCGGCAAAACCCGCCATTGGAAGACCGGCTTTTACTTCATCGCCCAGGAAGCTGGGG
>JBMSOD010000269.1:0-3373 GCA_049422085.1 Burkholderiaceae bacterium
GCCGTTTCGGAGCGTTCGACCTGCTGGACGGCGAGCACGCTTGCGCGATGCATCCCGTATTGCTGGACCATCTGGGTCAGCACCCCTGCCCCGGATGGCCCGGGCTGCATCAGGTCGTCGGCCAGAACCACTGCAAAGGGCTCATCGCCGACCACCGACCTTGCGCACAGCACCGCATGCCCCAGACCCAGCGGCTCGGCCTGACGGATATAAACGCAGTTGATGCCGCGTGGAACCGCCTCCTTGACAGCTTCGAGCAGCGCCTGCTTGCCCCGGGCCTGCAGCTCTGCCTCGAGCTCGTAGGCTTTGTCGAAGTGATCCTCGATGCTGCGCTTGCCCCGACCGGTGATGAAGATCATCTCGGTGATCCCCGCATCCGCAGCTTCTTCCACCGCATATTGAATCAGCGGCTTGTCGACCACCGGCAGCATCTCCTTGGGAGAAGCCTTGGTCGCCGGCAGAAAGCGGGTACCCAGTCCGGCAACCGGAAAAACAGCCTTGCGTATCGTGTTATTGGTCATGAGGAGCTTCCCATGGTCAGCAATGTCTGAAGGTCGATGATGGGCACGCCAAGGGCCTGGGCACGCTCGAGCTTGCTGCCTGCATTCTCCCCTGCAACAACAAAGTCAGTGCGCCGCGACACCGAGCCCGACGCGGTGCCGCCCTGTTGTCGGATCCAGTCTTCCACTTCGGTACGACTCATGCCGACAAGCGTGCCGGTCACGACCACCGTCTTACCGTCAAGCGGTCGCTGACCGGGCCCGGGCATCGGGTCTTGGGAGAGCAGTCCGGAGGCCTCCTGCGCTGCCATACGGGTCCCCACGGCCAGGTGTGACGCATCAGGAAGTACTCCCGCCTGCAGCAGACCTGAGATGACATCCCGATTGTGCGCTTCGCCCAGAAACGCGCTCACCGACTGCATGATCTCGATCCCCACGCCCTCCAGGGGTACCGGCTCGAGGGGCTCTCCCCGCGTTCTGGCTCGTGTATTGCGTTTCTGGATCGCGGCCTTGTCCAGGATCAACTGCTCAAGATCCGCATCCAACAGGGCCTGCAACGATCCAAAGTGCCTTGCAAGAACGCGCGCCACCTCCTCACCCACATGGCGGATGCCCAGAGCAAAAATGAAGCGCTCCAGCCGGCAATGTCGCGAGTGTGCAATGGCCTGCAGCAGCTTCGCTGCCGACTTCTCTCCCATGCGCGCGAGTGCTGCCAGTTGGGCTTGCGTCAGGCGATAGAGGTCGGCGGGGCTGTTGACCAGACCGGAATCGACCAGCTGCTCGACCAGTTTGTCGCCCAGCCCTTCGATATCCATGGCCCGACGTTGTGCAAAGTGCAATAGCGCCTGAGTCCGCTGGGCCTGGCAAAACAGGCCTCCGACACACCGCGCTGCCGCCTCTCCCGGTTCCCGTACCACGGCAGAGCCGCACCGCGGACACTGACTTGGCATCTCGAAGCGTCGAGCCTGGGGCGAGCGCCTTTCTGGCAACGAGCGAACCACCTCGGGAATCACATCGCCGGCACGACGCACAATCACCGTATCCCCGATGTACAGATCCTTGCGCTCGAGCTCGTCCTGATTGTGCAAAGTGGCGTTGGTGACATACACCCCGCCCACAAACACCTTTTTCAACCTGGCGACTGGTGTGAGTGTGCCGGTTCGACCGACCTGCACGTCGATATCGAGCAGTTCGGTCGTGACCTCCTCGGCCGGAAACTTGTGTGCGATCGCAAAGCGGGGCGCCCGCGCCACATGACCGATCCGCTCGTGCAGGTGTCGCTGATCCACCTTGTAAACCACACCATCGATGTCGTAGGGCAGGCTCGATCGCTGAGCAGCCACGCGCCGGTAAAAATCCAGGAGCCCGTCCGGTCCCGCCTGTCGCTCACGCAGTGCGCCCACCGGAAATCCAAGCGCTGCCAGCCATTGCAGCATGTCGAAGTGAGACCCGGGCACCTGTCGGTCCACACGCGCAAAGAGCACTTCGCCAAGTCCATAGGCCATGAAGCGAAGCCGGCGTTGCGCGGTCAGACGAGGATCCAGCTGGCGCAAGGCCCCCGCCGCGGCATTGCGCGGATTGACAAAGGTCTTCTCGTCCCGGCTCGCCTGATCGCGATTGAGGCGCTCGAAATCGGCCCGGAACATCAGCACTTCGCCCCTCACCTCGAGCACATCTGGCCAGTCCGCCTCACCGGAAGGCAAGGCTCGAAGATGCAGTGGAATCGCCCGGATGGTGCGCAGGTTCGACGTGACATCCTCGCCCGTGGCACCATCGCCCCGGGTCGCCCCCTGCACGAAGCGCCCTTTTTCGTACCTGAGACTGACCGCAAGTCCATCGAATTTCAGCTCGCAGCAGTAGCGCAGACCCTGGCGCGCCGCCTCGTCATCGCCAAGCGCCTCCCGAATCCGGCGGTCAAATCCGATCACATCCTCGTCAGTGAATGCATTCTGCAAGGACAGCATCGGAACCGCATGAACCACCTCTCCGAATCCTTCGGCCGCACGCCCACCCACGCGCTGGGTGGGTGAATCGGGCGAAGCCCATTCGGGATGCTCTCGCTCCAGGGCCTGAAGCTCGCTGAACAGATGGTCGTACTCTGCGTCGGATACTGTGGGCGCATCGAGCACATAGTAGGCGTGGTTGTGCGCTTCCAGGATGCCTCTGAGCGCCCGGATCCTTGATTCGACCCCCTGTCCAGTCATCGGATCAGTTGAAGACCCGCAGGGCTGCTGCAGAGCCCGCGTTCAGGCCCGCGCTCTCGAGCTGGGCATAGTGGGACTGCAGCTGTCGGGCCACGGCCTGGACGGCTGCCTCGCTGAGCGGCGCAAGCGCGTCATCCACCAGCTGAGCCTCAAGGAGAGTCGCTCCGTGCCGGGCCGCCTCCACCATCCGGATCCAGGGTTCCTCGGCTGATGAGGCCCTTGGTACGTCGAGCAGGAAGGTCAGCATGTCCGCACGCTCGGCCTGCAGCATGGTGAACAGCACATCGCCCGACGCCGCGGACCGTGCATATTTTTGATGTCCCCGGGGCACGAGCTCGAGCATCTGGGCCAGTTCGGCCACCCTGGTCGGGGCAATCCGGCTCGAAGCCAGCACGTTCACACCAATGAGGGTATCCAGGCGTGCACAGAACTCATCGACCTGGCGCGCCCGTTCTAGAACGCCCATGGTTTCAGGCAAACGGATGTCCTTGACCTCCAGCTTGGCCGCAAGCCGCCTGAGCTTTTCGGCAAACTCGGCGAACTCGGCTGCACTTAGTGGCCCCTGACGGTTGGCCAGCAGAATCCCCAGGCGAAGGGCCCCCGCATGGCCTTCTGCTGCCCTGACATCGCTCCATCTGCCGTCGGCAATCTTCAACTCAGCAATCACGG
>JBMSOD010000270.1:0-3342 GCA_049422085.1 Burkholderiaceae bacterium
TGTCAATGAAGCGCAGGGACAGCAGACCGCAGCGTTCGACAACGAGCCGGCGGAGTCGACCCAGGCGGGCGAGACCGAAGAAGACCTCGAAGACTGGCCGCCGATTGCGGAGGATGAGCGACCCACGGTGATCCATGACATGCTCGATGGCGTTCAGGATGTGTTCGCCTTCTTCGCGCCGGCCCGCCGCAAGGCCCTGGCCCCGCGGCCGGTACGACGTGACGCGAGGGTCCAGGCCGGCCGTAACGACCCCTGCCCCTGCGGATCCGGGAAAAAGTACAAGCACTGTCACGGCAAGGACTGAAGCGTCATGCAGACCCCTGCCGGGTTCAACAGTGCCAGCGCGTCGGGCGACCTCGATGGCCCTGACTCACGTTATGCCTGGTGGCGTCTGTTCGTCGTGGTCATCATCATGACCGTTGGTTCGGCTGGCATGTGGGTGCTGGGGGTCGGACTGCCGCCCCAGCAGGCCGATTTCGGGATCGACCGATCGACTGCTTCCATGCCCTACACCGCCATGATGCTGGGCTTTGGCGCGGGTGGCATCCTGATGGGACGACTGGCCGACCGTTTCGGGATCACGGTGCCGGTGGTGATGGGAGCAATCGGCCTGGGCGCCGGATTTCTGGCGGCCGGCTGGGTCACCCATCATGGGACCTTCATCCTGGTGCATGGATTTCTGATCGGACTGCTTGGCGTGTCCTGCACCTTCTCGCCCCTGATGTCCGACACCACCCTGTGGTTCGACCGGCGTCGGGGCATTGCGGTGGCGATCTGTGCCAGCGGCAACTACCTGGGCGGGGCGCTCTGGCCGCCCATTGCACAGCACTTCATTGAACTCCATGGCTGGCGCACCACCTACATGGGCCTGGGCCTGGTGTGCATGTGCACCATGCTCCCGCTGGCGTTTTTCCTGAGGCGCCGTCCGCCGGTTCTCTCACTCGGACTCGCAGCGGCGGGCGCGGGCAGTACCGCAGCCGCAGCCAGTTCTCCCGGCGCAAGCGCCGCGACCGTGGGGCGCGCACATTCGGCGGCCGGTCCATCGGCCAGCCCGTCTGCCAGCCATTCATCATTTGCAAGGCCCTTCGGCCACTCACCCAACCAGGTGACCGCCCTGCTGGTCGTGGCCGGCATTGGCTGTTGCGTGGCCATGGCCATGCCGCAGGTGCATATCGTGGCCTATTGCGCCGACCTGGGTTACGGCGCGGCACGCGGCGCCGAGATGCTGGCGCTGATGCTCGCCTCAGGCATCATCAGCCGTCTGGTCTCGGGCTGGATTGCAGACCGCATCCGGGGCCTCAAGACCCTGATGCTCGGCTCGCTGCTCCAATGCGTGGCGCTGCTGCTCTTCCTGCCCTTTGATGGTCTGGTGTCGCTCTATGTGGTGTCGGCGCTCTTCGGGCTCTTCCAGGGCGGTATCGTGCCCTCCTATGCCCTGGTGATCCGCGAATACTTTGCGCCCAACCAGACCGGGACCCGGGTGGCGATCGTGGTGTCAGCCACCATGCTGGGCATGGCGCTCGGCGGCTGGATGTCCGGCCTGATCTACGACTTCACCGGATCCTACAAGGCGGCCTTCGTCAACGGAATCGGCTTTAATCTGCTCAATGGCTGCATCGCGGCCTACCTGCTCTGGCGCAGCGGCTCGGGGCCGCTGCAGGGTCTGCGCAAACCGAAGCCGGTCAGCCCAGGGCGTCCAGCAGCCGCTTGAAGAAGGTGTTGGTGTGCTCAGGCGTCAGCCAGCGCGAGACCACCACCAGGTCGCGCTCCGGATCCATCCAGGCGCATTGGCCGCCTGCGCCGATCATGAAGCTGCTGCGCCGGCTGGCCGCCGGATAGACCTGAGTGGGTCCGTCGTTGAGCCAGGTGAGCATGCCGTAAAAGGGCGCGATCGCGCAGGGACGGTGCATGCGCTCGATCCAGTGTTGCGACAGAATGCGCTGCTCCCGGCCCTGGGCATCCCGATGCAGCCCGCCATCGAGCACCATTCGGGCGATCCGGGCCTGATCACGGGCCGAGATCGACACGCCGCCGCCCCAGTGCGTGCCACCCGGTACCGACTGCACCCGCCTGCTTTTGCCGCTATGGCGATCCTTGATCTCGGTCCAGGCGTCGTCGTAGCCCACCCAGCGCCAGGCGCTGGTGCAGCCTAGCGGCTTCATCACCGCGGCATCGAACACCTCGGGCAGAGGCTCGCCGAACAGATGCAGCAGCGCCAGCGAGAGCTGGTTGATGCGCACATCGTTGTACTCCCAGAAGGTCCCGGGCGTACGCAGCGGGCGGGCATCGCCCTTGGCACCCTGGGCGGGCTCTCCGCCATAGATCACCGTCCGGTAGCGGTCGACCTGCTCGGGCAGACCAAAACAGCGACCTTCCCATTCGCTGGTCTGTTGCAGCAACTGCGTCCAGGTGATCGGCGCATTGTGCGGGTCATCAAACCCGAGCCCGGGCACGCGCACCCGCACCGGCTCATCCGGGTCGGGCATCAGGCCGCGGTCATGAGCAATGCCTGCGAGCAGGGCCAGATAGGTCTTGGCGATGCTGAAGGTCAGGTCCGCCCGGTCGGGCTCGCCCCATTCGGCCAGGGTGCTGCGGCCTTGCATGACCACGCCGCTGGCAGGTCCCCGGGCATGGACCGGGCCGCGCAACACGTTCCAGGGCGGCGGATCATTCAGGTGGATGCCCCAGTGCGCGGAGTCCGCAGCAGGGTCGCGCGCCCAGTCAATCTCATGGGCGATGGCAAAATCGATGGCGTTTTGTAGGGTGTTCATAGGCCGATGCTAGCGCAGAGCTCACCCGACCCCCCGATTTTGGAGCCCCGCATGAGTCACACCGCCCCTGCCACGATGCCCGCTGCCCTGCGCAGCCACACCCTCGGTGATCTGCTGCGGCGCACGGCCGCCCGTCTGCCCGGCAAGTCCGCGATCCGCTGCGGGGAAGTCCATTGGACCTACGCTGAGTTCGATGCCCTCGTGAACAGGCTGGCTCAGGGTCTGGCGCAGGGCCGTGCCGGCGCGCCCGTGGCGCCTGGAGACCGCGTGGCGGTGCTCTCGCGCAACTCGCATGCCTTTGCAGCGCTTCGCTTTGCCCTGGCCCGCCTCGGTGCGGTCATCGTGCCCATCAACTTCATGCTCAATGCCGACGAGGTGGCCTACATCCTGCGCCACTCCCAGGCCCGGCTGCTGGCGGTGGGCCCTGACATGGTGACGCTCGGCCAGCAGGCCGCCGCCCGCGACACGGCCATCACCCACACCGTATGGCTTGAAGGCGAGGACCCCGCCGATGCACCGGCCGGCATGCCGACCTTCAGGGACCTGCTGGCTGACGACACTCACGCCCCTG
>JBMSOD010000271.1:0-3314 GCA_049422085.1 Burkholderiaceae bacterium
CGCAAGCATGTAGCTTGGCGTGACCATGATGATGTCAGGCCGGAAGTCCTGGATCAGTTGCACCTGCTTCTCCGTCTGACCGCCTCCAAAGGGCACCACGGTCAGTCCGAGCCGCTCGGCACCATAGTGAGCGCCCAGCCCCCCTGTGAACAGGCCATAGCCATAGCTGACATGCACCAGGTCCCCCGGGCGCGCGCCGGCGGCACGCAGCGAGCGGGCCACCAGATGGGCCCAGGTGTCGATGTCGCGCGCGGTGTACCCGACCACGGTGGGCTTGCCGGTGGTGCCGCTGGAGGCGTGGATGCGCACCACCTCGCTGCGGGGCACGGCAAACATGCCAAAGGGATAGGTGTCGCGCAGATCCGCCTTGGTGGTGAAAGGAAAGCGCGCCAGATCGTCCAGCGTTTTGAGTTCGGACGGGTGCACTCCGGCCGCATCGAACTTGGCCTTGTAATGCGGCACCCGATCGTAGGCATGGGCGAGAGACCATTTCAGCCGTTCGAGCTGCAAGTCGCGCAACGCATCGACAGGGGCTGTTTCAATCGGCTCGAGGGGAAAGGACGCAGATGAGCTCATGTCGGGAGGTCTTGGCTTGGAAACGTCTTGTAAACGGTTTGGAATGAGGCGATAGCCGGGACGGAATTGACAGGAGGAATCGAGGCAGACGATCTCGACGCGGATCCGCTCAGGCGCTGGCCTGGGTGCGCCTGGAGGCGCGGGCGGGCGGTTCGGTGCCCGGAATCACCGCACCCTCGATCGCTGCCGACTTGCCCCGGAACAGCGCCACCGTGCGCCCGGTCTGATCGGTGACCCGCACGTCATAGAGACCGCTGCGCCCTGCACGATGCTGCTCGCGTCCCTCTGCGGTGAGGAGATCGCCTCGCTGCGCAGGCGCCAGAAAGTGAATCTCGGCACCCGCTGCCACGGTCTTCTGGTTGTGGCTGTTGCAGGCGAAGGCGAAAGTGCTGTCAGCCAGCAAAAACATGTAGCCGCCATGGCACATGCCATGACCGTTGGTCATGTCGGGCCGGATGCGCATGCTGATCCGGGCATACCCCGGACCCACTTCAAGGATCTGCATGCCCAGCGCCTGCGAGGCATGGTCGGTCGACCACATGGCGTCGGCGGCCGCACGGGCCAGCGCGCCCGGATCTGACAAGGGGGCTGCATGTTCCGTGGGCTCGGCCATGGTCGTTCAGCGGCCTTCGAATCTTGCCGGCCGCTTGGCCAGGAAAGCCTGAACGCCTTCGTTGTAGTCGAAGCTGGCCCCCAGATCGGCCTGCAGATCCCGTTCGAGATCGAGTGAGGCATCGAGGCTGCTGGTATGCGCTGCACGCACCGCCTGCTTGATCGCGCCGAGGGCCTTGGTGGGCATCACCGCCAGTTTGGCGGCCAGAGCGGAAACCTCGCCATCGAGTTGCGCGTCTTCGACACACTTCCAGATCAGGCCCCACTGCTCGGCTTTCTCGGCAGGCAGCTTTTCGCCCAGCATGGCCAGACCCAACGCCCGGGCCACACCCACACGTGCGGGAAGCAGCCAGGTGCCGCCCGAGTCGGGGACCAGTCCGATGTTGACAAAGGCCTGAAGGAAGCTCGCCGAGCGTCCCGCGATCACCAGATCGCAGGCCAGGGCCAGACTGGCCCCGGCGCCCGCGGCGATCCCCTGGACGCGGGCGATGATGGGTTTGGGCAGCGCATGCATGCGCCGGATGAGCGGATTGAAGGTCGATTCGATGAGTTCGCCCAGATCGGTGGGCGCAGCCGGATCAAAGGACAGATCGGCAAGGTCTTGTCCGGCACTGAAGGCGCGGCCCGCACCGGTGAGCACCACCGCTCGCACACGGGCGTCGTTTTCGACGGCCTCGAAGGCCTGGGCAAGCTGGCGATGCAGATGCCGCGTGAAGCTGTTGAGTTTGTCGGGACGATTCAGGGTGATGGTGGCGACGCCACCGTCGATCTGCAGCAGGACGGCTTGCTCTTCGGACATGCGGATCTCCTCTTGAATCGAGGTTAGCACAGGGCCATCGGACGCTCCTGGCGCACCCTGTGGCACTCTGTACAGGATGCCCTCCCGCCCGCCTCCCGACGAAGCCATCCGCAAGCGCTCGATCGAAAAGTACGCCTCGAGGGCCGCTGGCTATGACGCGACCACGGGGCCCACCTCGACGATTCGCCAGCGCACCATCGCCCTGCTCGGCCTGCAGTCAGGCCAGCGTGTGCTCGATGTCGGGTGCGGCACAGGTCTGAGCCTGCCGATCCTGCGGGAGCAGGTCGGAGCCGAGGGGCGGGTCTGGGCCTGTGATCAGAGTCCCGACATGCTGCGCCAGGCACGGGCCCGTGTTGCGCAGGCGGCATGGACCAATGTCGTGCTTTTCGAGGAAGCAGCGCAGAAGCTGGAACTGCCCGAGCCGGTGGACGCCCTGCTGTTTCACTATGCCCACGACATCCTGCGTTCGAACCTTGCACTCGACCAGCTGCTGGCTCAGGCCCGGCCGGGAGCGGTTGTGGCCGTGGCTGGCATCAAGTACTTCAGGGGCTGGCTCAGTCCGCTCAATCCGTGGGTCTACTGGAAAAACGCCGGCTACAACGGCAGCCCGGGCGAGCTTCATTCGCCCTGGGACCGGCTCGCGCCCCGGCTCACCCACTGGACCATGACGCCGACCCAGTGGGGCATGGGCTACATCGGAGTAGGTCGTGTTCCGAACTGACCCCGGGGCGATTCGCCTGCGGCGGGCGCTGCGGGCGATCGCAGCGCTCCTGATCCTGAACGCGGTCCTGAGTTTCAAGGACTGGTGGCCCACGCCCGGCATCCTTCCGGATCATCGGATCGCGCCGGAATTCATCTGGCTGTGGGTCTTGCTGCTTGGCCTTGTGGCCTGGAAAAAGCGCCTGGGTTCGGGGGCTCTGACCCTCCTGGGGGCCGGCTACATGCTGCTTGTCCTTGGCCGCTATGCCGATGTTGTAACGCCCACCCTCTTCGGTCGCCCGGTCAACGTGTACTGGGATGGCCTGCAGATTCCCCGATTCCTGTGGGTGAGTGCCCAGGAACGCCCGCTCTGGCAGGTCGCCCTGGCGCTGCTTGCGGTGCTGATGCTGTTACTGGCTGTGTGGCGACTGCTGCGATGGGCGCTGCGCATCGCGGTTCAGGAGGCCGTGCCCTATGCCCTGAACCATCGATGGACCTGGGTTGCGACCCTGGTCGCCGTCGGCCTCGCGCTGGCCAATCATGCCGGCGTGCAGGCCACCTGGCCCGTGGTCTCCAAGCCGGTGGTGCCCACCTACTGGAGACAGGCCCGCATTCTTGTCACCTCGCT
>JBMSOD010000272.1:0-3306 GCA_049422085.1 Burkholderiaceae bacterium
TCCGGTGACACCGTGGCCAGCGTCGGATGACGCGCAGGTGCGTGGCGATCATGCACGCCGCGCGTGAGGCGCTGCCAGGCATGGGCAAGCAGCGAGTCGAGTTGCTCCGCCCAGGGATGCGGATCGAGGCTCATGAATGCGTTCCAGGCTCGGTCATACGCAGGGCCGCACACTGGATCATGCAGATGCCCCTCATACGTGGCGACAGACCGCCACTGCGGCCCGCGAACCCCTGCCTACCACCGAACACCAGAGACGCAGCAATACACCGGGCTGCTCAGGCCCGCGGGCGCCGGCGGCCTCATCGCGGTGTACGAGCTCATCCGCCTGACACTCCAACAAGGTCTGGCGAAGGCTCTGTAGCGATGGCTGCGATGCCAGGGCCTGCACCTGTTCCTCATAGTGGCGATCGACAAAGGTCTCGACCGCCTCGATCGTGGCGTAGACCGCCTTCGGGCCCAGCAAGGCCGGCAGCGCGCCGGGCAAAAATCCGGCCAGCCGCCAGAGCGGCAGCAAACGGCTGTAGTGCTGTTGCGGCAGCCAGGCCTCGATGTGCTGAAGATGGCGCTGCTCGGTGGCCAGATGGTGCTCGGCAAAGGCGCGCACCGCGGGGTCTTTGGCAAAACGAAGCACCCCACGATAGATGCATACCGCACCCACTTCGCCGGCGTGATCGGTACGCAGATCGGCCAGGACCCAGCCAGGCATGTGTGGCACGGACATGGCGCCTTGGGGATGGGTGCCTTGCAGTGGATGCATGGGAATTCAGCCTGAAACGCTGGAAAGCAAGTGGAATGCGGCCGCCCAGCTTAAGACAATCTCGACATGCGCAATCGCAAAACCCGGAACAGCCCTTCGCCACACCGGGTCGGAAACGCCTTCCCCCGGCTTTGAACAAGGTGCAGGTGTTGCACAATGGGCCGCTCTGCAGCTTTCTTGAGCAAGCCTCACCGATGTCTTCACCCTCGCTGCCGGCCAGTCGTATTGCCCGCGGCATTCTCTTCATCATGCTCGCGGTCTTTTTGTTCGCCTGCATGAACACGCTGGTCAAGCTGCTGAGTGCCCGCGTCGACTCGGTGCAGATCGTCTGGGCCCGCACGCTGGGCCACTTCATCTTCATCATGCTGCTGTTCACACCGCGCCATGGGTTTGCGGTGCTGCGCTCGCGCAGCCCAGGCACGCAGGCGGCTCGCTCGCTGCTGCAACTCACCTCCACCACGCTTTACTTCATTGCGCTGGCATCGGTGCCCCTGGCCGAGGCCACAGCGATCAGCTTTCTCTCACCGCTCTTTGTCACGCTGCTGGCCGCGCCCATGCTGGGCGAAGCGATCAAGGCCAACCGCCTGGCGGTGGTGCTGGTGGGCTTTGTGGGGGTGCTGGTGGTGGTGCGGCCAGGCAGCGAACTCTTTCAGTGGTCTTCACTGCTGATTCTGGGCAGCTCACTGTGCTACGCCACCTATCAGGTGCTCACCCGGCGCGTGTCGGGCGGCGATCGCGCCGAAACCTCTGCGATCTGGAGTGCCATGCTGGGCAGCGGTCTGATGTCGCTGGCGGTGCCTTTTTTCTGGACCACGCCTGAGCGCACGACCGACATCCTGATGCTGCTCGTACTGGGCATCTTCGGCGGCCTGGGCCATTACTGCGTCGCCCGCGCGATGATCGATGCACCCGCCAACATCGTCTCGCCTTTTCAGTACTTCCAGCTGCTGTGTGCAGGCCTGTTTGGCTGGCTGGTCTTTGATGCGGTGCCTCTGGCAAGCACCTGGCTGGGTGCGGCCCTGATCGTGGGGGCGGGTCTGTATCTCGGCTGGAGCGAAACCCGCAGTCGAAGGAGCTGAGTCTTGTCCGACCAAGCCATGAACAACCGGGACGTGTCCAGCACGCCTGCAACCGGGGCCTCCCCACCGCCTCTCCTGAGCGGGCCGGACATCCGTCCCCAGGAGGTTCACGCCCTGCTCGACTCGCCCCATGAATGGGCTTTCCTTGACGTCCGGGAGGAAGGGGTCTTTGATCGCGGCCATCCCTTCTGGGCGGTCAATGCGCCCTTCAGTCATCTGGAGAGCCGCATGCCGCGACTGGTGCCGCGCAAGGGCACGCCGCTGGTACTCATGGACGATGCCGATGACGGGCTCGCGCGGCGGGCCGCCCAACGTCTGGGACAGTGGGGGCATCATCCGATCGCCGTGATGCAGGGCGGTCTGAAGGGATGGCGCGACGCCGGGCTGCCGATTTACGAAGGCGTGCATGTGCCCAGCAAGGCCTTTGGCGAATTCGTCGAGCATCACGAAGGTACGCCCTCGATCGACGTGAAGCAGCTCAAGGACTGGCAGGCCCAGGGACGAGACATGCTGGTCCTGGATTGCCGGCCCTTCGATGAGTTTCAGCAATCCAGTCTGCCGGGCAGCACCAACTGCCCCGGGGTCGATCTGGTGGCCCGTACCTTCAGCCTCGTTCAGAGCGAAGACACCACCGTCGTCGTTCATTGCGCGGGCCGTACCCGCGGCATCATCGGTGCGCAATCCCTCATCAATGCCGGGCTACCCAATCCGGTGGTCACACTGCGCAATGGCATGGCCGACTGGGTGCTCGCGGGGGGCACGCTCGCCAAGGGCAACTCGCGGGTTGCCCCCCCGGCCACGCCCCAGGGTCTACTGCGCGCGCTGCAGGCCGCCGACCAGATCGCCGCCCGCTTCGAGGTGCGCACCATCGACGCGACTCAACTGCAGACCCTGCAGGCCGACCCGGATCGAACCCTCTACCTGCTTGATGTCCGTACGCCCGAGGAATTCGATTCGGGCCATCTGGTCGGGTCGCATTCAGCACCCGGGGGCCAGTTGATCCAGACCCTCGATGCCTTTGTCGGCACGCGCGGTGCGCGCGTCGTACTGTGCGACGACACCGGCGTTCGCGCCCGCGTGGCAGCCTCATGGCTGGTTCAGATGGGCTGGCAGGAGGTCTTTGTGCTCGAGCAGGGCCTGAGCACGCCCGGCCTGGTCCTGGCGCGGGGCACAGCCCGGGATGAAGACGAACCGGCCCCGGAGATCGACATCCTGGCGCTGAGGCAGGGCCTGGAACAAGGCGACAAGGTCTTGCTCGATCTCTCGGACAGCCTGCAATTCGGCAAACAGCATATTCCCGGGGCCTGGTTTGCAGTGCGCGCCCGGCTGGCCGAGGCGCTCACGCGGGTGCCCGCCCATCATCAGCTGGTGCTCACTTGCCCGGACGGCCGCTTTGCGATGCGGTCTCTGGCAGATGCGCAGGCCCTGTCGGCCGTGCCGGTGGTGGTCCTCAAAGGCGGTAATGCCG
>JBMSOD010000273.1:0-3297 GCA_049422085.1 Burkholderiaceae bacterium
CTGCAGGGGTGGGGGCATCGAGCATGTTGGCTCCTGGTTCAGACCCGACCGGCCAGCAGCCGCATCAGATCCATTTCATTCTCCGAAGCGCGGCGCACGATCATGGCCCGCTCCACGGTGCGGTTGCGTCCACTGCGGAACCATTCGAGCATGCTTGCGCATCCCACCCCCCAGCGCAGACTGGCCATCACTTCCCAGTACCGGAAGCGCATCGGATCAACCCTGTTGCCACTGGCCTGTGCATAGGCCGCAAGCAGTTCATCGCGTCCGCCCAGCCCACCGGCAGGCTTGTCGAGCACCCCGAATCTCCAGGGCGGTGCACACAACCATGCCAGGTCTTCGACCGGGTCGCCGAGGTGGGCAATCTCCCAGTCCAGCACGGCCCGGATGCCATCGGGCCCGATGATCACGTTGCCATGGCGATAGTCGCCATGCACGAGACAAGGGGCCGGCGGCTCGGCAGGAGCATGGTCCTCGAGCCAGCGCAGAGCCAGTTCGAACACCGGCCTCGGGGAAGGCAGACCCTCGGTTCGGGCACGCATCACGGCCAGAGTCTCCTGCACACCCGAGCTCGGCAAAGCCCGGGGCAGAACACGGGTATCGATGCGATGCAGGCTCCATGCAACCTCTGCAAATTGAGCCACCAGCCGGGGACGAACCGATGCGAACACCTCATCACGAAGGATCTTTCGCGGAATGGTCTCGCCTTCGATCCGAATCATGACAAAGCCGTCGCCCAGATCGTCGTCTGGCCTTAAGGTCCAGACCACCTCGGGCACCATCGCCCCGGTGTCATGCAGCGCACGGACCACCGCGGCCTCATCGGCCAGGGACAGGGTCCGGGCTGCACTCACACCACCGGGTGCGCGACGCAGGATGAGAGGCCAACGCGCCTGAGGAGCCACCGCATCAAAGGCCCAGGTCTCGAGGGTGGCCCCTGCAGACAGCCGTCGAAGCTGCTCTATCCCGGTCACACCAGGCAGCACCTTTGCCAGTGCTCGCGCAAGTCTGGGGGCAAGGTGCGCCGGGTCGCTCGCGGCCCTGGGCTCGCGATCAGTCATGTTCATTTCCACCATGGATAGCCCGCAGGCATGTCGCTGCTGACCTTGCCGGGGAAACGAGGCGCCCGCTTCTCGAAGAAGGCACTCACCCCTTCCCGCACATCCGGGCCGGCTCCGAGCAGGCGGTTGAACTCGGCATCCACCCCCATCGCCCCCGCCGGTGTTGCTTCTGCGGCAAAACGCCAGAGCATCTGGCGGGTCAGCGCCACCGACACCGGTGCTGTGTGATCAACAATCTCGCGGGCGATCTCGCGCGCACGCTCGAGCAGATCCTCGGGAGGGACCGGCCCCTCGACCAGTCCGCCCCGAACCGCCTCCTGGGCATCGAAGACACGACCGGAATAGCACCAGCGCAAGGCCTGGGGCAGTCCAACGATCCGGGGAAGGAACCAGGCGCTCGCGGCCTCTGGAACCAGGCCCCGGCGGGTAAAGACTGCGCCGAATTTCGCCGTGCTCGAGGCCAGCCGCACATCCATCGGCAGTGTCAACGTGAGACCTACCCCGACCGCAGCGCCATTGATCGCTGCGATCGAGGGCTTGCGGCATTCGAAGATGGCCTCGATGAAACTGTCTGGCTTGGGTCCGCCGGGCTGCCCTGTACGGGCGAACATGTTGTCGGTCTGGGAATTGCCGAAGGCATCAGCCCCGGCCGAGATGTCCGCGCCCGCACAAAAGCCCTTGCCCGCACCGGTCACGATCACGACCCGTACCGCATCATCGGCATCTGCCTGGCGAAACGCCGCAGTGAGTTCCCGGCCCATGCGCGCCGTATAGGCATTGAGCTTGTCAGGCCGGTTCAGTGTGAGCGTCATGATGCCGTCGACGACATCGACGGACACGTGCTGTTCGGACATTTCGTTCTCCCCGTGATCATGACGGCGCCCCAAGGATCGACGGCCGGCATGGATCGCCCTTGTTTTCGGTCTTCAAGACATTGGGCGCTTCAACACGATCATAGCCTGCCTAAGGCCCTCCCCCCAGTGAAGGAGGCCTGAGTCTGATGCGCGATGGCTCCGGGGCAAGCACAAAGCGTCGCTTCTTCAGCTTGTGTCCGTCTTGTAACTTTTGATGCAATCCGTGGCACACCCATGCCAAATACCAGGATCCGCCGAATACAAATGAACCGACCTGGGATAGTCTAGGCACAAACTAGACGCAACCCAGACACCATGACGAACAAAACGAAACAATCAGTCGCGCGCAGGCAATGGATCCGACACACGGCCAGCGCAGGCCTGGCCGCTGCGGTACCCGCCGCCATGCAGCCTGCGGCCGCGCAAGGGACGGCGAGAAAGTCGCTCAAGATCATGCAGTGGAATCACTTCGTGCCTGCCTTCGACGAATGGTTCAACAAGAAATTCGTGAAAGAGTGGGGCGAAAAAAACAATACCGAGGTGATCGTCACCAATGTCGGCATGACCAGCATCGAGAGCCGGGCATCTGCCGAGATCACCAAGAAGCAGGGCCATGACCTGTGCATGTTCCTGTCGCCACCCGCCTCTTATGAAGATCATGTGATTGATCATCGCGAGATCTATGCCGAATGCGAGAAGCGCTTCGGCAAACCCCTCGAAATCGCGATGAAAAGCACCTACAACCCGGTGACGAAAAAGTATTTCGGTTTCTCGGACAGCTACGTGCCCGATCCCGTGAACTATCGCAAGGATCTCTGGGACGACGTGGGCGTTGTCCCCGACTCCTGGGAAGCGATCCGGCAGGGCGGACGCCGCATCATGCAGAAGCACCGCATCCCGGTCGGTATCGGCATGTCGAACGAGCTCGACAGCAGCATGGCCTTGCGCTCCATTCTTCACTGCTTCGGCGGATCGGAACAGACCGCTGAAGGTCGGCCGAATCTGGAGACCCCTCAGACCCTCGAGGCACTGCGGTTTGCCAGGGCGCTCTACAACGAAACCATGACCGACGAGATCTTTTCCTGGGATGCCTCGTCCAACAATCGACTGATGCTTGCCGGGAAAGGCTCCCTTACGCTCAATGCGATTTCGGTCACCCGCACCGGAGAAAATGAGCGGATCCCGATCGCGGACAAGATCTCGCTGGGCAAGCCTGCCAAGGGACCGGTGACCCAGGTGGGGGTCATGCACCTCATGAACGCCTATGTCATCTGGAAATTTGCACGAAATATCGAGGGTGCCAAAAAATTTCTGGTGGATCTGACAGCCGAGTCCCGTAACGCCTTCCTGGCCAGCGAGTTCTACAACTTCCCCACCTTCCC
>JBMSOD010000274.1:0-3255 GCA_049422085.1 Burkholderiaceae bacterium
CATCGAATATTCTTGGCGCTAGCGCTCACCCAGCCCGTGCCCCGAGGAAACGGGCGCATGAGATCACCCGTCACGCCGATGCGATTGAAGCCGCTCATCCCCTGCCCTCCTCCTGCCCATCCTCAAGCTGCCGACGCAGCGCCGCCTTGTTGATCTTCTCGAGTGTCGAGCGCGGAAAATCATCCACCACCCGGATCTCGCGCGGACGCTTGAAGTCCGCCAGTTCGCGGGCGCAGGCGGCCTCGATGGCACTGACCAGAGCGGCTCGCGCAGCAGGGTCAGACAGCACCGCCGCAGAGGCGGGCTTGACGCAGGCCACCGGCACTTCATCCAGCATCGGATGCTTGCGCCCCACGACGGCCACTTCCACCAATCCAGGCACCAGCATGAGCACCCGCTCAATCTCGGAGGCGGCGACATTCTCGCCACCCACCTTGAGCATGTCCTTGGAGCGATCGGCGAAGTAGAGCCAGCCGTCTTCGCCCAGCCGCACCCGGTCACCGGTATGGAACCAGCCGCGCTCATCAAAGGCGGCTGCGGTGGCCTGCGGGTTGTCGAGATATTCCGCAAAGAGGGACAGGCCACGCTCACCGCGCACCAGAAAATCCCCGGTTTCGCCAGGCTCGGCCTCTCGGCCATCGACTTCGATGCGGATGCCGTACTCGGGTGCAGGCCGGCCCATCGACATCGAGGCATTGGGCAGATTCACCAGGCCCAGCGTGCCGTGCGTGATGGTCTCGGTCATGCCCCACCAGCCCAGGGTCTTGACCTTGTAGTGCGCATCCCAGGGCGGCTCGCACACGCCCGTGCCCCACAGGCGATAGCGATGCGCAGGCACCTCCTGATCCATGAGCGCCCGGGGAATGAAGCCGATGACGCTCGCCCAGGTACAGCCCTCTTCCATGGAAACCTGCCAGAAGCGGCTCGCTGAAAAGCGCGGATTGACCACTGCCGTGGCCCCGGCCCACATCAACGCCCAGGCTTACTCCATGCTGGCGGTGATGTGGGCTGGGGCGAGCGGGTCATGGGCTCGGGTCCAGAGCGATCCCTGGCCACCTAGGCCTCGCAGGTCAGTGGGGTCGGCATCGATCGCCTCGAAGGCATCGGCCAACGAGGGCGTGGCTGAACCTGCGTCATCCCCATTGTCGGTGCGCGTGACCGCAATCCACTTCAGATCCCTGCAGGCCTGCTGCACCAGCGCTGCAAAGCGGGGCTGTGTGATGCCGGCCACGCAGCGGGCGTGTCCGGCGAAATAGGTGAGCTCATCGGCACTCGAGCGGGCATTGGTGGTCACGGCCACCGCGCCCAGCACCGCACAGCCAAACCAGGCGATCACCGCCTCGGGGCAGTTGTCCAGATGCACCAGCACCCGATCGCCCGGGCGTATGCCGCGGGCGGCCAGTCCGGCGGCAAAGCGCTCCAGGGTCTGAGCAAACTGCGCATAGGTCCAGACCTGCCGCGGGCCCTGGAAGGGGCGCCAGACCATGTAGGGATGATCCGCCCGGCGCCTGGCCTGAATGGCGATCAGGGTGCGGATGTCCTGACCCGAGAAGGGCTGCAGATGGCGCGAGGCAAAGGGCGCGCCGGGCAGATCGTAAAAATTCGGATAGGCAGTGCTCAAGGTCGGGCTCCTGATCTTGCGGATCGTCCAGCGGATCGTCTTGCTACAAAGAAGTCTGATGCTCGTCCGGCAGGCTCAGCCAGGCCTCAAGCGCATGCAGATCTTCAAAGGGCGGTAGCGGATGCTCCTGCCCGCAGGCATCGGTCTCATGCCGATGCGCAAAAGCAGGGCGCCGAATCCATGCCGCCTGCAAACCCGCAGCAACGGCGCCTCGCACATCCAGGTGCGGGTCATCACCCACATGCAGCACCTCATGCGCCGCCACGCCCGCGAGTTCGCAGGCCCGCACAAAGATGCGCGGATCGGGCTTGGCGCAGCCCATGGAGGCGGCATCAACCGAGCCATGAAAGTACTCGCCCAGGCCCACGCGCTGCACATCGGCATTGCCATTGGTGAGCGCAATCAGTCGATAGCGCCGGGACCATCGGGCCAGCACCGGGACCACATCCTCAAAGCAGTTCACCTTCTGGCGCGCAGCCAGAAAAACCTCGAAAGCGTCGTCGGCCAGCGAGGTCGGCTCACTCACATGCGCAAGGGCGCGTCGGATGCCCTCGCGCCGCATGAAGCTCATGTCATGTGCGCGCGCAGGATGCTCGGCCAGCAGTGCCTTGCGCGTGGCGGCCCGAAACTCCTGCGTCATGCAGGCTGCTGCGCCTGGCGCGTTCGCCGCAAGCCACTGCATGAGCTCCGCCTCGGCGGCGATCAGTGTCGGGCCCACTGGCCACAGGGTGTCATCAAGGTCGAGGGTGATGGCGCGCGGTGCCGCATGCGGCCAGCGCTTGGGGGACGGCCTGTCAGAAGGAGCGATATGCATTCCCCGATTCTATGCGGCATGACGATGTGGGACGGCGTGTACCCTTGCGGGCTCCCATGCCCGTACCTTCTCTACCCTCCAACCCGCCAGCCCCACCGAGTGCTACGACCAGCGCTGCCTCGGCCTGGCCGGTCACCCTCTGGCTGGGCCTGGTCGTCGCAGCGGCTTCAGCCTCGGCTGCCGTGGTGCAGGTGCTGGCACCGGCCATCGCTGAAGACCTCGATCTGCCCGGCGGTTTCGTGGGCTGGTACACCTCGGGCATCTGGCTGTCGATGATCTTTCTCTCGAGCAGTGTCGGGGGCCTGATGGCACGCCATGGCGGCTGGCGCCTGTCGCAGGCCTGTCTGGTGCTGTGTGCGCTTGGTCTGGCCTGCGCAACGACGGGTACCGCAGCAGGGCTCGCCTGCGCCGCCATCCTGATCGGACTGGCCCATGGCCTGGAAGGACCGGTGTCCTCTCAGTTGCTGGTGCAGCATGTGCCTGCCGCCCGGCGGCCGCTGCTGTTTTCGGTCAAGCAGTCGGGCGTGCAGCTCGGTGCCGTGGCCGCCTCGTCGAGCCTGCCGGTGATCGCCGTGTTGGCGGGATGGCAGTGGGCCTGCGCCAGCGTCATCGTGGTGCTGGTCGCCAGTGCGCTGTGGCTGCAGCGGGCCCAACGCGTGCATGGCGCCGCAGAGGGGCCCGTCGTACCAAAGATTGGCGCGGCTGAAGCCCTCAGACGCATGGTGCGCTCGCGCGATCTGCTGCGTCTGGCACTGGCGTCGGCGGCCTTTGCAGGCACGCAGGTCTGCCTGAGCAGCTGGTTCTCGACCTGGGCGGTGCG
>JBMSOD010000275.1:0-3204 GCA_049422085.1 Burkholderiaceae bacterium
CGGCTTGGCCTCCGCTTGCTCGGCGGCCTCGACGGCTGCGCGCACGGCAGCGGCAGGCCGGGGGCTCTGGCCGATCCCGCGCCAGCCCTCCTGGATCTCGCCGATCAGACGCGAGACTTCAGCGTAGGCGGCGTCATCACCATGCAACTGGGCATGAAGCAGGCGGCGCTGGCAGTAGTCGTAGATCTCGAACAGCGAGGCGGCGATCTGCCCCCCGGCCTTGCGATCGAGCGCGCAGACCAGCCCTTCGTTGATCAGACGGTTGGCTTTGCTTGAAACTTCAGCCCTTTGAGCGAGGTTGTTCTGACGGATGGCCTGACGGGCCTGTCCGATGTAGGTCTGGACACCAGCCAGAAGCATGCCGATCAGCTGGTGACGATCGGCGCCCAGAGCGGCGGTTTCGACGGCCATGGCACCGTAGGCATTGGCAAGGCGGGAAGGGGATCCGAACATGGCGTCACCGTGAGCGTGGACTGATGTTCTGGTTAACGGCATGTTCGGTGCGCCCTTGAGGACCGTCTATCCGGAATAAGAAGAGAAAAATCAGCCAATTCCGGGAAGGCCGGACAGAGCACTCTTGAGCTGCCCACCCGCGGCCTGCGCAGACGCAAGCTGCGCGTCGAGTCTGACGTACTGGACGAGCAGCCGCTTCTCAAGTTCTCCAAGGCGGACCTGATAGGCGTCCTGCTGCTTTTGCAGGCTCGCCTTGCGTGCCTCCCAGGTGGCGGTGCTGTTACTGATTGTCCCATTCGCGGAAAGCAGACGATCGCCCATTTCGCGCAGCCGTACCATCATTCCCTTGGTTGCCTCCGAAGTCCCCGTCGAGGCAAAGAGGGCCTGGAGGTTCTCGGAGTTGGCAGCGGCCTCCTTGAACCGGGAGGCGTTGAGACTGAGTGAGCCGTCTCGTTGCAGACTGATCCCTGCATCAGACAGCCTTCCCAGAGTTGCTCCGCTGACCGAGCCGGCAATCGCAGAGCGGACCTGATTGAGGATACCCACCGCAGAGCTGTCGCCCTGCAGTGAGCCTGCGGTTTTGGTTGACTCGTTGTATCGGGTCTGCTCGGCCATGAGGGAGTTCAGGGCATTGTAGGCATCGACGAACTTCTGCAGCCCGGTCTGCATCGCATCGGGGTCGACGCTGACATCAAGCCGAACCGGGCTTGTGGTCACCTGGCGCAGAACCAGATCCACCCCGTCAATCGCGCCACTGATGCGATTGCTGCGAGCCGTGAGCGCCACGCCGTCGAGGGTGTACTGGGCGTCGGTGGCACCTCGGGCCTGAGTCAGGTTCTTGCCGGTGCCTGCCGAGGCAGAGGAATCAAAGGCGAAGGCTGATAAACCGTTTCCGTCGGTATTGTTGCCGTCATCGTCGGTCACGCTGATATTGAACGCCTGATTCGCGCCTTCGGCAGTTCCTGTAAGAAACAGCCGCATCTGGTCACCATCTTTAACGATCGAGGCACGCACGCCTGCGTCAGATGCATTGATCGCGTCGCGGACCTGCGCCAGAGAGGCATTCGCGGGAATCGCGACCGAAACGGCCGGTCGGGCGGCATCTGCAGTGAAGCTGGCATTGCCAGAGGGGCGGGTACCCAGCTGAATGCTGATCGAGCCACCCCCCACCACGGTATCCGTACTGGCATACGCGGCACTGCTGAGTGTCTGAGAGGCTGCAAGTTGCTGGACCTCGATGGCCATTTGCGTGGCTGCCGCACCCGCCCGGGCTGTGATCTCGACCGCGCTGCCGCTGGACGCCCCCTTGACGGTCTGCCAGGCACTGGGCCGCGACAGGCTCGCTGCAGCGTCTCGGAAAGCCGCGAGTGCGCTCTGGATCTTGCCGTAGGCCGAAATCTTGACGTCGATCTTCTTGGCATCGGCCTGCAGCTTGTTGAGCGGACTGGACTCCGCTCGGACCAGTGCAGAGACGATGCCTTGAACGTCGATCATTCCGGACGATGTGATGGGGGAGGCCATGACTTTTCTCCTTCAGGGGGCGGGCCTGATGATTGACGTGTACTGGATCAGGGTTTGAGTCTGAACCAAAATGGAAAAAGCCGCGACCCCGGATGAACCGGGGCGCGGCATGGATGATGGGTCTGAGGCTGGAGACGTCAGGCCTGATGACCTGAGAGGACTCTGACGGCTGATTAACGCGGCAGCAAGGCGAGGACCTGCTGCGGGACCTGATTGGCCTGGGCCAGCATGGCGGTGCCTGCCTGTTGCAGAATCTGCCCGCGTGTCAGCGCTGCGGTCTCGGCAGCGAAGTCTGCGTCCATGATCCGGCTGCGGGCGGCCGCGGTATTTTCTGAAGCCACCTGCAGGTTGGCGATCACGGATTCGAATCGATTCTGCACCGCGCCAAAGGTGGCTCGCGCACTGTTGATCTCCGTCAGCGCGGTATCGATATTGCCGATTGCTGATTGTGCATTGATCAGCGTTGTGATGTCGCCTGAACCTATCGCCGTAATCCCGGTACCTTGCGACAGATCTAGAGTGGTAATCGGGAGTTTGTCCTCGGCAACATTGTTGGCGCCGATCTGAAAGTTCAGGGTTGTTCCTGTGCCCAGAATCTGGGTGCCGTTGAACTTGGTTGCATCGAAGGTCCTGTCGATCTCGGCTTTCAGCTGCGAAAATTCCTGGTCCAGACTGGCGCGATCGGAAGCTCCATTGGTGTCGTTTGCCGCCTGAACCGCCAGTTCGCGCATGCGCTGCAGCATGTCCGTGATCTTGCCCAGCGAGCCCTCTGCGGTTTGGGCTAGCGAGATACCGTCGTTGGCATTTCTGATGGCGATATTCATGCCACGGGTTTGACCATCCATTCGGCTTGCGATGGCGAGCCCCGCTGCATCGTCCTTGGCCGAGTTGACGCGCAGACCCGAGGACAGGCGCTGCACCGAGGTAGCCAGTGCGTTCTGCGTCGAGGACAGATTGCGCTGGGCATTGAGAGACACCGCGTTGGTGTTGATCGAGAGTGCCATGATGAAAGCTCCTTTAGAAGATGACTCCCGGCAGACGCCGGCTTTGCCGTGCCTTCACCTTTCGGTTCAGGCTGCGCCCGGGCAGTCACCGGTGGCGAAGGGGGTGTACGCGACGCCCTCGTCGTTCATCGGCCGGCTGGTTCCGGACCTCGGTTCGGGGGTGAACCCGACCCGATGAATGGCTTATCGGAAAGCCCGGAAAGGAACTTGAGGGTTTCCTTCGTTG
>JBMSOD010000276.1:0-3184 GCA_049422085.1 Burkholderiaceae bacterium
ATTCATGCGGGAACCGGCATCGGGTCCGATGGTTTTGGCTTTGCCCCATCGCGCGAAGGCTGGATCAAGATCGAACAGCTGGGCAGCGTGCGGATCGGCCATGATGTCGAGATCGGTGCCTCCTGCACCATTGACCGGGGTGCGCTTGATGACACCGTGATCGGTGATGGCGTCAAGATCGACAATCAGGTCCAGGTGGGTCACAACGTACAGATTGGAGACCACACGGTGATTGCCGGGTGCGTTGGTATCGCGGGCAGTGCGGTCATCGGCTCGCGATGCATGATCGGCGGAGGGGTCGGCGTTGCCGGACATCTGCAGATCTGCGACGGTGCCATCATCGGCGGATTTTCCCTGGTTGAGCGGTCGGTCTCTGAGCCTGGCTACTACACCGGCGCCTGGCCCCTGCAAGGGCATGCCGACTGGGAGCGTACTGCCGCCGTCCTCAAGCAATTACCCCGTCTGCGCCAGCGACTGCGCGCCCTCGAGAGCTCAGAACCACACACTCCTTCCGGACCGTTCAGCAAGGATCCCCCGGCATGACCCCTATCGATATTCGCGGCATTCTTGAGACCCTGCCGCATCGCTATCCCTTTCTTCTGGTCGACCGGGTGCTCGAACTCGAGCCCGGCAAACGGATCGTGGCCATCAAGAATGTAACGATGAACGAGCCTCACTTCACGGGCCACTTTCCCCATTACCCGGTGATGCCAGGTGTATTGATCGTTGAGGCGCTCGCCCAGGCTGCGGGCGTGCTGTCGTTTGCTACGCTGGGCAAAGTCTCCGATCCGAATTCGGTGTTTTTCTTCGTCGGCATTGACAATGCCCGCTTCAAGCGGCCCGTGGTGCCTGGCGATCAACTGCGGCTCGAGGTTGAGATCCTGCGGTTCGCCAAGTCCTTGTCCAAGTTTCGAGGGGTTGCCACTGTCGATGGTCAGGTGGCCGCAGAGGGCGAGCTGATGTGCACGCTGCGTTCGGTCGAGCCTCCAGCCCGGCTCGATGGGGCAGGCGGCCAGGCGCAGGGGCAGAAGCCCTCGCCGCAAGCCTGAGGCCGACACGTGACGCAGATCCATCCGACCGCGCTGATCGACCCCGGCGCAGAACTCGCCGCTGATGTGGTCATCGGCCCCTATGCCATCGTTGGCGCGCAGGTCAGGATTGGTGCCGGGTCCCGCGGCGGGGCACACAGCATCATTGAAGGGCCGACCACGATCGGAGAGAACAACGATATCCGGGCGCATTCAGTCATTGGCGGCGCACCGCAGGACAAGAAATACCGAGGTGAACCCACCCGACTCGAAATCGGCTCGGGCAACACCATCCACGAGTTCGTCACCATCAATCGGGGTACGGTGCAGGACGAAGGCCTGACCCGGATCGGAGATCACAACTGGATCATGGCCACCGTGCATATCGCACATGACTGCCGGGTCGGTAACCAGGTGATCATGGCCAACACGACCAACCTGGCAGGACATGTGCACGTGGGTGACTGGGTCATCCTCGGTGGCTATACCGGCGTGCATCAGTTTTGCAAGATTGGAGCCCATGCCATGACCGGGGTGGGAAGCGTGGTGTTGCATGACATTCCTCCGTTTGTCATGGCATCGGGCAATACCGCGCAGGCCCATGGTCTCAACACCGAAGGGCTCAAGCGACGCGGTTTTGATGCGTCTGCGCTGGCCGCGCTACGGCAGGCCTACAAGACGCTCTATCGATCCGGACTGACCTTGTCTCAGGCGCGTGAGGCCCTGGCGGAGCAGGTCGAGCAGCTGCGACAGGTCGATTCAGCGTCATCGGCCAGTCCGTCAGGTGGCCCCAGTCTTGCCGCGCCCAACGCGGTGAGCTTGCTGCTCGACTTTCTGGCCCGGGTTGAGCGGGGCATTGTGCGTTGAACGAACTGCGCGTCGGCATGGTCGCGGGTGAAACCTCAGGCGATCTGCTGGCGGCATCAGTCCTTGCGCACCTTCACGGCACGCACACCGCAGGAATCGGTGGTCCGGCGATGGAGGCAGCGGGCTTTGAGGCCTGGTGGCCCAGTGAACTGCTATCGGTCCGTGGCTATGTCGAGGTGCTGAGGGCCTATCCGCGACTGCTGGCATTGCGGGCCCAGGTCACCCGACGGATGCAGGAATGGCGTCCTTCGGTCTTCGTAGGGGTTGACGCGCCTGATTTCAACCTTGAGCTTGAGCGCAGACTCCGGGTCAATGGATCGCGCACGGTCCATTTCATTGGTCCGTCGATCTGGGCGTGGCGTGCCGAACGGATCGAACGGATACGGGCCTGCGCAAGCCATGTCCTGCTCCTCTTTCCGTTCGAGAAGGCCCTGTACGACCGTGCCGGAATTGATGCCACTTATGTGGGGCATCCGATGGCCGATGAGATTCCCCTGCAGGTCGACAGCGCTGCAGCAAGACAGGCACTCGGCCTTGGCCAGGACAGACCCGTGGTGGCTGTACTTCCAGGGAGTCGAGCGAGCGAAATCGAGTACATCGCACCGGTCTTTATCGAAACCATGGCCCGCCTTGCGCGCGCCCGGCCAGAGCTGCAGTTTGTAATCCCGGCTGCGACGCCCCGGTTGCAGGCAAGACTGCAACGACTGTTGCGACCTCTGGCGGGGACAGGTCTGACAGCCTCGCTTCTGGACGGCCATGCCCGACAGGCTGTTTCGGCTGCCGATGCAGTCCTGGTGGCAAGCGGCACAGCCACGCTCGAGGTGGCCTTGCTACGCAAGCCGATGGTGATTGCCTACCGGATGGCAGAAATCAGCTATCGCATCATGCGGCGAATGAAGCTGTTGCCCTGGATCGGACTACCGAACATCCTGTGCAGCGACACCGTGGTTCCCGAGTTCGTGCAGCATGAGGCCACCGCAGAAGCGCTTTCCAGTGCCGTGCTCGCGCAGCTGGATGCCCCCGCAGCGGAGCGGGAAAGGCTGTTGCAGCGCTTCGAAGCCCTTCATCATGAATTGCGCTGCAATTGCGGACGCAGGGCTGCGGACGTTCTCCTGGAACTTGCCGCAGCACCATGAGCCGATCTTCTGCGGCACCCGCATCGCAGGCCAGCCTGGCCTTGATCTCATGCGGATCCGGGCTCGAATCCGCTCGAATCTGTGGGGTGGATGAAGCGGGCCGAGGGCCTCTGGCCGGCCCGGTGGTGGCAGCAGCGGTCATTCTGGATCCTG
>JBMSOD010000277.1:0-3147 GCA_049422085.1 Burkholderiaceae bacterium
CCGCCAGCCCCGGGAGGGTCATTCTGCGGCTCGGGCAGGGCCAATAAGGGGCCAATGAGGGGCCAATAAGGGGTCAATAAGGGGCCAATAAGGGGCCAATGATGCGCTCTGGCCTGATTCGGGCGGTGGCTCAGGCAAAATAGCGTGTTGAATTGCAAAGCGCGGTTCGCTTCTCAATCAGAAGATCGAACCGCATCACCCTCCTCCTGCGAAAAGGCCTGCCCATGCCTGCCGCCCTCTATCAGAGCGCCCTTCATTCCCTGCCCCTACTCTCGCGAGGCAAGGTCCGCGACAACTATGCGGTAGGTGACGACAAGCTGCTCATCGTGACCAGTGACCGGCTCTCCGCGTTCGATGTGGTCATGAATGAGCCGATCCCGGACAAAGGCCGGGTGCTCAACCAGATGGCGCTTTTCTGGTTCGATCTGCTGAGCGAGGTGGTTCCCAACCACCTGACCGGCATCGCGCCTGAATCGGTGGTCGCTGCCGATGAGCTTGCGCAGGTGCAGGGGCGGTCCATGGTGGTCAAGCGACTGCGCCCCATCATGGTCGAGGCAGTGGTGCGGGGCTACCTCATCGGATCGGGCTGGAAGGACTATCAGGCCAGTGGATCGGTTTGCGGCATTGCCCTGCCCACGGGCCTGCAGATGGCCCAGAGGCTTCCAGAACCGATCTTCACACCGGCCCGCAAGGCCGAGCAGGGCGAGCATGACGAGAACATCTCGTTTGCGCAGATGTGCGAGGCTGTCGGTGCCCCGCTGGCCGAGCGCATTCGTGCGATCTCGATCGAGCTGTATCAGCGTGCAGCAAGTTATGCGGCCACGCGCGGCATCCTGATTGCCGATACCAAGTTCGAATTCGGTCTGGACGAGGCAGGAACACTGCATCTGATGGATGAGGTGCTGACCGCCGATTCCTCCCGGTTCTGGCCGGCGGATTCCTATGCGGTGGGCATCTCGCCGCCGAGTTTCGACAAGCAGTTCGTGCGTGACTATCTTGAAACCCTGACCGACTGGGGCAAGACCCCGCCCGCGCCGCCTCTGCCGCCGGCTGTGATCGAGCGCACGGCTGACAAGTACCGCGAGGCCCTGCTGCGGCTGACCGGACAGTCTCTGGCCTGAGCGGCTCACCTCGCTCTCCCGGTAGAATTTCGCTTTTGCTGGAGCAGGCCATGGCCGATGCAAAGCCCCTGGTGGGCGTCGTGATGGGGAGCAGCAGCGACTGGGAAGTCATGCAGCATGCGGTCGAGGTGCTGCGTTCTTTTGAAGTCCCCCATGAATACCGGGTGGTGTCGGCGCATCGCATGCCCGATGACATGTTTGCCTATGCCGCAGCGGCCCGCGAACGGGGACTGCGCGCCATCATTGCCGGTGCCGGGGGGGCGGCCCACCTTCCGGGCATGATTGCAGCCAAGACGATCGTCCCGGTGTTTGGTGTGCCGGTTCCCTCCAAATACCTGAGGGGCGAAGACTCCCTGCTCTCCATTGTTCAGATGCCCAAGGGAATACCGGTGGCCACCTTCGCCATCGGCGAGGCGGGTGCTGCCAATGCGGCCCTGCATGCCATTGCGCAGCTGGCAAGCACCGACGCTGCTCTTGCCGATCGCCTTCAGGTCTTTCGTGACAAGCAGACCGCTGCAGCGAAGGCCATGCATCTGCCCCCCGCATGAGCAAGGCCCGATCTGTCTCCTCTCCACTCTGAAGTCGTGTCGATGATGAAGCCTCTTGCGCCGGGTGCCTGGCTTGGTTTGCTGGGCGGTGGTCAGCTCGGTCGGATGTTCTGCATGGCAGCGCAAAGCCTGGGCTACCGGGTGTGCGTGCTCGAACCCGCCGCCGACAGTCCTGCTGGCGCGGTGGCGGATCGTCATCTGCGGGCTGCTTACGATGACGAGGCTGCCCTGGATGCATTGGCTCAGCTCTGCAGTGCGGCGACCACCGAGTTCGAGAACGTTCCTGCGCCTTCGCTAGAACGCCTGTCCCGACGTATCTCGGTGTGTCCCGGGGCATCGGCTGTGGCGATTGCCCAGGACCGCATCGCCGAAAAGGAGTTCATTCACCAGTGCGGGATTCCGGTGGCGCCCTATTGCGTCATTCGCAGTCGCGAGGACCTCCTGGCCGTGCCAGAGCACCTGTTCCCCGCGATTCTCAAGGCCGCCCGGCTGGGCTATGACGGCAAGGGCCAGATGCGTGTGGCCAACCGCGAGGAGGCGATTGCAGCCTTCGGACATCCCGGTCTGCAGGGGGCTTCTGAAGGTCTGGGTGGGGTGCCTTGTGTGCTTGAGCAGCGGCTTGCGCTGGACAAGGAGATTTCGGTGGTGGTCGCAAGGGCCCGCGATGGTTCGGCCCAGGCCTATCCGGTCTCCGAGAACGAGCATCGCGCAGGGATTCTGGCGCTTTCGATCGTGCCGGCACGTGTCAGCGATGCCATCGCCCGTCAAGCCACCGAGGCCACCCTCAAGATAGCGCAGGCGCTCGATTACGTGGGCGTGCTGTGTGTGGAGTTTTTCGTGCTCAAGAACGGCACGCTGGTGGCCAACGAGATGGCGCCGCGGCCACACAACTCGGGGCACTACACCATCGATGCCTGCGTGAGCAGCCAGTTCGAGCAACAGGCCCGCATCATGGCCGGGCTTCCGCTGGGCAGCCCACGCCTTATGAATCCCGCGGTCATGGTGAATCTGCTGGGCGACATCTGGGGGGCCGCCAGAGCCGAGGGGAGCCAGTTCAAGGCTCAGGCGATTCCCGATACGCCGTCCGACGTGGAGACGGACGAGCAGCCTGACTGGCCGGCGGTACTCGCCCTGCCCGGTGCCAAACTGCATCTGTATGGCAAGACCGAGGCCCGCCAGGGACGCAAGATGGGACATATCACTGTGGTCGAGCCCGCGGTCGACGAAGCGCTTGCCACGGCGCTCCGGATCGAAAAGATCCTGCGCATTGTCTGAATCCGAAAGACCTCTGTCCCCATGCCCCTGACGATGGCACCCATGCCCGAGGCCCTAGAACAGGCCTCCCAGGTGTTGAATCAGGGCGGTCTGGTGGTGCTGCCGACCGAGACGGTCTACGGGCTGGCTGCCGATGCTTCACAGCAGTCGGCGGTTGCAGCCATTTATGCCCTCAAGGGTCGACCAGCCGACCATCCTCTGAT
>JBMSOD010000278.1:0-3121 GCA_049422085.1 Burkholderiaceae bacterium
GTGGTGTCCAGAGGACATCCCGTGCGGCTGATCACGTCTTCGGTTGACACGCCCGGGGCGAGCTCGCGCAGCACCAGACCTTCACCGGTCACTTCGATCACGCCCAGATCGGTAATGATCAGATTGACCACACCCAGTCCGGTCAGGGGCAGCGTGCATTCCGACAGGATCTTCAGGTCTTCGCCGCCGTCCTTGCGGCGAGCGGTATGTTCCATGAGCACGATCACGCGGCCGACGCCCGCGACCAGGTCCATGGCCCCGCCCATACCCTTGACCATCTTGCCGGGAATCATCCAGTTGGCCAGATCGCCCTTCTCGGACACCTGCATGGCACCCAGAATGGCCAGATTGATCTTGCCGGCCCGGATCATGCCGAACGAGTCGGCCGAGGCAAAGATCGAGGAGCCTGGCAGGGTGGTCACGGTCTGCTTGCCGGCATTGATCATGTCGGCATCCACCTCGTCTTCGGTCGGAAAGGGACCGATGCCGAGCAGACCGTTCTCAGACTGAAGCCAGACTTCCATGTCGGCTGGCACATGGTTGGCAACCAGCGTGGGCAGGCCGATCCCCAGATTCACATAAAAGCCATTGCGCAGTTCGCGTGCCGCGCGGGCGGCCATTTCGTCTCGGGTCCAGGGCATGGGGCACTCCGGTATCGGGTCAGTACGGATTCAGCGTGCGGTACGCACGGTACGCTGTTCGATGCGTTTTTCGGGCGTCGGATTGTGAACCAGCCGGTGAACATAGATGCCCGGCAGGTGCACGGCATCCGGATCGATCTGACCGTTCTCGACAATCTGCTCGACTTCAGCCACCGTGATGCGTCCTGCCATGGCGACATTCGGGTTGAAATTGCGTGCCGTGCGGCGGAACACGAGGTTGCCTGCACGATCGGCTTTCCAGGCCTTGACCAGCGAGACGTCGGGAACCAGGGCCCGCTCCATGACATAGGTGCTGCCGTCAAACTCGCGGGTTTCCTTGCCCTCGGCCACCAGCGTGCCCACACCGGTGCGGGTGAAGAAGGCTGGAATGCCTGCGCCTCCTGCACGCAGCTTTTCAGCCAGAGTGCCCTGAGGCGTGAACTCGAGCTCGAGTTCTCCTGAAAGAAACTGGCGCTCGAATTCCTTGTTCTCGCCCACATAGCTCGCGATCATCTTGCGGACCTGGCGGGTGGCCAGCAACAGACCCAGACCGAAACCATCGACGCCGGCATTGTTGGAAATGCAGGTGAGGTTACGTACGCCGCTGTCACGCAGCGCGGCAATCAGGGCCTCGGGAATGCCGCACAGACCAAAGCCCCCTACGGCGATCATCTGACCGTCTCGCACAATGTCGGCCAGTGCAGCCGATGCGCTCGGATAAAGCTTGCTCATGGTGGTCTCGATGGCTTACATGCCGGGATAGTTGGGGCCGCCGCCGCCCTCGGGCACGACCCAGACGATGTTCTGGGTCGGGTCCTTGATGTCGCAGGTCTTGCAGTGCACGCAGTTCTGGGCGTTGATCTGCAGGCGATCCGAATCGTCGTCGTTCTTCACGAACTCGTATACGCCCGCCGGGCAATAGCGCTGCTCCGGACCGGCATAGGTGGCCAGATTCAGGCCGACCGGCACGCTGGCGTCCTTGAGCGTGAGGTGGATGGGCTGGTTTTCCTCGTGGTTGGTGTTCGACAGGAACACCGAGGAGAGCCGGTCGAAGGTGAGCTTGCCATCGGGTTTGGGATAGACAATGGGCTGAAAGCTCGAGGCCGGCTTGAGGCACTCATGATCGGCATGCTGATGATGCAGCGTCCAGGGCACCTTGCCGCGCAGCACGGTCTGCTCAATGCCGGTCATGATCGTGCCGAGCACCAGACCCTTGCTCATCCACTGCTTGAAGTTGCGGGCCTTCCAGAGCTCCTCGTGCAGCCACGAGGCCTTAAAGGCTTCTGGGTAGGCGGTGAGTTCATCGGCACTGCGACCGGCAGCCACAGCGTCGAAAGCAGCCTCGGCGGCCAGCATGCCGGTCTTGATCGCCGCATGGCTGCCCTTGATGCGCGAGGCATTGAGAAAGCCCGCATCGCAGCCAATCAGGGCGCCCCCGGGGAAGACGGTCTTGGGCAGCGACATGATGCCGCCCGCCGTGATGGCCCGCGCCCCATAGCTCAGACGTTTGCCTCCTTCGAAGGTCTCACGGATTGCCGGATGCGTCTTGTAGCGCTGGAATTCCTCGAAGGGCGACAGCCAGGGATTCTGATAGGCCAGGCCCACCACGAAACCGACCGAAACCAGGTTCTCGCCAAAGTGATAGAGGAAGGAGCCGCCATAGGTGGCGTTGTCCAGAGGCCAGCCTGCGGTATGTACGACCAGGCCCTTGCGATGCTTGGCTGGGTCGATTTCCCAGAGCTCCTTGATGCCGATGCCGTAGGTCTGCGGATCGCTGTTGGCATCGAGCTTGAAACGGGAAATCAGCTGCTTGCCCAGGTGCCCGCGCGCGCCCTCTGCAAAGAGGGTGTACTTGGCGAGCAGTTCCATACCGGGCTGAAAGGCGTCGGTGGGCTCACCATCTCGGCCCACCCCCATGTTGCCGGTCGCAACGCCACGCACCGCACCTTCGTCGGTGTACAGGATCTCGGCGGCGGCAAAACCCGGGTAGACATCAATGCCGAGCGACTCGGCCTGCTGGCCCAGCCAGCGCACCACGGCACCAAGACTGACGATGTAGTTGCCGTGGTTTTTCAGGCCATCGGGCAGCGCGAAGTTGGGCGTGCGAATGGCCTTGGTCTCGGTCAGAAAGAGCACCTCGTCGGCGGTGACCTCGGTCTCGAGCGGCGCCCCCTGGGCTTTCCAGTCGGGGATCAGTTCGGTGATCGCGATCGGATCCATGACCGCGCCCGACAGGGTGTGCGCACCGATCTCGGAACCTTTTTCGATCACGCAGACCGAAAGGTCGCTTCCTTTTTCAGCAGCAAGCTGCTTGAGCCGAATCGCTGCAGACAGGCCTGCCGGCCCTCCGCCCACGATCAGGACGTCGAATTCCATGGATTCGCGTTCAATGTCCATGCTGCCCTCCCTGATTGCGCTGCGTGATGCAACGCGTCATTTTCGCCAAAGCGGCCAAGGGGCGCAAACCGGGGGCATCGAGG
>JBMSOD010000279.1:0-3105 GCA_049422085.1 Burkholderiaceae bacterium
GATCAGGGCGTCTAGATCAGGGCGTCTAGATCAGGGCGCCTCTCGAACGGGTCTTTGCTGCGACGCTCGTCATTGCTCGGTTTCCCTGACCCCCGATCAAAGGCGCCCTTGGCATCCCGTGGCGCAGGGCCCAAGGCCACTCTGCTTGCCGTTGAGCGGGCATGCGGCGCCATCGGGCCCGACCAGCATCGGGCCTCCCCCGGCGGCGGCTAGAGTGCGGTCATGAGCCCGAATCCATTCACCGTGTCCGCTGTCCTCTGACTGCCAGCAGGTCAGGCGTGTCTATCCGCGATCTGCTGCCCAAGCATTCCCGTCGCCTGGCCCTGGGTCTGGCGATGGTGGCGTTCGCGGTGGTGGCTCAGCTCGGTGGCCCCCTGTTGGGCCAGTGGGGCCTGCTAGACCGCCTGCTGTATGACGCCCGCCTGCAGGCTCAATCCGTGCGTCCTTCGGGACAGATCCTGATTGTCGATATTGATGAGGCGAGTCTGTCCGAAAGGGGGCCCTGGCCCTGGACCGCCGAGCTGCTGGCCGAGTTGCTCAACAAGGTCGGACGCGAAGGCGGTGCTCGAACCCTGGGGATCGATCTGGTCTTGCCAGTGGCCGAATCGCCCGGCATGTCGACGCTTGAGCAGGCTGTTGCCGAACTTCCGGTGGTGGTGGGTTTCCGGTTTTCCAATGAGTACGGACTGCTGTCATCGGGCCGGTTGCCCTCGCCAACCTGGTCTGGCACTCATGACGCCGGCGCAGGACTAACCTTGCACGCCTGGAGAAGTTTCAGTGCAAGCACGCCGGGGCTGGCCGGCTCTGCTCGAGCGAGCGGGTTTTTCAATTCACCGGCCGATCGGGACGGCACCGTAAGGTCCTTGCCTCTCGTGGCCAGATACAAGGACGGTCTTTATCCCTCTCTGGCGCTTGCTGTTTTGCAGGCCGATAGTGGCGCAGGGCCAATTCAGCTTCTTGCTCATGGGCGCCATGGCTACATGCTTACCTTGGGGAGGGCGGGCAGTTTCCTGCAGCTACCCATGTCAAAAGATGGCACGGTGCTGGTCCCTGTGCAGGGAGGTGGGGGTGCTGCCTCGTCTCGCTTCCGGCATCTTGCTGCAGCCGACGTTCTTGCGGGACGGATTGATCCGCGGCTGTTCCAGGACAGGATCGTTCTGATCGGCGCCTCCTCTCCTGCAATCGCAGAGCTCAAGCCCAGTGCGTCGGGCGAACGATTCACCGAGGTCGAGTTGCAGGCCAGTCTGATCGCCGGCGCACTGGATGGCAGCCTGCGAACGGTCCCTCAGGAGGCCTCCTTGATCGCAGCCGTCCTGCTTGGCGTGCTGGGCAGTCTGATTGCGGTTGCGATGGCTGCAGCAGGCATCCCTGGGGTGCTTGGACTGATGGGCATGGGCCTGTCGATACTGCTGGGCTGGAACGCGATTGCATTTTCAGGACTGAATCTGGTGCTGCCCCTGGGCGCAGGCTTCGTGATGATGATTGCGCTCGCCCTGATCAATCTCGTGGCGGTGTATCGCCGCGAAGAACGGACCCGTCGCGCCATGCTCAGCCTGTTCGGTCAGTACGTCACGCCTGAACTGGTCGCCAAGATGGCCGATGATCCCCACCATGCGCCCATGCAGAGCCAGGACAAGGAGGTCACCATCCTGTTTGCGGATATCCGCGGCTTTACCAGGATGGCTGCGCGAATGGATCCGCAGCAGTTAAGGGAGGTTCTCAATCGCTTTCTGACCTTGATGACGCAGGTGGTGCATGAGCATCATGGCACCCTGGACAAATACATCGGCGATGCTGTCATGGCCTTCTGGGGCGCCCCGATCGATGATCCGCAGCATGCGGATCATGCTGTTTCGGCCGGTATCGCAATGCAGAACGCTCTGAAAGAACTCAATGTCGAGTTCGAGCGCCGTGGCCTCAAACCCTTGTCCATCGGGATCGGGATCAATACCGGCGTGGTCAGGGTGGGGGATATGGGTTCGCAATTGCGGCGCTCCTACACCGTGATCGGCGATGCGGTGAATCTGGCTGCACGGCTCGAGAGCATCTCCAAGCTCCATGACATTCCGGTCGCGATCGGCGAAAGCACCTGCCTGCAGGTGGGTGCGAATCTGCTCGAGTTCTTCGGTGAAACTCGCGTGCCCGGCCGTGATGAGCTTGTGCGTGTCTGGCAGCCGGTGGCCATGAGAGGCTCGGATCGGATCCGCTTGCCCGCAGCGACCGAACAGCCGCTGACATCAGCGCAACTGGTGGCCTGAGACCCTCTTTTGAACAGGATGTGATCAACATGACCAGACAGCGAGCGGTCAAGCGCCGCATGGGATCGACGGCATGAAACTCCGGGTGCTGGGATGCAGTGGTGGCATCGGGGGTACCGGTGCGTTTGCCAGGACCACATCGCTGCTCCTGGATGACGATGTCCTGATCGATGCTGGCACCGGGCTCGAGGACCTCACTGTGGTTGAGCTCGAGCGGATCGATCATGTGTTTCTCACCCACTCTCATCTGGACCATATCAGCGGCTTGCCGCTGATGGTGGATTCGATCGGTGCCCGGCGTGCGACACCGATTCAGGTGCACGCTCTGCCAGAGACGATCGAAGCACTTCGAGCGCATGTGTTCAACTGGGTGATCTGGCCTGATTTCACACAGATTCCTCATCATGACCGTCCGTGGATGCAGTTCGTTCCCATGCGTCTGGGAGAGTCCCGGTTGCTGGGCGAACGTCGCATCGAGTCGATTCCTGCCAATCACAAGGTTCACGCAGTGGGTTATGCCGTGCATGGTCCCTCGGGTGCGCTTGCCTTCAGCGGAGATAACTGGCCGACCGAGGCGTTCTGGCGCGTTGTGAATGGCATTGATGGGCTACGCCACCTGATCATCGAGACCGCCTTTCCGAATCGGGAGCGGGACCTCGCGATCACGGCAAAACACCTCCATCCCATCGAACTGGCCGAGCAGCTGCGTTACCTGAGCGTCGATCCGGAGATCCGCGCCGCCATCGAGGCCGGGCGCCAGAGGATGGCGCAGCGCTACGCGATCAGCCCCGAGCGCGTGATCGAGGAATACGCCCGCATCGCCTTCGCCGACATCGCCCACTGTCTC
>JBMSOD010000280.1:0-3080 GCA_049422085.1 Burkholderiaceae bacterium
GCAACGAGAAGGTCGAGGCAGCCCGTGGCAAGCCCGAGATCTTTGCCGACTTCCGCAAGAAGAACGCGCGCGCCTTCCGCGGTTTCATGGCCCCCGAGAGCAACATCAAGTGCATCGAAGCCGCCGTGAACCTGCCTTTCGATGAGGGCATGAAGGAAGAGCGTCGTCTCTTTACTGAACTGATGACCGGCTCGCAGTCGGCCGCCCAGCGTTACACCTTCTTTGCCGAGCGCGAAGTCTGGAAGATTCCCGATGTGCCGGCCGACACGCCGATCATTCCGGTGAACACCGTGGGCATCATCGGCGCGGGCACCATGGGTGGCGGCATTGCGATGAACTTCGTGAATGTGGGCTACCCGGTCATCCTGGTGGAGACCACCCAGGAAGCGCTGGATCGCGGCCTGAAAGTGGTGCGCGCCAACTATGAGCGCAGCGCCAAGAACGGCCGCTTCACGATGGAGCAGGTCGAGCAGCGCATGGCGCTCATCAAGGGCACCACGCGGCTTGAGGACATCGCCAATGTCGATCTGGTGATCGAGGCCGTGTTCGAGCGCATGGAAGTCAAGAAAGAAATCTTCACCAAGCTCGACAGCTTCATGAAGCAGGGCGCCATCCTGGGCACCAACACCTCGGCGCTCAACATCGATGAGATCGCGTCGGTGACCAAGCGTCCGCAAGACGTGATTGGTCTGCACTTCTTCTCGCCGGCCAATGTCATGCGCCTGCTCGAGGTGGTGCGTGCCGATCACACCTCCAAACCGGTCATCGCCACCTCCATGCAGATTGCCAAGAAGATCGGCAAGATCGCGGCGCTGGTGGGCGTGTGCCCGGGCTTCGTGGGCAACCGCATTCTGGCGGCCCGCCGTCGCGCGGCCGAGCAGCTGCTGATGTCGGGCACCATGCCCTGGGACATCGACCGCGTGCTGTACGACTTCGGCTTCCCGATGGGCGTGTATGCCATGAGCGACCTGGCCGGTCTGGATCTGTGCTGGGTCAAGGCCGAGTCCAAGGGCCTGACCTTGCGCGACCGCCTGTGCGAGCTCGATCGTCGGGGCCAGAAGACCGGCAAAGGCTGGTACGACTATGACGAGAACCGCAATCCTTCGCCCTCACCGGTAACCGAAGGCATCATCAAGGAGTTCATCACCAAGGCCGGCAACACGCCGCGCCAGGCTCCGGATGACGAGATCCTCGAGCGCTGCCTGCTGCCGATGATCAACGAAGGCGCGAAGATCCTGGCCGAGCGCAAGGCGATCCGGGCCTGCGACATCGACATCATCTACCAGGCGGGCTACGGCTTTCCGAAGTACCGCGGTGGGCCGATGTTCTATGCCGACCTGATGGGTCTGGACAAGGTGGTGGCCAAGCTGCGCAGCTACTCGGCGCTGGGCGCGGACTTTGAGCCCGCACCGCTGCTGGTGGAGCTGGCCGCTGCAGGCAAGCGCTTCCAGGACTGGCGCGCAGCCTGATCAGACCCGCTCGGGCCTGATCATGGGGCGGTTCGGTTCAACACCCGAGCCGCCCCACAACCCGCTCTCGGGAGCAGATCCATGCGGTTAAGACAAATTGCGTTGGTGGCGCATGACCTTGAACAGGCGGCCTCCGACCTGACCGAGGTGCTGGGCCTGTCGGTGGGCTTTCGGGATCCGGCCGTGGCCAAGTACGGCCTGGTCAATGTGGTGATGCCGGTGGGCGATACCTTCCTGGAGGTGGTCAGCCCGGCCCAGGCCGGCACCACCGCCGGACGGCTGCTCGAGAAGCGCGGCGGCGATGGCGGCTACATGGTGATCCTGCAGGTGCCGGACATCCATGCGGCCCGCGCCCGACCTGCCGCGTTGGGCGTGCGCGTGGTGGCCGAGTACTCGCGCCCCGATGGCGTGTACATGACCCACCTGCATCCGCGCGATGTGGGCGGGGCGATTCTGTCGGTCGATGCCATGGAGCCGCCCGAGCGCTGGGAATGGGGCGGCCCCGACTGGAAGGCGCATGTGCGCACGGAAGACTGCCTGAGCATCAGCGGCGTGACGGTGCAGGCCGAGACCCACGAGGCAGCGGGCAAGATGGCCGCACGCTGGGCCGAGGTGCTGGGTGTGCCGGCCGAGGCGGTGCCCGGCGGATTCGTGCAGCGCCTGTCGCAAGGCGGCACGATCCGGTTCGAAGCGGCCACCGACGGCCGTGGCGAAGGCGTGAGCACGATCGAACTCACCGTGCGCGATCCGCAGCGCATTCTGGCGCGGGCTCAGGCCCGAGGCTGTGTGGATGCGCAGGGCAGGCTGATGCTGTGCGGTACGCGGGTCGATCTGGTGGCGGCCTGAAGCTCCTGGTCGCCCGAGTCAATGCTGTTTTAAGTTCTTTAAGCCCATGCTGTTTTTAGTGCTGAGCGAGCCACGCCCGGAGCGTCCCTCCGAGGTCGCCCATCATCGACAGGCCTTCTGGGCCTGGCTGGCCCCGCAGCAGCAGGCGGGCAGCGTGCGCGGCGCCTGGGCGCGCGTGCCCCGCGGCATGGCGGTCATCTTCGATGTGCCCAGCAACGAGGTGCTGCATGCGCGCCTCACGGAATGGGCTGAGATGATTCCGGCGCGCTTCGAGATCCATCCGCTGATTGATCCGGCGGCGGCGCAGAAGGCGTTGGCAGGCGTCTCTTCATCGAAGGGGGCAACGTCTTGATCACCCAAAACGGCGAGACCAAGGCGGTACTGCAAGATGTGGTCAGCGATGAAGCCACCCAGGAAACCCTGGCTCTGTTGAAGGTTCTGGCCTTAGGGCAAAAGGAAGTTGATGCGGGCAAAGTAAGGTCCCTGTCTGATGTCGTAGCTCGACTCAAGGCCAAGCGGACCTAAGCCTGATTGACCGCGGGTCTTTGGATATCAGTAAATTTCCAGCTGATCCAAAATCGTTTGGAGAAGCAATGTCCGATCATGCCCATCGAGCCCCAGCGTTCAATAGCCATGAGCATCAAGAGGCCCTTCGTCTTGACGCTCTCAATGCTTGGAAGGCCTTTCTGAGCACAGGTCACCATGTGACCGCAGTAAAGGCGGATGCATGGCTCGCTCAACTCGAGCAGGGCAATGACGTCGATC
>JBMSOD010000281.1:0-3079 GCA_049422085.1 Burkholderiaceae bacterium
GGGCGGCGGGGCGCGCACGCCGCGCCCCTGCGGCCGGAGCGGGGCCGGCGCCAGCGGCGCCGTGATGGCCCCTCACTTCTTCATCGAGGCCAGGAAGGCGTCGATCGCACGGTCGTGCTCGGGGGTGTGGTGGGCCAGCGCCTGGAAGGCCGCGGAGAGTTCGAGCAGGGAGTCGAGTCGCATATGCTGGCCTTCGCGGATCAAGCGCTTGGCCATGCGCAGTGCAGGGCCCGGGTTTGCGGCGATCCGGGCAGCCAGGGCACGCGCCTCGGTCATGAGCTGGTCGGCCGGCACCACCCGTGACACCAGTCCGCAGGCCAGAGCCTCCTGGGCGTCGATCATGTCGCCGGTAAAGGCCATTTCACTGGCCTTGGACAGGCCGACCGCACGAGGCAAAAGCCACGCGCCGCCATCGCCAGGGATGATGCCGAGCTTGACGAAGCTCTCGGCGAACCTGGCTTTTTCGGAGCCGATCCGGATGTCGCACATGCAGGCCAGATCACAACCTGCTCCCACCGCCGGGCCATTGACCGCGGCAATGGTGGGCACATCCATTTCGTAGAGGGCCAGCGGAATGCGCTGGATGCCATTGCGGTAGCCCTCGCGAATGTCATGTGGTGAACCCGAGGCAATGCCCTTCTTGTCCTTCATGTCCTTGACGTTGCCGCCCGCACAGAAGGCCGAGCCTGCGCCCGTGACAATCAGACAGCGGATGTCAGGGTCGCGGGCCACGCTGCGGCATGCATCGACCACCGCATCCCACTGGGCCTGGGTGGACAGGGCATTGCGGCGCTCTGGATCGTTGAGGGTGAGGGTCGCGACGCCCTCTTCACGCGTGATAATGACGAAATCGTTCATGCCCGGATGCTCGCATGAGATCATCGCGCCCGTCCAATTCGAGGCGCTCAGATGATCACTCTCCGATTCCAGTCCCTGCTGTCAATCCCGTCCCTGCTGTCCGTTCTCCTGCTCATGCCCCTGGCGGTTCAGGCCCAGGTCGCCGTCAAGGATCCCTGGGTTCGGGCCACCGTGCCCGGGCAGAAGGCCACGGGCGCCTTCATGACCCTCACCGCCGATTCAACGCTCTCGCTGGTCGAGGTGCGCTCGCCTGTGGCCGGGGTGGTCGAATTGCATGAAATGAAAATGGAGGATGGTGTGATGCGCATGCGGGCCATTTCTTCATTGAATCTGCCGGCCGGCACGGGCGTCCCGCTCTCGCCGGGCGGCCATCATGTGATGCTGATCGACATCAAGTCGGAACTGAATCCTGGCCAGACCGTGCCCCTGACGCTGGTCGTCGAGGGCCCTGATCGCCAGCGCAAGACCATTGAGGTAAAAGCCCCCGTGCTGCCCCTCAATGCGCGATCAGCCCCGCAAGGACACGGCTCGCACCGTCACTGAAGGCGGCATGCTGCGCACTGGGCGCAGTCATGCTGCACCCAGTGCCCGATCATGCTGTAGCGAGTGCGACGCAGGCCTCGCGCAGGCCGGGCGCCATCTGCCGCGCCCAGGCGGCATAGGCCGGTGGCCCGGGATGAAACCCATCGGCCGCGATCCAGTGAGATTCCAGCTGTGCCGGCATGGGCAGATAGTCCTGATCGAGTTCGCGCAGAACAGCGTCGAGCTCGATCGCCTTGCGGCCCAGTACGCCGCGCAAGGGCTGGGGCAACGCCGGAAACCGATGCACGGGCGGCAGCCCCGACCACAGCACACGGCGCACGCCCTGCTGCATTCTGAGTTGCCGATCGAGCCGGGCCACATCGCGGCGAAAGGCAGCGGCCGATTGCAGCGCAGTCGCGTCATTCACCCCCAGGGCGACCAGCGCCAGATCGAAAGGCTCGACCGCATCGCAGCCCTGTGGCCGCGCCGGCCCGGCCAGCAGATCGACCATCTCCCGGGTCCTCAATCCGGTGCGGGCGATGAGTTGCCACTGCACCTGCAGTCGCGGGGCATCGTCATGCTTTGGAGCGTCCTCAAGCACCAACCCGAGGGCGCCTGACAGGGCCTCGGACTGATGGCCCGCCCCCACCCCTGCCATCGACGAATCGCCCACCATCAGCACACGCAGCGCAGGACGTGCGAGCGGGGTGGTGCTGGCGCTCGCCGGAACCGATATCGACCAATGCCCATGGCGCGAGCCTGGCGGCTCGGGCAGACGCAGGGTCGTTTGCCGCACCCGTCTGCCTTGAATCAGAAGCCAGGGCGCCAGCGGGACTGCCGCAGCCCAGGCCAGAGGCCACCGCCGGCGCGGCTGCAAGGCTTCAGCGCTCGCGATGCCAGGTCTGGGTTCGGCCCAGGGCCGGCATGCCGACATAGCCCCGAACCTGCAACCGCTCCCCTGAGTCGGTCAGCCTGGCCTGCGCCTTGTAGGTCTTGCCATCCTTGGGATCGAGCACCTCGCCCCCGCTCCAGGCCTCGCCGTCGCGCCGCAGGCCTTTCAGAATGGTCAGACCCACCACCGGTTTGTCCTTGAGTTCGCCGGGGCAGGCCTGGCAGAGCGATTCAGGCGGATCGACCAGCAGTCGTTCGATGCGCCCGATCAGCGCACCCTCGCGCTCGCTGATCCGCACCAGGGCCTTGGCCTGGCCGGTGACATCGTCAATGGTTCGCCACACGCCGACCGGGCTTGACGCCGGTCCGGTCTGCGCATGCGCCCCCGCGCACACGCCCAGCTGCAAGGCCAGACCGAGCACGATTCCGAGTCCTGGACGCATCGGAAGCCTCATCGCCATGCCGACGCGAGCAGATCGCGTCGGGCGAGGTGATCCTGCACCGCCTGCTCGCCACGGAAGCCTCTGGCATAGCGGCCCATCAGCTTGACGATGCGCTCGGGTGCGTAACCCAGCTGGGTGAAGGCCACGGCTCGATCAAAGACTTCGCTGTAACGGACAATCAGTCCGTCGCGCAACTGAAACCTGCTCATGCCCTCAAACACCACGGGCTGTCCGGCACTCTCGGGTTCACGCGAGAGGTAGCTGAAGCAGTAGCGCGCATAGCCGATCGATCCATCGGACACGGGTTCGAGAAACTCCCACACGAACTGCTCGCCGCCCACATGAAAGCGATCGAGCATGGCGGC
>JBMSOD010000282.1:0-3069 GCA_049422085.1 Burkholderiaceae bacterium
CGCGCCGGGTCGTTGCCACGGAAGGAAAAGGACACATTGGACACGCCGCCCGAGACCTTGGCATAAGGCAGGTTCTGGCGGATCCATTGGGTGGCCTCGATGAAGTCCACGCCATAGTGGTCATGCTCGGGAATCCCGGTGGCGATCGCGAAGATATTCGGGTCGAAGATGATGTCTTCGGCCGGAAAGCCCACCTCTTCAGTGAGCAGTCGATAGGCCCGGGCGCAGATTTCAATCTTGCGTGCCAGCGTGTCGGCCTGCCCCTGCTCGTCAAAGGCCATGACAATCACGGCGGCGCCATAGCGGCGGCACAGACGAGCCTGCCTGAGGAACTCGGCCTCGCCTTCCTTCATGGAGATGCTGTTGACAATGGGCTTGCCCTGCACGCAGCGCAGGCCGGCCTCGATCACGCTCCACTTGGAAGAGTCGATCATGATCGGCACGCGCGCGATATCGGGCTCGGAGGCGATCAGATTGAGAAAGCGGGTCATGGCGGCTGCCGAATCCAGCATCGCCTCGTCCATGTTCACGTCGATGATCTGCGCGCCGTTTTCAACCTGCTGGCGGGCGACCTGAAGCGCCTCGTCGTATTGGCCATTGAGGATCATGCGGGCGAAAGCCTTGCTGCCCGTGACATTGGTGCGCTCGCCCACATTCACGAACAGGCTGTCGTCTTCAATGTTGAAGGCCTCAAGCCCCGACAGGCGCATGGCGCGTGAACGCTCCGGAATGACACGGGGTGTCAGGCCCTGCACTGCCTGGGCAATGGCGGCGATGTGCTCGGGGGTCGTGCCGCAGCAACCGCCCGCCACATTCACGAATCCGGCTTGCGCAAACTCCTTCAGCAGGGCGGAGGTCATGGCCGGGGTTTCGTCGAATCCGGTGTCCGACATCGGATTGGGCAAACCGGCGTTGGGATACACGCAGATCAGGGTATCGGCCTTGCGGCTGAGCTCCTCGATATAGGGCCGCATCAGCGCTGCACCGAGTGCGCAGTTCAGGCCAACCGTGAGCGGCTGCGCATGCCGGATGGAATTCCAGAAGGCCTCGACGGTCTGGCCCGAGAGGATGCGGCCCGAGGCATCAGTCACCGTACCCGAGATCATGATCGGCAATCGGCGCCCGATGCGCTCGAAACATTCATCGATGGCAAAGAGCGCAGCCTTGGCGTTCAGCGTATCGAAGATGGTCTCGACCAGGATCAGGTCGACCCCGCCCTCGATCAGGGCTTCGGTCTGCTCCAGATAGGCGGCACGCAGCTCCTCAAAGCTCACATTGCGCGCGCCCGGGTCATTCACATCGGGCGAAATGGAGGCGGTCTTGGGCTGAGGACCCAGGGCGCCCGCCACATAGCGCGGCTGCTCGGGCGTGCTGTAGCGGTCCGCCTGCTCGCGGGCCAGGCGGGCCGAGACCAGATTCATTTCGCGGGCCAGCGAGGCCATGTGGTAATCGGCCTGCGCGATCGTGGTCGCACCGAAGGTATTGGTCTCGATGATGTCGGCGCCGGCCTGCAGGTAGCCTGCATGAATCTCGCTGATGACCTCGGGCCGGGTGAGCGAGAGCAACTCGTTGTTGCCCTTCACATCATGCGGATGATCGGCAAAGCGCTGGCCGCGGTAATCCGCCTCGCCCAGCTTGTAGCGCTGGATCATGGTGCCCATGGCGCCGTCGAGCACCAGAATGCGCTGCGCCATCCGCTCGCGCAGTTGCACTTCGAGCGGGCTGGCCGGCAGGGAACGGACGGGGGGAGAGGCGAGGTCGGACATGGGCGTGCAGCGCAATGCGGTCAACCCGCTATGTTAGCCGCTCGCCTACGCGCGCCTCGATGAGAGCACAGGCCTCGAGGGGATTGAGTACTTCGACTCCCTGAAGACCCGCATAGGCCTGTGCGACAGGCGCAAGCAGCAGCTTGCGTGTCGCTTTGGTATCGATCGCCGCCTGATGGAAACCTCGCGAGACGGTCGGCGCAGAAGATCGCTTGATTTCGATGATCCAGGTTTCACCGCCGCGAAACTCGACCACGAGATCCGCCTCGGCACCATGCGCCGTCCGGAAGAAACTGAGCTGCGCAGCGTGGGTCACCGCTGCGATCTGCTCGATCACAAAACCCTCCCAGCTCGCCCCCGCCACGGGATGGGCCAGCACCGACTCGAGATCGACCAAGCCTAGCAATGCATGCAGCAGTCCGCTGTCGCGCACATAGAGCTTGGGAGCACGCACCAGACGCTTGCCGACGTTGCCGTGCCAGGCGGGAAGGCGACGCACCAGCATCAGGTCGACAAGCACATCGATGTACCGGCCCACCGTCTGCCCACTGATCCCCAGGGCTGCGGCAAGATCGGACAGGTTGAGAAGTCCGCCCTGCCGATGAGCCAGCATGGTCCAAAGGCGACGCAGGGTGGCTGCAGGAATACGGGGACCGATGTTCGGAATATCCCGCTCGAGATAGGTCGTGATGAAGGCCTCGCGCCAGTCCAGACTGCTGGCATCCTCTGGCGCCAGCAGCGACAAGGGAAACCCGCCCCGAACCCACAGCATCTGCCGAAGATCGGGCGCCGGGCGAGACGCATGCCACTCACCGATCGTGAAGGGCAACAACTCGAAATAGGCGATCCGTCCGGCCAGGCTTTCACTGCTCTGCTGCAACAGCGCACCCGAGGCCGACCCCAGCAACAGGAACTGGCCCGCCGTCTCTCCGTCTCGGCGACGCTCATCAATCACCGCGCGCAGCACTGCAAACAACTCAGGCAGGCGTTGGACCTCGTCCAGGATCACCAAGCGGTTTTTTTGCGCGAACAGAAAGGACTCGGCATCTTCGAGTTGCCGACGGGCGGAAGGGAGCTCGAGATCCAGATAGAGCACTGGACGATCCAGCCCAGCCAGCGCCCGGGCCAAGGTGGTTTTACCCACCTGCCTTGGGCCCAGCAAGGCCACCGCAGGGAAGCGTCGCAGGGCCGAGGCGAGTGAGGCCTGGGCATGGCGAGGCAGTTGCCCAGGGATAGGGCTTGCGTACGGTGAAGGGCGACCGTCAATCAACATCCGTGCATTTTATCCATCTCGTGGAAGAAA
>JBMSOD010000283.1:0-3036 GCA_049422085.1 Burkholderiaceae bacterium
CCGGCTTCGATCCTGTTGATGCGGATGCCTGTCTGGCTGGTGAAATCGGCGTAGAGCTGTTCATCGGTCTGATAGTGCCTTGCCGAATACAGGTTGAGCACCTTCGCGTCGGCGCTGGTCTGTGCGACCGAGAGGCCAGGCTGCAGGGCGGCTGCGATGGCCAGGAGTGAGGCGGCGGCCCACTTTTGAAGCGCTTTTGGCGTGTGACGGGTGCGCAGGATAGGTTGTCGGGTCATGAGCCAGCTCGAGTTCAAGATTGGGCTCGATTATGAATGAGAACCATTCTCAATACAAGCATGGCCTGTGCACGCCAAGCACGCCAAGCACGCCAAGCGTGGGCAAAGCGGGCACTGTTCGGAGAATCAGAAGCTAGCGACGGGATGCGAGATCACTCGATCCGTCTGAGATCAGGCGCCTGGCGCCGTCATAACGATTGGCCCAGTAGCCCTGGGCAAGTGACTCGATCCTCACCACGCCGCGAGAGTTGGGCGCATGAATGAACCGACCCTGACCGATGTAGATCCCGACATGAGAGCCTGTCCTTTGCATGGTGTTGAAGAACACCAGGTCGCCGGAGCGCAAAGATTCCATGGCGATCGGCTCGCCGAAGGCCATCATTTCGTCGCTGCGCCTGGGCAACTGCAGGTTGGCCGTCCCGCGATAGACCCATTGCACCAGACCGCTGCAATCCAGGCCTTCTGCAGGGGTCGACCCTCCCCAACGGTAGGGCACGCCCAGGAGGGAAAGTGCAGAGAGCACAACCTCCTCGGCCAACGCGGGCGCCGAAGGGTCGATGCGCGCCCGCCCCGTGCCGGGCGTGGCGGCGGCCGGCGCAGAGGATGCTGCGGGAGCGCGCGCAGGCCCGGGGGATCTTGGCGGACTCGAACACCCCGCGATCAAGACCAATGCCAACGCGGGAATGAAGGCAAACGGAACGGTGGTTGCGGGCTTGCGCATGGGATCAAGCGTCGCAGTCGGTCGGGCGCTTGTCAAAACCGCTGATCGGAGAACACCATTCGCGCTTTGACACTGATGGCGAGGCTGATGAAATGACCGCGACGCGTTATGCCGACATGTACCGTCGTTCCCTGCAGGATCGTGAAGGTTTCTGGGCCGAGCAAGCCGACCTGATCGAGTGGCAGACGCCGCCGCAGAAGATTCTCGAGTTTTCCCGGCCTCCGTTTGCGCGCTGGTTTGTGGGGGCCACCACCAATCTGTGTCATAACGCGGTGGACCGCTGGTGTGCCACGCAGCCTGATGTGCCCGCGCTGCACTTTGTATCAACCGAAACCGGCGAGGAGCAGACCTGGAGCTTTGCGCAACTGCATGAAGAAGTGCAGCGCATGGCGGCGATCATGCAGTCGCTCGGCGTCGCTCGTGGCGATCGCGTGCTCATCTACATGCCCATGATTCCTCAGGCCACTTTTGCAATGCTGGCCTGCGCCCGGATTGGTGCCATCCATTCGGTGGTATTCGGTGGCTTCGCCTCAGTCAGTCTGGCCAGCCGGATCGAAGACGCCACACCCAGCCTGGTTATCAGTGCAGATGCGGGGTCACGTGCGGGCAAGGTGGTGCCGTACAAACCCCTGCTCGATGAAGCGATTTCACTCAGCGCACACAAGCCCGCGCATGTCCTGATGGTGGATCGCAAGCTCGCGCCATTCAATCGGGTGCAGGGGCGCGACCATGATTATGGTCGCTTGCGTGAGCAACATCTTCAGGCCCGGGTCCCGGTGACCTGGCTCGAGTCCAATGAAGTCAGCTACATCCTGTACACCTCGGGAACCACGGGGAAACCCAAGGGAGTTCAGCGAGATGTGGGCGGGTATGCGGTCGCGCTGGCTGCCTCGATGAAGCACATCTACTGCGGTCAGGCTGGCGAGACTTACTTCTCGACCAGTGATATCGGCTGGGTGGTGGGGCATTCCTACATTGTTTACGGCCCTCTGATCGCAGGCATGGCCACGCTCATGTATGAGGGCACGCCCGTCAGACCCGATGCCGGCATCCTGTGGCAACTGGTCGAGCGCTACAAAGTCAGCGTGATGTTCTCTGCGCCCACAGCGATCCGGGTTCTGAAGAAGCAGGACCCTGCATGGCTCAAGCGCTATGACCTCTCATCGCTCAAGGCGCTCTTTCTGGCGGGCGAGCCCCTGGACGAACCAACCTCGGAATGGATCTCGACGGGCCTGGGGCGTCCGATCATCGACAACTACTGGCAGACCGAGACAGGATGGCCGATTCTGACTGTGGCGCATGGCGTGGAGCCCACGCCCACCCGCCTAGGAAGTCCCGGCATGCCCATGTACGGGTATGACGTCAGGTTGCTGCATGAACAGACCGGTGAAGCGGTTGGCGACAATGAAAAAGGCGTGATCGCAATTGCGCCTCCCTTGCCCCCTGGCTGCATGCAAACGGTCTGGGGCGATGACGAACGCTTCGTCAATACCTATTTCAGCAGCGTCCCGGGTCAACAGGTGTACTCCACCTTCGACTGGGGCATTCGTGATTCCGATGGGTATTACTTCATTCTTGGTCGTACCGATGATGTGATCAATGTGGCGGGGCATCGGCTGGGTACCCGGGAGATCGAGGAGTCGATCAGCAGTCACGCGGCGGTAGCCGAGTGCGCCGTGGTGGGTGTGGCCGATCAGCTCAAGGGCCAGGTCGCGGTGGCCTTTGCCGTTCTCAAGGATCCGGCGATGGTCGAGCAGGACCAGGCGCGACGTGCCCTGGAAGGGGAGGTCATGGCTGTGGTTGACCGGCAACTTGGCGCGGTGGCCCGGCCATCGCGCGTGCATTTCGTCCTGGCCCTGCCCAAGACCCGCTCGGGCAAGGTGCTGCGTCGTTCGATCCAGGCCCTGTGCGAAGGCCGTGATACCGGTGACCTGACCACCATCGAGGATCCTCTCGCGCTCGAAGGCTTGCGCGAGGCCCTGGCCCGCTGATCAGCCAGGCATGCGCAGTGGGGGCTCGGCCATTGCGCCGAGCTGCTCCCGCAGCTCGGCGAGCGAATACCAGCCCCGTTCAACGACG
>JBMSOD010000284.1:0-2992 GCA_049422085.1 Burkholderiaceae bacterium
GTCATCACCCCCCACGATGATCCGGTCGGGCCGCATGAAATCTTCGATGGCCGCGCCTTCCTTGAGAAACTCGGGATTGGAGACCACGGCATAGGGCACCTGCACTCCGCGCGCCTCGAGCTCCTGGCGCACGGCCTCACGCACCTTGTCGGCCGTCCCCACCGGCACCGTCGATTTGTCCACCACCACCTTGTAGTCGGTCATGTGGCGCCCCAGACTGCGCGCCGCCGCAATCACGTACTGCAGGTCGGCCGAACCATCCTCATCAGGAGGCGTGCCGACGGCAATGAACTGCAGGGTGCCGTGGGCCGCAGCGCGCGCCGCGTCGGTGGTAAACCGCATGCGACCCGCAGCCGCGTTGCGCCTGATCATGTCCTCGAGTCCGGGTTCATGAATGGGCACTTCGCCCCGCTCCAGCAGCGCAACCTTGTTCGGGTCGATATCCAGACAGAGCACGTCATTGCCCATTTCGGCCAGACATGCGCCGGAGACCAGCCCGACGTAACCGCTTCCAATCACAGTGACTTTCATGACGTCACTTTAGCGCAGCCGGATTAAAACCAGGTTGCACCCCCTGCGGGCCGGGCACGATCCTCGCCAGTGTGCAGCCGTGGTTCAACCTGCACCGGAGCGCGGATTTGCATGGCCAAATCGATCATCGTGGGCGCCAATCCACAGGGCCGGGCATTTGCCCGGGCGCTCGCAAGCGTCGATGCCCGCGGACGTTCTTCCCGGCCGCTGCGCTGGATCCGACGCCAGCCCACCTCGGCCCATCAACTGATCGGGTTCATCGACGACCGGGAACCGCCTCGCATCGATCGGATGCTCGAAGCCCCCATGCTCGGCCGGTTGGACGAACTCGGTGACATCGTCCGACGGGAAGCGGTCGACGAGGTTTTTCTCTCCTTGCCGGTCAGTTCCTCGCCCCGCATTGCGAACGCACTGGCCCAGCTGCGCGACAGCACGGCCAGCGTGCACTTTCTGCCCCAGTGGCCAGAGCACTCCGCGCTGCAGGTGCGTATCCATGAGATCGCCGGTACCCGCCTGCTCACGCTCTGCGGGTCTCCGTTCACCGGAACCCGCGCGACCCTGAAGCGCTTTGCCGACATCATGCTGGCCCTCGTCGCGATCCTTCTCACCGGCCCCCTCATGCTGATGATTGCCCTCTGCATCCGGCTCACCATGCCCGGCGGCCCGGTTCTTTTCAGGCAACGCCGGCATGGTTTGAACGGGCGCACCATCGAGGTCTGGAAATTCCGCACCATGCGGGTGATCGAAGACGGCCCGACCGTGACCCAGGCCACCCGTAACGATCCGCGCATCACCCGGCTGGGCGCATTTCTGCGTCGCACTTCGCTGGACGAACTGCCCCAGTTCTTCAATGTGCTTCAGGGGCGCATGAGCGTGATCGGCCCCCGACCCCATGCGCTGGCACACAATGAGTTCTACCGTGATCGCATCGATGGCTACATGCTGCGTCACAAGGCCTTGCCCGGCATCACTGGCCTGGCCCAGATCAGCGGCGCGCGGGGCGAGACCGACACCCTCGACAAGATGGAGCGACGCGTGGCCTACGACCTTCAGTACCTGCGGGAATGGTCACCCGCGCTGGATGCGCGCATCTTGTGGCGCACCGTGGTGCAGACCGTCAAGGGTGACGACCGGGCTTACTGAAGCAGCTGTCGCAGATCGGCTGCAATGTCGGTCGCCGGAGTCTCATGGCGGATGTAAAGCCGCAGCCGACCCTGCTGATCGATGACATAGGATGCGGCCGTGTGATCAATGGTGTAGCTGTTCGGCGAGGCGCCCTTGTTGCGCTGAACGATCAGTCGAAATTCCTTGCGCACTGCCTCAAACTGGGTTGCATCGCCACGCAGTGCAATGAAACGGGGATCGAAGGCACTCACATACCCGCGCAACACCTCGGCGGTATCCCGCTCGGGATCGGCTGTCACAAAAATGACCTGCACGCGCCTGGCATCGTCGCCAAGCAGCTTCATGACCTCGGCCATGGTGGCCAGCGTGGTCGGACAGACGTCGGGGCACTGCGTGTAGCCGAAGAAGACCACGACCAGCTTGCCCCGAAAATCCTCCAGCGTGCGGGGCCTGCCTTCGATGTCGGGCAGATCGAGCCTGCGACCATAGTCAGCCCCGGTCAGGTCGATCGACTTGAAGCTTCGGGCTGAAGACAGGCGATCACAACCTGTCAGCGAAGTCAGTCCGGTCAGCATCACGGAGGCCGCCACGGCAGCCCCGAGGGCACGAACCCGCAGACGACTGGATCGACCGGCTGGGCTCACGACGCAGGCTGACATCAGGCCCACCAGTGATCGAGCAGCAGCGCGGCAAAAATCGCGGCCAGGTACCAGATCGAATAGGTGAATGTCCGCCGGGCCAGGGCATCTGAATAGGCTCGCCACAGACGCCAGGCATAGGCAATGAACCATCCGCCGAGCACCAGCGCCGAGACGAGATAGATCCAGCCACTCATGCCGATGAGCCAGGGCAACAGGCTGGTCGCCAGCAACAGCAGCGTGTAGAGCAGGATGTGCAGCTGGGTGAAGCGCGGACCATGGGTCACGGGCAGCATCGGCAGGCCCGAGCGCTTGTAGTCTTCGATGCGATAAAGGGCGAGTGCCCAGAAATGCGGGGGCGTCCAGACAAAGATGATCAGAAACAGAACCAGCGCCTCGGCACCCACGCCGTCGGCCACAGCGGCCCATCCCAGCACGGGTGGCATCGCACCCGAGGCGCCACCAATCACGATGTTTTGCGGCGTCGCCGGCTTGAGGATCAGGGTGTAGATCAGGGCATAGCCCACGAAGGTCGCCAGCGTGAGCCACATGGTGAGCGCATTGGCAAACACCAGCAGTGTCCAGGCCCCGAGGAGCGCCAGCACGGCTGCGAACACCGCGGCACCGGTTGTGGACACCTCTCCGCGCGCAGCCGGGCGGGCGCGGTCTCGGCGCGCGTCGGCGGGACGGGCGGCGGT
>JBMSOD010000285.1:0-2991 GCA_049422085.1 Burkholderiaceae bacterium
TGCAGGGCTTTTTGTGCGAGCCCATCGCACTCGAAGGCGCGACCGACATCAGCCACCTCGGTGGATGGCGCAGCTATATCGCCTCGCGCACCGCCAGGCCCTGATTCCGCCGCCCGATTTCAGACCCCCAGGTCTGTCCCAAGTAGCAGCCCCACACAACAGCCCCACACAACAGCCTCTCTCCTCCCACCCTGAGCCCATCAAAAAAGGACGAACGAATGAACACCCCAGCGCAATCGACCCACGAGAATCCGCACACTGCCAATACCGTGCGGCGTCGCATCATCAAGACCGCCGCCGCCACGGTGGCCTTGGCGGGCGCACCTGCCATCGTGCGGGCGCAATCCGTGAAGATCCGCATCGGCTACTGGCCCGTGGCCTCGGGCCTGCCCTTCTTTGCAGCGGTCGATAAGGGTTATTTCAAGGACGCCGGCCTGGAGGTGGAGCCCCTGCGCTTCGCAAGTCCTCAGCAGGTGGCCGAGGCGATGATTGCCGGTCGTGCCGATGGCAGCTCCAATGGCACGGCCTCCGCCGCCCTGGGCATTGCCGAACTGGCTCAGCCCGGCCTGCTCAAGATCATCTGCACCAATCCCACCAACGCGAAATTCGTGCTGGATGAATTCATCGTGGCCAAGGACAGCCCGATCAAGGCCATCTCCGAGTTGTCGGGCAAGAAGATTGGTTGTGGCCCGGGCGTGCAGAATGTGACCCTGGCCCGAACCGTGGCCGAGCGGGCCGGCGCGAAAGGCTTTTCCATCGTCGAGCTGCCGATTGCTCAGCATGTGGCTGCGATTGCTGCGGGTCAGATCGATGCCTGCTACACGCTGGAGCCCACCGGCACGGTGGGTCGCCTCAACGGAACCACGCGCAATCTTGAAGTTGGTGTGATCGCCAAGTACATCCTGGGCGACCCCATGGCGCCCTGGCATGGCGGCTCGGCCAGTCTCACCACCGAATTTCTGCGCAAGCAGCCGGACCTTGCCCGTCGCTATATCGCGGCTTACAAGCGTGGCGTGGACCTGGTGAAAAACAATCCGGCGGAGGCGCGTGGATCGCTCAAGGGCTATACCGCGATCGAAGGCGCGCTGACCGCTGAGGTGCCCATGTCGGATTACCTCATGTCGACCGACTTCAAGGCCTCTGACACCGAGTACTTCCAGAAGTTCTTTGATCTGTTCTCGGATCGGGGCATCTTCAGCAAGCGCATTGACGTGGCCGGCCTGCTTTACAAGCCCTGATGCCATGAGCAGCCATCCTTCAGCATCCTCGGATGCAACAAGCGCCGCGAAGCCCGGGGCTCCGGCCCCCTGGCTCAGTGCGACCGGAGGCATGCCGCCTGCTACAGCCCGCCGGTCCATCGATTGGGGGAAGGCACTTCCTCTGGTCGGACCGGTGGTCCTGCTCATCCTCTGGGATCTTGTGGTCAGGTTTGGCCTGATCAAGGCCATCCTGCTGCCTCTTCCTGGAGATACGCTGGCTACCCTGGTGTCGGGCCTGCTCGGCGGCAATCTGCTCACGCACTTTTGGGTCACGCTCGAACGCACTCTGCTGGCCTTTGCCATTGCTGCGGGCGTGGGCATGCCGCTGGGTATTGTTCTGGGCAGTGCCGAGCGTGCGTATCGCAGTGTGGAGTTTCTCGTCGATTTCTTTCGGTCGACTCCCGCATCGGCCCTGATCCCGCTCTTCCTTTTGATCTTCGGAATCTCCGATGTAAACAAGGTGGCCATCGCGGCCTTTGGCGCCTTCCTGATCGTCGTGTTCAACAGCGCCTACGGGGTCATCAATGCCCGCAAGCAGCGCGTGATGGCAGCCCGCGTCATGGGCGCCACCCGGTGGCAGATCTTCAGGGATGTTCTGTTCTGGGAGAGCCTTCAGCCGTCCTTCGTGGGTCTGAGGTCGGCGGTGTCGATGGCCCTGGTGATTGTCGTGGTCGCGGAGATGTTCATCGGATCCGAGAACGGACTGGGCCACAAGATCATCGATGCGCAGCAGGTGATGAATGTGAAGGTGATGTACGCCGCGATCATGGCCGCGGGCATCCTGGGCTATCTGCTCAATGTGGCCTTCCTGTTCATCGAGCGACGCGTCGTGCACTGGAGTGGCCGATGAATGCCGTACTGAATGCCCCCGTCTATGCCGATGTACCCAAGCAGCCGTTTCGGCCCGGGCCCTCGGGTACGCACATCACCATCCGTGGTCTGACCAAGTATTTTGCGGGCTGGCCGCTCTACGAGAACTTCGATCTGGACATTCCCAAGGGCAAGATCACCTCGGTGTTCGGACCCAACGGATGCGGCAAGTCCACTCTCATCAACATGATCGCCGGTCTGGTGCCCATCGACGCCGGAGAAATCCTGTTTGATGGCAAGTCCCTCAAGGACACCCGGATTGGCTATGTGTTCCAGAACTATCGGGAGGCCCTGTTCCCCTGGATGCGCACCATCGACAACATTGCGTATCCGCTGAAGCTGGCCGGATTCACCAAGGCCGAGGTGGATCGTCGCATGCAGGAGCTGGTGGCGTCCTTCGATGTGAAGTTCGACCTCAACCGCTATCCCTACGAACTGTCCGGAGGACAACAACAAACCGCGTCCATCATGCGAGCGCTTGCTCTCCGGCCCGAGGTGTTGTTTCTGGATGAGCCCTTTTCAGCGCTGGATTTCGAGATGACGCTGTTCATCCGAGAAAAGCTGCAGGAGGTGTTCATCCAGACCGGCACCACCATGATGCTCGTCTCGCACGATCTGGAAGAGGCGGTGTATCTGGCCGATCATGTCCTCTTGCTCACCAAGCGTCCGACCTCGGTGGCGGACCTGCTGGTCTATGATGATCCGCGACCCAGAACCGTGCAGACCCTGACCGAGCCCAGCTTCGTGCAAACCAAAAAGAAAAGTCTCGAGATCTTCCAACGGGAAGTTCGCAAGTGAAATCGGCAGCCCCTGCTCCGCGCGTCTCGCTGGCTGACGAGGTCTATGAACAGATCAAGGCCGA
>JBMSOD010000286.1:0-2988 GCA_049422085.1 Burkholderiaceae bacterium
CATGGGCTACGGCGACCGGCTCTGCCCATCGCATGTCTGTATCTGTCTTCATCTGCACAACGAGCGCGAGGACGGCAGCATCCCGGAGCAGCATGCCTACTTCGATCACAACCCGGATCAGTACCTCTACATCCAGCGCAATGTGATTCCACAGCTTCAGGCCATGGGCACCACCGAAGCCCAGATCCGTGCGCTCTTCGTCGACAATCCCCGTCGCTTTCTGTTCGGAGCCGAGGGCGCATGAGTCCTTCGCTGATGATCCCGAGGTGTGATGCCACTTTTCGCGCCGCCCTGAGTCTGGGGCTGAGCGACTTTGAACATGAGGCACCACCACTGGCTGCGGGGGCCACGCTCAAACGGGCGGCAGTCGCGATTACGCTGCTCGAGACCGATCCGGAGGAAAACAACCCGCAGGCGCATTCCGAGGCAGCCTTCGTGCTGACCCGCCGCACCTCCAAGCTGCGCAATCATGCTGGCCAGTGGGCCCTGCCCGGAGGGCGCCTCGATCCGGGTGAAACGCCACAAGAGGCCGCCCTGCGCGAACTGCATGAGGAGGTCGGGCTTGAGCTGCCGGGATCCGCAGTCCTGGGATGTCTCGACGACTATGCCAGCCGTTCGGGCTATCTGATCACGCCGGTGGTGGTCTGGGCAGGGCAGGGGGCCCAGATGCAGCCCAACCCGGATGAGGTGGCCCGCGCCTACCGGATCGCACTTCGTCAGATTCTCTCGCCTCAGGCGGTGGACTTCATCACCATTCCTGAAAGCGATCGACCGGTGGTGCGCCTGGCCATCAATGGCGATCGCATCCACGCGCCCACTGCGGCTGTGCTCTATCAGTTTGCCGAACTCGCCCAGGGCAGGACCACGCGCGTTCACCATCTGGAGCAACCCGTTTTTGCCTGGAAATAGCCCCATGCCCGAGGAGTCCTGTTCATGAACCTGCCGCTTGCCGACCTTCGGGTGATCGACTGCGCGAGTTATGTCGCTGGTCCCGCCGCAGCCACGGTGCTCAGTGATTTTGGTGCTCAGGTCATCAAGATCGAACCGCCCGAAGGCGATCCCTACCGGACCCTGATGGCCGATCAGACCTTTCCCTTCGATATGGACGGTCGCAACAAGGCCAGCCTGGTGCTCGATCTCAAGACCCCCGAAGGCATGCAGGTGCTGCATCGTCTGCTCGGGGATTGCGATGTGTTCCTGACCAACCTTCCCTTGCCCGCCCGCAAGCGGCTGGGCATCGATGACGAACGCCTGTGTGCGGCCTACCCGCGTCTGATCTATGCCTCGATGACCGCGTATGGCGAACGCGGTGAAGAGGCTGACAAGACAGGGTTTGATGCGACTGCCTACTGGGCCCGCTCAGGGCTGTCGGATCTGGTCAAGGCCGACCCTGAGGCCGTACCCACCCGCTCGATCACCGGCATGGGGGATCATCCAAGTGCCATTGCACTCTATGCCGGCATCATGACCGCGCTGCTGGTGCGCGAGCGGACCGGTCAGGGCCAGGTGGTGCGCTCTTCGCTCATGGCCAACGGCCTGTGGGCGAATTCGGTGTTTGCGCAGGGCGTCCTGAACGACACTCCGCCCCCCGATCGGCCCTCACGCGACTTCGCACCCAACCCGATTGCCAACATTTACCGTTGTGGCGATGGCCGCTGGATCAACATCACGGTGCTCAATGCCCGGCAGTTCCCCGCCCTGTGCGAGACCCTGGGGCTTCCGGAGCTTGTTCAGGATGCGCGTTTTGCCACGCATGAGGCTCGGCTGGCCAACAATGTGGCTCTGGTGCGTCTGATGGATGAGGCGCTGGCGAAGGCTCCGCTGGCCGAATGGCGCAAGCGGCTCGATGCAGCCGGGATCACCTTCAGCCTGATCACCAAACTTGCCGACCTTCCACAGGATCAGCAATTGCGTGACGCTGGCGTGGTGGTGCCTTATGCGGACGGTGAGGGACTGACCATCAGCAGTCCCTTCGAGCTGTCCGCCTGCGCCAAGCGTGCACCCGAACATGCGTCGCGGGTGCCTGGGCGCGATTCTCGTGCGGTGCTGAAATCAGCGGGCTATTCCGATGAGGAGATCGCCGCATTGGAGTCGGCCGGCGTGACCCGTCAGTCGTGAACGGTTTGTTATGAAGTTTCAGACCTGTTCCAGCCAGGAGTTCCCCCATGTTTGAAACCCCGATGGTGCTGAGCGGGCCGCTGCGTGCACCGCGCCAGATGCTGCAGCATCAGGAATACGATGGCCATGCCTCGCTGCATGACGACAGCATGGCCCAAGGGCTGGGCTTCAAGGGAGCGCCCATTGAAGGTCCGACCCACTTCAGTCAGTTCGACCCACTGCTCGAGCGGCTCTGGGGCCGCGCCTGGTTCGAGCGGGGCTGCATCTCATCGCATTACCTCAACATGGTGGTGGAAGGTGAGCAGGTGCGTGCCTTTGTGCAGATGCCTGCACCGGGAGCCACGCGTACCCGGATCTGGGCCGAGAAGGCCGATGGCACACCGGTGCTGGAAGCCAGTGCGAGCATCGGTCCGGACCACGGCACCACCCTGCTCGAAGAGCGCATGGCCGCCCTCAAGCCAGCGGGCTCTCTGGTCATCCTGCGTGATCTCAAGGTGGGGCAGACCGGAGTGCAGGACGAGCCGGTCCGGATGGGGCCGGAGCAACACATGGGCGCGCTCTATCCTTTCAGCCTCAAGGACAAACTGTCCTGCATCACCGAGAACTCGCCTTGGTACAGCGATGCAGCCGCCTCGCCCTGGGGCCGGCCGATCATTCCCTTCGAGATGGTCAGCGTGCTGGTCAACTCAAGCAGCCGCAAGGCTGGTTTCAGTGTCAAGGGACCCGCGATTGGCCTGTTCGCCGATCTTCAGGTCAGGATGATCGACGGACCTCTCTTCGTTGATGAAGACTATCTGGTACGCCGCGAGATTCTGGCACTGGCCCAGACTCGCAAGACCGAGTCCTATTGGGTACTGAGCCGGATTTTTG
>JBMSOD010000287.1:0-2943 GCA_049422085.1 Burkholderiaceae bacterium
ATTACCAGAGCACTTCGTTTCATGATGCGCTCTATGTGCGCGAGGTGCTTGGCCTGAAGCGCGCGCCCGAGTTCGAGGACTGGCTCGAACGCATGGCGCTGACCGATGCACAAGGCCGCCTGCTGCCTGCATCGGCACGGCATCCCCTGATCAGTCTGAGCCGCTGAGTGAAATCAGCTGCAATGACCGTGTTGAGCTGCTCTCACACTGATGCATCGCGATGAATCTCATCACCCCTGACCCCTGGTCTGAACTGCGAAGCCTCACACCCGCCCGCATTGCGCTGGGTCGCACGGGCGCGAGCCAGCCCACCGAAGCGCTTCTGGCCTTCGGGCTGGCCCATGCCCAGGCCCGCGATGCCGTGCATACCCCCTTGCAGACCGAGGGGCTGAGCACCGAGCTCGAAGCCGACGGCTGGACGGTGCTGCAGGCGCACAGTCGTGCTCCCGACCGCGCGCATTACCTGCGGCGCCCGGATCTGGGCCGACGTCTGAACGAGGCTAGTGTGCAGCGGCTGCGCGAATGGGCCCATCCATCCACTGGTTCTGGCGCTGATCACCACACAGGCCGGGACACCAGTGTCCCGGGAGATGCTGGCCGAGGGCCGACTCGCGACAGGGTGGTATTTGTAGTGGCCGATGGCCTTTCAGCCACCGCCGTACAACGTCATGCGCGGCCCATGCTGCAGGCTGCCCGGAGTGCACTCACGCAGGTGAGGACGGGCAGCGGCCTGCAGGACAGCTTCGATCTCGGCACGGTGGTGATTGCCCAGCAGGCCCGGGTAGCGCTGGGCGACGAGGTAGGCGAATGCCTGCGCGCGCAGGCCGTCGTCCTGCTCGTGGGCGAGCGCCCCGGTCTGAGTTCGCCGGACAGCCTGGGCATCTACTTCACCTGGGCGCCCCGGGTGGGCCGTCTCGATTCGGAGCGCAACTGCATTTCGAACATTCGCCCCGAGGGCTTGCCCTTTGCGCAGGCAGCCACCATCCTTGCCGGACTGCTCGCCGGGGCCCGTCGTCTGGGTGCCAGCGGCATTGCCCTTAAAGATGAAACCGCGCCAGTCCTCGACGCAAACAGCGTCGGTGTATTGGCCTCCACCGAGACACCCCCCACATGATCCGACTGATTCGGGACAGCCTGATGGCCCTGGCCCAGCCCCTCGCCCGTCTGCTTGTTTCCCTGGCGCTTCTTCCCTTCGTGTTGCCCTTCGCAGCCCAGGCACAAACGCCGGCTGGCGCCTACCCCAGCAAGCCGATCACCCTGATTGCGCCTTATGCGGTGGGTGGCGACTCCGACCTGGCGGCCCGCAATTTTGCGCAGGCCGCCCAGAAGGTGCTCGGTGTGCCGGTACTGGTCGTCAATCGCACAGGGGCAAGCGGTGTGATCGGTTCGGCCCAGGCGCTGGCCGCGCCCGCCGATGGCTACACCCTGCTGCTGGCCAGGCCCGGCTCGCAGAGCATCCTGCCGGCCATCATGCCCACCCGCACCAAATATCGCTGGGACGACTACACCTTCATCGGCCTGCTCGAACTCAACCCCTATGGCTGCATGGCCCGCGCGGCGCAGTACAAGGGCTTCGATGAGCTGGCCAGCGCGCTCAAGGCACGCGGCAAGAGCATGAACTTCGGCACCGCCGGCACCCTCACCACCAATGACATGGGTCCGCGTCAGCTCTTTCGCCAGCTGAACCTCGGTGCCAACGCGCCCACCATGATTGCCTACAAGGGCACCAATGAAGCCACGCTCGGTCTGATGTCAGGCGATGTGGACTTTGCCTGCGGCAGCATCGGCACCTTCTTGCCGCAGGTGCGCAGCGGCGCCCTGCGGGCGCTCATGGTGACCACGCCCGAGCGGCTGGCCGTGCTGCCTGATGCGCCCACCGCACGTGAACTCGGTTTTGGCGACATGCAGAAGATCATTGGCTGGAGCGGCATCTATGGCCCGCCCGGTCTGCCTCAGGCCGTGGTGGACCGACTCGCCGAGGTCATGAAGGTCGTGGCCCAGGACCCCGCCTGGATCAAAGGCACCGAAGCCACCGGATCCATCCCCTACATCCGCAGCCCGCAGGACACCCGCGAGTTCGCACAGGCCCAGTTCCAGATTTATCGGGCCATTGGCGAGTCGCTCAACATCATCGACAAGGCCGAGTAAGGCGCAAAAGCCAGGCCGTGGCCTCTGGTCACCCTGCCGGAGACTTCATGGCGGACGACCTGCGAAGACTCAGGCCACCCCGCAAAGCGCAGGCAGCATCTGCGCAATCGACCCGCGCAACACGATGTCGGCCATGGCATCGCAGGCGGTGGGTTCGGCATTGACGATCACCAGCCGAGCACCGGCCCGCTTGGCACGCGGTACGGCGCCCGCCACCGGCTGCACCTGCAGGGTGCTGCCCACCGCAATGAACAGATCCGCTTCGGTGGCGCAGCGCATGGCCCGGTCGATCACCTCGGGCACCAGGGCCTGACCGAAAGAAATGGTGTCGCTCTTGAGAATGCCGCCGCAGGCCTCGCAGTCAGGGTCGGCCTCGCCGGCACGCACCCGCGCAAGCGCCTCTTCCATGGGGCGGCGCGCCCCGCAGGACCAGCACATCACGCGGCGCAGGGTGCCGTGCACCTCGATGACTCGGTCCGGATGATTGCCTGCGATCTGATGCAGCTCATCGATGTTCTGCGTGATGAGCGCATGCAGCTTGCCCCGCCGCTCGAGCGTCACAAGGGCCTGATGGCCCGCATTGGGCTGGGCATCCCAGGCCGGATGAATCAGACGCGCCTGCCATGAGGCGCGCCTGATCTGCGGGTCGCTCAGGTAGTACTGGATGTTCGACTGCTTCTCGGCCTCGGGGTTGCGGGTCCACACGCCATTGGGCCCACGAAAATCCGGGATGCCCGAATCGGTGGAGATGCCCGCACCCGTGAGCACCACCACGCGCTGCGCTTCATCCACCCA
>JBMSOD010000288.1:0-2943 GCA_049422085.1 Burkholderiaceae bacterium
GCTGCAGCATGGTCTTGTGCCGCACCAGCAGGGCCACAAAGTTCTGGCGCCGCAGGGACTGTTCTCTGAACGCCCGCAGTGCGGCCTCGTCAGGGCGCTTGGCAAACCAGCGCTCCACGCCAATCTCTTCAACGGCCGTGGCATAGGATTCATTGAAGGTGGTGTCGCCCGGCGCATAGGCCACCTGATGGCTCAGTTCATGAAAGATCAGGCGCGCCAGTTCGGCCTCGGGGTAATGCATGAAGGTCGAGAGCAGCGGGTCTTGAAACCAGCCCAACGTGGAGTAGGCAGGAATTCCCGCCACATAGGTTTCAAGGCCCTGGGCACGCAGGCGCGCCGCAAAGGCATCGGCATCGGCTCGCCTGAAATAGCCCCGGTAGCCCACACAACCGGCCACCGGAAAGCACCAGGTCTGCAGGCGGGTCGAAAGCGGCGGCGTGGCAAAGACATTCCAGACCACGAAGGGACGGTCGAGGTGCGTGTAGGTGGTAAAGCTTCGGTTGTCCGGTAGGCCCAGTTCGGTGGATGCAAAGGCCCTCATGTCGCGCGCGAGGTTGAGCTTGCCTCGCAACCGGGCATCCATCGCCGAATCCCGTGCCACGGCCTCAACCGGCTGGGCCCGCAGGGCAATGTCCAGATGCCCCATCAGGGCCTGCCAGTAGAAGGCCGGCGCATCGAGCAGGGCCAGGGTCGCTCCGGCGGCGGTCATCTCGGCAGGGCTTGAATGGGTACGCCCCTCACCAGGCCTGGGCCCTGGGGTCGTGCATGCCGCAAGCAGCCAGAGCAGCGCGCACATCAGACCCGTGCGAAGGCTCATGACGGTTCCAATTGCAGCGTACCCGGGTGCCGTTTCATGCCCGCTCCACCTGCGCTAGAGCGAGGGGGCGAGTCATGCCCGCTCCTTCTGCACTAGAGCGAGGGGGCGAGTCACGCCCGCTCCACCTGCACCAGGCAGTCATAGAAGGTCGGCCCGCGCCCGAGATCGGTGAGCGCCTGCGACGTCACGGTATTCAGGCTGCGTCCGCCCGGCGCAAGGCTGTGCCACCACAGGCCCCAGGCCAGAGCCAGCCCTGTGCGCGCGCGGCCGGTACAGCGCAGACGCGCAAGGAAACTGCCGCGCTCGTTGAAGATCCTCACTGAGTCGCCTTCCTGCAAGCCTCGCGCTGCCGCATCCTCCGGATGAAGATCAATTGCAGGCTCGCCCTCGGTGGCCTGCAGGCTATCGATGTTGACGAAGGTGGAGTTCATGAAGTGTCGCGCGGGCGGCGAGACCAGCTGCAACGGAAAACGCTCGGCCAGGCCTGGCGAGGTGAGGGGCGATTCACGGGGAAGCACCACATCCGGCAGTGGATCCTCTCCCATCGCCTGCAGGCGGCGCGAAAGGAACTCCACCTTGCCCGAGGGGGTCGGAAAACCGCCCTGTGCAAAGGGCGCATGTTCCGGATCGAGCGACCCGCACTTGGCATAGCCCAGGGTGCGAAGGGCGGCAAGGGCAGCACGCTGACGATGAGCCCGGCCAGTTCCACTGCGATCGGGCATCGAACGATCCCGTGGCGATGGATCAGGCCTGGAGAGGTCAGACGCCAAAAGCCCACCCATCAGGAGCCCCTCATCTGGGCGCAAGGCCTGCGGCAATCGCGGATCGTCAATATCGAGCGCACTGGCGGCAATCTCCTCATCCGTTTCGAACAGTGAGGCATCGGTCATGCCCATATGGGCCGACAGCCTGCGAAAGATCTCGCTGTTGGGCAGCGCCTGCCCCACCGGCGCGATGGCGGGCTCATTGACCACCCACCAGCGATGGCCGTAGGTCTTGTGCAGATCGAAATGCTCAAGCTGGGTCGTGGCCGGCAGCACCCAGTCGGCATAGCGTGCCGTGTCGGTCATGAAATGCTCGAGCACCACCGTGAACAGGTCTTCGCGGCGCAGGCCGGCCAGCACTTTTTCGCTGTCTGGCGCCACCACGGCCGGGTTGGAATTCCAGACCACCAGCGCCTCGATCGGCGGATCCGCGGTCAGCAGGGCATCGCCGATGGTGGACATGTTGATGGTGCGCGGATTGCGACCGGCCAGCAGATCGGGGCGCATCAGGGCATTGAAGTCCACCCCGAAATGACCGCTCGCTGAAAGCAGAACGCCCCCGGCCGCATGGCGCCAGGCGCCCACCAGCGCGGGCAATCCAGCCACCAGACGGGTGGCATTGGCCGCACCGGCAGTGCGGGTCATGCCGTAGTTCATGCGAATCGCTGCGGGCCGGATCGTGCCGTAATCTCGAGCCAGGGCAATCACTTCATCAGTCGTGATGCCGCACACCGCGGCCACACGCTCGGGCGGCCAGGCAGCCGCGCGCTCGGCCAGAGCTTCAAAACCCAGGGTGTGCGCCGCAATCCAGGCCTCGTCGGTCAGGCCCTGAGCAATGAGCTGCTGCACCAGCCCCATGGCCAGCGCTCCATCGGTGCCGGGCCGAAGGGCGATGTGCAGGTCGCATTTGTCTGCAGTCTCGGTGCGATAGGGGTCGATACAGACCAGCTTGGCGCCCTGCCTGCGAGCCTGCTGAGCCAGGGCCCAGAAATGCACGCTCGAAGTAATCGGGTTGGAGCCCCAGATCAGGATCAGCCGGGCATTGACGAACTGCTCGACATCCATGCCCACCGGACCGCCCAGGGTGAAGCTCACCCCGTGAATGCCCGCCGAGGAGCAGATGGTCCGATCGAGCCTTGATGCGCCCAGAGCATGGAAAAACCGCTGGCCCATGCCATCGCCCTGCACCATGCCCATGGTGCCGGCATAGCTGTAGGGCAGGATGGCCTCGGGCGCGCGGGCCGCAATGGCCTTGAGCCGCCCCCCGATCGCAGCGATGGCCTCGTCCCAGGTCGCGGGCTCGAATTCGCCGCTGCCCTTGGGCCCCACCCGCCGCAAGGGCACGCTCAGGCGCCCGCTCGA
>JBMSOD010000289.1:0-2899 GCA_049422085.1 Burkholderiaceae bacterium
CGGTTGTCAAGCTCCCACGCCTCTACGGCGGCGCCGGCCTTGTGCTCCTGGTCGACGACGGCCTCCCCGAGGAGGAACCCGTCGACCCGGCGCGCATCCGCGCCATCCGTGGCTACATCCCCCTGTCCCGCCACAACCTGATCCCCGAGGACTTCTCGATCACCGACTACTCGAAGCCCTCTCACTACCGAGTCACAACCAGTCAGCGCCTCACCTCAGACCAGCAGAGCAGCTACGTCAACCTGCGCATCCACTCCTCGCGTGTCGCCCGCTTCGACGGGCTGTACCTCCCCTGGAACATGCGGGTCCGCAACACCGGCTGGGGCATGAGCGTCCTCCAACTGATCTGGGAGGCGTACAAGCGCTACGAGACCGCAATGTCCGGGCTGGAGTCCATGACCAGCGACGCGGATATGTTCGTCCACAAGATCCCGGGCCTCTTCCAACGAATCGCTTCCGGCAACGAAAGCGACCTGCGCAAGCGCCTCGAAGCCAACAGCCTGAGCCGCAGCGTCTACGGCGGCATGGTCGTCGACGTCGAGGAAGACCTGCAGTTCCTCAACCGCGCCCTCTCCAACATCGCCAGCGCCACCGACCCCTTCGTTAAGGATCTCCAAGCCGCCACCGGCTGGCCCAGCACGATCCTGATGGGCGAATCCCCCGGCGGCCTCGGCAAAGAAGGCCGCTACGAGGAGCGCGTCTGGTCCTCCCTCGTCGAGCAGTGGCAGGAGGTTTACTGCCGCACAGCCATTACCGAGGTCTTCCAGTACGTCCTCGCCTCCCGCGAAGGCCCCACCCGAGGCCGCATCCCCGAGTCCTGGGCTGTCCACTTCCCCAGCGTCTTTACCCAGACCGACGAGGAGAAAGCGGCCCTGCGCCTTCAAATGGCCCAGGTCGACGCCCAGTACATCAACCTCGGTGTCCTCAACGCCATCGAAGTCCGCGAAGCGCGCTTCGGCGGCACCGAGTACTCGATCGAAACCACGCTGAACGAAGCCGTCACCGAGCAGCTCGTCGCTCAGGCCGACGCCTCGTTCCAGAGCTCAATGATGGGCTACGAAGCCCAAGCCCAAGCGATCCAGAACCCCCCGCAGGAGCAAGCCACCGAGCCCGGTACCCAGGAACAGCCCCCTGGCGACAAGGCAGAAGACGACGCCCAGGAGCAAACGCCCCAGCCCAAACGTGACGTCTTCGACACCTACGACGCCTACGGCTTGCGGATCCGCGTCACCCAGACAGCTGCCGGTGCCAACGCGGGCCGTCTCGTCGGCCCCGACGGACAGCGAAGCGACGCCCAGACTCCGCTTGTCGTCCTCGGCCCGCACCGCGCAAAGGCGTACAAGATCCACCGAGGGCGACTGGACCACGAGGACGTCTACCTCGCCGGCTTCGCCTCCCTACGCGCCGCGCGCACCGGCATCGCGGCGTTATTTCCCCGGCAGAATGTGACGGAGCTCTCCCCTGTCCCCGAGGGCGAAGTTGAAGCCCTTCGTACCAGCTGGGAGGTCGCCCAATGAACAACATGAGCCCCGAAGGCTTCCGGACCGCGGCCTATCTGGCTGCCAAGGCTCGCCTCGACGCACGCAAGACGTCCCGCAACGTCCAGTGCAACCCGCCCAACACCCGCTGCGGCAACCGCTGCATCCCCCCGTCCTGGGACTGCCGTCTCAAAGGCGAAGGTGCTGATCCCCACCTCCGGGCTGTAAAGACTGACCCCCTCGGGGGCCTAGCCAACATCGAGCGTGGCGTGCGTCGCACGATTAAAGGCGTCACCAAAGGCAGCTTTTCCGAAGTTGAGGGTGGCAAGCGCGCCATCATCCGCGGCACTGTCAAAATCGCACCCGGCAACCTCCAACAGAAGAAAGAGCTCCAGAAGAAACTCGAAGACCGCACCCGCGCCATTGGCATTGGCCTCGCTGTTGTCACTGGTGGCCTCGGGATCCACGCGATCCTGATGAAGAACAACACCTTCGGCTACCGCAACGGTCTAGGAAATGACATCAATAACGCTGTGCGCGGGGGTATTAGCCGCGTACTTGATGCCATACCCCTTGTCGGCGCACAGCGCGCCCGCACCCGTGAAGCCGTCGAGGGCGCAGTAACCGGAGCTGCTACTCGTCTCGCCACCGAGGCCGTCTCTGGGCCCGACGCCATGCGCGCCACATTGGGTTCGGGGGGTGAAGGGGTCCTTGCCCGCACAGCCTTCCGTGACCACGCTGGTCAGCTCGTCGTAGACACAAATCGGGTCAATCGCGAAGCTGCTGCTGGTGCCACTAACTTCTACAACTGGAACCAACGCCACCGCGAAGCGTTTTGGAACGCCTCGATCCAGGAGGCTGGGGTGGGCGCAGAGCGCAATGCCCGCTTCAGCGTCTTTGCCCGCCCGACCGCCGAAGAGCATCTGTCCCGCCAATTCGGCCTACCGCCCGACGAAGCCCTAACGACCCGGTCCATCAAGGACGCCATCGCCACCCGCCTGGAAACCGAGCGCGGCGACCTGATCGCTCTAGCGAAGCAACAGGGCTACCGAGTTTCTCGTTCCGGTGGCCGTGAATCCATCGTTGATTCTGACCTAGGCCCCTTCATGCGCGGCGTCGTGCGCTCCACAGGTGGGCGTGCCGGTTATTCCCCCGCGCTCCGGCGTGGGCTCGAATCACATCTGGAGGGTGTCCTGACTCGTAGCCCCAACGCCCATGCCAATACGCTTTATGGGCAGACCGTTCGTGGTTTCAACGACTATTTCCGCGAAGTCGGAAACATCGCACGCACCACAGCTGGGGCAAGCAGCTTAGACGCCTCACTCCGCCGTCAGGGCTACTCGGAAGTACTTGGCGCGGCTGATCGCACGCGCGCCGGCTTCCTGGCGGGTCGTATGAGTATGGCGCGCCCCATCGCAGGT
>JBMSOD010000290.1:0-2894 GCA_049422085.1 Burkholderiaceae bacterium
GGGTTTTCCCGATCTTTGGCCTCACGGTCGGGCGACCCGATCCGGCCCGCCCGGCGGGCATCAAGCCGCGCCTGCCCCTGGGCACGGTGCTGCATGAAGAAACCTACAGCCTGCCTGTTGGCGCCGAAGAGCAGGCGGTGGCGGCCTATGACGAGGTCATGCTCGGCTTCCAGAAGGCGCAGGGCATGAAGCCCATGCCCTGGTCGACCCAATCGGCCCAGCGGGTGGCCGGCGTTCAGGCGCTTTCGGGGCGCGACCGACTGGTGTCGGAAATCAACGCTCAGGGCTTTGAACTCAAGTAAGGCGCTGCAATGCCGGACATTCATTCAGGGTTTCAGAATGTCGATGCCACCGCGCAGGAGCGGGCTTTTTTCGAGTTCCTGGATGCTGCGGCTGCACTGCCCTCGATCATCCGTATCCGGGAGGAGATGAAGGCCCGGCATGGGCCCTTGCCCGGCGCGCGCCTGCTTGATGCAGGCTGTGGTGTCGGGCATCAGGTGCTGGCGCTGGCACCGGAGATCGGCCCTGGCGGGTTGGCTTGCGGCCTTGATCTGAGCACCTCCCTCATCGCCGAGGCCAGAAGGCGTGCCCAGACCCAGAGCCTGACGACACAGACCCGGTTCGAGGTGGCCGACATCACGCAGCCCGACGGCTTGTCGGCGTGGGCGCTGCCGGAGTTCGATGTGGTCCGGGTCGAGCGCGTGCTCATGTACCTGCCTTCGCCCTTGCCGGTGATCGATCGGCTGGTCCAGGCCCTTGCCCCGGGCGGACATCTGGTGGTCTTCGAGTTCGATTACCTGGGCGCCTTCGTAGACCATCCTGATGCGGCGCGTACGCATGCCTGGATGCAGCGAGTGAGCACCTCGGTGCCCAGCCCCATGATTGGCCGACAACTGCCCCGACTGATGCGTGAGATGGGTCTGAGCGAGGTGATCGCCCGCCCGCAGACCGTCATGACGCCGCTGCCGATGTTCCGCAAGGTGGTGCAGGGAACACTCGATGCACTCTGCCAGGCTGGAGAAATGACCCGTACGGAACTGGATGCCTGGTGGCAGGAACTTGAGGTCCTGGATGCGCAGGGCCTTTTCTTCGCGGGTTTCCCGGGCTTCGTGGTGTCGGCGCGACGCGTCGGGGGCGCCTGAGGTCCGCTGGCAGATCGCTCACCCGGAAAGCCGAAGTTCCCGGGATGAGCGAATCTGCGGCCTACAACTGCGTTGGCGCGTAGTAAGGCCGCTCGCCCAGGGCATCGACCCTGGCCCAGAAGGCCGCACCGGTGGCCAGGCCACGGGCGTCCTTGGGCGCACTGCGACGCCAGATGGCCCAGGAGTCGGGATGCAGCGCACTGGCTTTGGCAAAGTGAGCTTCAGCCTGCGCGGCATCACCGATCTCGGACAGATGCAGACCGAGGGCGAAATGCGCCTGCGCCTGCGCCTCGCTCGGATCCATCGGTCGCAGCCGTTCACGTACCTCAGCCTCGCTGAGTGCAAAGCGGCTGGCCGAGCCATGAAGGGCCCAGTCTTTGACTGCTGCCACATAGCGCTCCCGGGCCTGCACCCGCGCCTCCATGGCCGACTGCGGCAGCGTGAATTTCTCGCGGTCCATGGACCGGAAAGCGTCAGAGGCGCCCGCCGATTCAGGGGGACGCACCATGCGCCCGGACTCATCAATCCAGACGGACTGCGGCACATTCACAAAACCATAGAGGTCGGCCAGATGATGATCGGCGTCGATCAGGCAGGGATAGCGCGGTTGTCCTGCCTCCACCCAGGGTGAAGCCGCCTGGGCTTGATCCAGTGCTACTGCGATGACGGTGAATTGGCCTTCGGCCGGGGTGCCTTTGAGGTCGTCGAGCAAGGCCTGCCACACGGACAGGTCAGTGCGACAGCCTCACCAGGACGACCAGGTGACCAGCAGCCTGCGTTGGCCCTGAGTGTCTGACAGGCGGTGCATGACCCCCTGCAGGTCAGGCAACTCGAAGTCAGGGGCCTGCAGGCTCGCCAGCGCCGAGGTGCGGGCCTGGGCATCCGAGCCGAAGACCCATGCCTTGCTGTCCTGGTCGTGCACAACGGGCCGGCCCATGTGCTGCCATTGGGCAGCCAGATCGAGTTGGTCGTCACGCACCCAATCGGCGCGGCGCGCAGGCGGCACCGGAAAGCACAGGTCGTCGCGGCACAGGCCTTCGGGCTTCCAGTCCCAGCCGGTACTGGCCAGGATCTGCGATCGGTCGAGCCAGAGCTGTTCGCCGCTGGCACAGTGGTCGGGCAGCACGGTCTTGCGCTGCTCGTGGATCAGGAGAGTCATGGAGCAAGGTCCCTTTGCAGTTGAAGCATGGAAGGTCATCTGATCTTACGCCGAAGGTGTGCGAAAGCCTTCGGCCGGTGGCCTTGGCTTCACGGGCAGCACCAGTGCTCCGGCCAGGGTGAGAAGCGCCATCACGCCATAGGCGCTGCCATAGCTCAGCATGGAGCCCAAGAGGCCAAACACCAGCGGGCCGAGCACGAGGCCTGCGGTCATCACGACCATCACCGCACCGGTGGCCGAGGCCACTTCCTGCGGACCTGCCCGTCTTGCCACTTCGGCCAGAAACACGCCGTTCCAGCCCGCCACAGTGAGCCCGAAACAGGCGACCAGCGGATACAGCACGATCAGGGGCAGGCTCGGTCCCATCGTGCCGAGCAGCAGGCCACAGGCCGTCATGACCAGGCCGAGCACGCGCAGCAGCGCGCTGGCCCGCTCGGTTCGCGTAGCGACCCAGCCCCACAGAATGCGTCCCCCCAATCCGCCGATCTGTGCTGCGGCCAGCAGCCGACCGGCATCGACCAGTGACAGGCCGCGCTCACGCACCGCCCAGGTCGAGAACCAGCTGCTCAGGCAGACCTGCGTGCCTGCAAAGG
>JBMSOD010000291.1:0-2880 GCA_049422085.1 Burkholderiaceae bacterium
GAGTTGGTACCTATCCATCCTGACCGGGTGCGCATGGAACTGCTGCGATCAGGAGAATTTCGCTACCGGGTCACAGACCGATTCGGAGACGAAGCAGTCCTGCCGCGCGGGGATGTCTGGCATCTACGGGGTCTGTCTTCAGACGGCTTGATGGGCATGAGTCCTATTGAGTTGGCTCGGGAGAGCCTGGGAATGGCCTTGGCTGCCCAGGACTACGGCTCACGGTTTTTTGCCAACGACGCCAAGCCCACGGGCGGCTGGATCGAGTTTCCTGGCTCCTTCAAGGATGCCGAGGCCAAGAAGGTCTTTCGCGAGTCCTACCAGGCAGCACAGTCAGGTGCTAACCGCGGCAAGGTGCTGGTCCTGGAAAACGGGATGAAGTTCCATGAGGTCGGCGTGACCAACAAGGACGCCCAGTTCTTGGAGCTTCGCAAGTTTCAGATCACGGATATCGCTCGGATCTTCCGAGTGCCGCCCCACATGATTGCGGACTTGGACCGCGCCACGTTCTCGAACATTGAGCAGCAATCTCTCGAGTTCGTGATGCACACGATGACGCCTTGGGCCGAGCGCTGGGAAGCCTCGATCGGCTCTGAGCTATTGCTCGAAGGCGACGATCTGGAGGTCGAGTTCGACTTTGCGAACCTGATGCGTGGCGACGCAGCTAGCCGCTCCGCTTACTACCAAAGCGGCATTCAAAACGGCTGGCTCACCCGAAACGAAGCGCGTGTGGCGGAAAACCTCACCCCGCTGGAAGGCTTGGACGAGCCTTTGCGGCCGCTCAACATGGTGGAGGAAGGTGACGCCGAAGAGGCTGAGCCACCTGATGCCGCGGCGGACAGCGAATTGGAGCCGCAGGCACCTGTCGATGAGGAAACCAATGCGCGCTTTCGCGCCGTGCTTGCAAGCGCGGCTGACCGTTGGGCGAGGCGCATCAGCCGCTCCGGCGCGATTGACGAAAAAGAGATCTGCCTCATTGCAGAAGCCTTGGCCGTACCCGTGTCAGTTGCCGAGAAATGGGCGCAAGAACAAGACGGTCGGACTCTTTCAGAGCCAGACCTTCGCCAATCACTGATCCAACTGGGAATGAACTCATGAATCACCAATTACTGGTCGCCGAGTTTCTGGCGACTCCCTGGGCCTTGATGCCCGAACGACTCAATGCCTTGGCGGCAGTGGTCATGCGCTGGTCTGCGGGTATTCCTGCCGAGTCCGAGAACATGATCCGCATTCAGGCCGACCGCGTAATCCGTGAATCGCGCCGCCAAACTGCGGCGGTGCAGTCCTCGGGCGGGATCGCGGTGCTGCCTCTTTATGGGGTGGTCACCCAGCGCGGAAACATGGTCGACGATGTTTCTGGCCCTGGCAGCACCAGCACCCAGCAGTTTTCCTCGGCGCTACGCCAGTTGATCGCTGATGACACGGTGGGCCAGATCTTGATCGATATCGACAGTCCCGGGGGCAGTGTTTACGGCGTCGCAGAACTGGCTGATGAAATTCAGAGCGCGCGTGCCCAGAAACCTGTGATCGCGGTGGCCAATTCACTTGCAGCGTCCGCCGCCTACTGGATCGGTTGTTCGGCCTCCGAGTTCTATGTCACTCCTGGTGGCGAAGTCGGCTCCATCGGTGTCTGGCAAGCACACCAGGACTACAGCAAGGCGCTCGAAGATGCAGGCGTAAAAACCACCCTGATCTCAGCGGGCAGATTCAAGGTTGAAGGTAACCCCTACAGCCCGCTGGATGCAGATGCCCAGTCCTTCATGCAGTCCAGAGTGGACGATTACTACGCTGCTTTCACCAAGGCCGTGGCCCGTGGCCGCGGGGTGCCGATCTCCCAGGTCCGCGAAGGCATGGGCCAGGGGCGCGTTCTTGGTGCCGATGCCGCACTGGCTCAGAACATGGTCGACGGCATTGCCACCCTCGATGACGTCATCAAAAAGATGCGACGCAACGCTCGGCAACTGAGTAAGCCAGGAGCTACGCGCCTGAGGCAAGCCAGGGACGCCCTGGCCTTGCTTTAACCCAACCCCGGGGCTGCTCCATCGAGTTGTCCCAGGTCCGAATACGACCCGAAGGTCGTTACCCGTTTCATTCCATCCGAGCCGCCACACCGCGAGGTGTCAGGCGGCATTTTCATTTCTGGAGAATTCAAATGAGTAAGCAACTCCGCGAACTGCAGGCCCGCAAAGCTGGCCTCATCAAGGAAGCCCGTGCGCTGACCGACCGCGCAGCGGCCGAGAGCCGCGACATGAATGATGAGGAGACTTCGGCCTTTGATGCGCTGAAGACCCGAATCGAGTCGGCTTCTGCGGCTATTGACCGCGAGGCGGCCCTGATTGCCGAGGAGGCACAAATGGCCATGACGGTCGATGCGTCGGCAGGCAACTTCATCACCGTCACCGACAATCGCGAAGCCGATCCCAAGCACGGCTTCAAGACCGTGGGTGAATTCATGCAGGCCGTTTTCCAGGCAGAAAAGCCCGGCAAGTCGGTCGATGAGCGACTCCTGATTGGCGGCGGCCGTGGCGCTGCAGCCCCCAGCACCTACGGTAACGAAGGGTCTGGTCAGGACGGTGGCTTCCTGGTCCCGCCCGAGTTCTCGCAGCAGATCTTCCGTCTTTCCCTGGGCGAGGACTCCCTGCTACCACTGACTGACAACGTAGAGATCAGTGGCAACAGCATGGCCTTCCCCAAGGACGAGACCACGCCCTGGGGGACCAATGGCATTCGTGCCTACTGGCAGGGAGAGGCTGCCTCGGCCGTCGCCACCAAGCCTGTACTGGGTCTCTCAACCCTGCGGCTCAAAAAGCTCATGGCCCTGGTGCCCACGACCGACGAGTTGCTGGATGACGCCAACGCTCTCACGAGCTACCTGCCCGA
>JBMSOD010000292.1:0-2863 GCA_049422085.1 Burkholderiaceae bacterium
TGCTTGGCCAGGATGTTGCCCGCTTCGATCTCGGGCACCAGCAGGATGTCGGCACGACCGGCCACGGGTGAGACGATCCCCTTGATGCGTGCGGCGTCTTCGCTGATGGCGTTGTCCATGGCGAGCGGCCCATCGAGCAGGGCGCCAGTGATCTGACCGCGCTCGGCCATCTTGCACAGGGCCGCGGCGTCGATGGTGGCAGGCATGGCCGGATTCACCGTCTCGACCGCGCACAGCACGGCCACCCGCGGCTGGGCCAGGCCCATTGCATGCGCCAGGTCGATCGCGTTCTGGCAGATGTCACGCTTGTCGGAAAGGGTGGGCGCGATGTTGATCGCAGCATCGGTGACGAACAGCAAACGGGGCTGATCGGGCACATCGAGCACAAAGACATGCGACAGACGCCGGTCGGTACGCAGGCCACATGCACGGTCGAGCACCGCCTCAAGCAGCTCGTCGGTATGCAGGCTGCCCTTCATGAGCAGATCGGCCTGCCCCTTGCGCACCAGGGCAACCGCTGCCTCGGCGGCGGCATGACTGTGCTCGGTTTCGACGATGTCAAGGCCAGCCAATGTCAGGCCGGCGCTCGCAGCAGCCGCTTCGATACGCGCACGCGGCCCGACCAGCAGCGGCAGGATCAGGCCTGCATCACGGGTTTCGATCGCGGCCTGAATCGCTTCGGCGCTGCAGGGATGGGCCACGGCGACCCGCAGCGGACCCGCCGTGCGAGCGGCCTCGATGATGGGCTGGAATCGATCGCTCATGGCGCGAGACAGTCTACCTTCAAGAGCTGAAGAATGAAGACGTCCTACATCATGCATCCGGGTTTTTTTCGTCACGCCGCAGGTGAAGTCTCAGCCCGGATAGGCGCGCTCGCGAATCCACTTGGTCGCGATCCATTTCTCGCCTGCAGCCACGGGCGTACCGCCATGCAGCGAGCGGGGATCAGGCGCTTCACCCGGATTCTTGTAGGCAAAGAACACGGCATTGCCCTTGCGAGGGAGCACATCGAGCCCGACCTGCGGAAAAACGGTCGATCCTCCGGACTCGACATCATTCAGGTACATCACGACCGTGGCCACCCGCTGGCCGCCTTGAGCAAGCACGGCCTGATTGCCGACATGTGCAGGATCGAACCAGTCGTAATGCGGCTTGTACTCGGCGCCAGGCAGGTAATGCAGGATTTGCAGCGGCTCACCATGCTCCACCGGATGACCGGTGAGTTCGGCAATGCGTTGCTCAATGGTCGTGACCAGCGGATGTTCACCTCGCCGGAAGTAGGTGCCGCTGCTGGTACGCTCCATTTCGACGTCGCGTTCGCCTGTCGCGGGGTTGAGCACCGTGGAGCGCTCAAGCTTGCCACGCGACGCCTCAACAAGCGCATCACACTCCGAAGCATCGAGCAGATCGCCAAAAAGAACGACCCGAGGGGCATTCAGGGCAAAGAGGAGGTGAACCTTGCGATCCGAGCTGTGTAATGCATTGGGCAGACGCGCGAGCAGGTCACTCGAGTCTGTGCCGGTCACGGGCGCAGCCTGCACGACAACCCCGGCATCGGTGGCCCTGGATACAGGCAGGTCCTGACTGCCTGCTGCCTTGGATGCCTGGGCCGCAAAGCGCTCTGCCTTCGCCTGGGCCGCAAGGACCAGGCGGCGCTCGCCGAGGGCGGTCCGCACCAGGGTAATCTGTTCCTGAGCGTAGCCTGCCGACTGCAAGGCGGTCGTGACGCCTTCGTCAGAGGTGCCCGCCGTCAGGCACTGATCAATCCATTGCCTCAGGGGGTCGGAAAGGTCGGCGTACGACATCACAGGCGATTGCTTCAGAGCAATTTGTTGAGACTTCAAAAACCCTTGGCTCAATACGACCCGATGCACGCGACCCTGCCGGCTCGGGCTTCCATCAATACTGCGCCGCCCTGGCTGTTGGCACACGACCGTGACAATGCTGACGCAACGAAGACTGGAGCGGGTGACGGGAATCGAACCCGTGTCTGAGGCTTGGGAAGCCGCCGTTCTACCATTGAACTACACCCGCAGGAGTGCCTGAAACCGCGGCAAGTGTAGCAAAGCCCTCCGAAGCGGCTTCCCAGACTGCACCCGTCTGGTTGATGCGGGGCAGATCAAGAGCGAATCAGCGAGGCATCAGCGACGGATCAGCTGCAGAAACTCGCGGCGCAGTTCGGGATTGCGCAGGAAGGCCCCCCGCATCACGCTGTTGGTCATATGCGGCTCGGCGTCTTTCACGCCTCGCCACTGCATGCAGAAGTGGTCCGCCTCGAGCACCAGGGCCAGACCCGCCGGTTGCATGCGGGTCTCGAGCAGGTCGGCCAGCTGGATGACCGCCTCTTCCTGGATCTGGGGGCGGCTCATGACCCAGTCGGCAATCCGGGCGTACTTGGACAGGCCGATCAGCTTGGACTCGGCACTGGGCATGACGCCGATCCAGAGCTTGCCGATGATCGGCACCAGGTGATGCGAGCAGGCGCTGCGCACCGTGATGGGCCCGATGATCATCAGCTCGTTCAGCGATTCTGCATTGGGAAACTCGGTGACCTTGGGCATGGCCTGAAAGCGGCCCCTGAAGACCTCCTCCATGTACATGCGGGCGACGCGCTCGGCAGTTTCCTGACTGTTGTGATCATGGTCGATATCGATCACCAGACTGCTCAGGACACCCCGAATCCGGTCAGCCACCTCAGCCTGCAAGGCCTCGAGCTCGGCTTCGCCCTGAATGAATTCCGAAATGTTGTCATTGGCGTGGTATCGCCGACCCGCCTTGCGCACGCGGTCACGAATGACTTCCGACATCGGCCGGCCGATCGCCGGCACCTCACTGATCAGCAACATCGGAAAGGCCAGCCCGA
>JBMSOD010000293.1:0-2852 GCA_049422085.1 Burkholderiaceae bacterium
CGATGCGACAGCGGTCTGAGCTGGTCGTCCAGTTCGTACACCAGGGGCCATCCGGTGGGGATGTTGAGGCCCACGATCTCGTCGTCGGACACGCCATCAAGGTGCTTGATCAGTGCCCGCAGCGAATTTCCATGGGCGACGACCGCAACGCGCTTGCCCGAGCGGATCGCAGGGGCGATGGCCTCGTTCCAGAAGGGAACGACACGGGCCACGGTGTCCTTGAGGCATTCGGTCCGAGGAATTTCCTCGGGGCGCAGGCGCGCATAACGGGGGTCGCCCTGAGCCTGGCGCGGGTCGCCCTCGGGCAGCGGATTGGGGGCGATGGCATAGGCGCGTCGCCAGATCAGCACCTGTTCGTCCCCATATTGCGCGGCAGTTTCGGCTTTGTTCAGCCCCTGAAGCGCGCCATAGTGACGCTCGTTGAGCCGCCAGGAATGAACCACGGGAAGCCACATCCGGTCCATCTCGTCCTGAACATTCCAGAGGGTGCGGATGGCCCTGCGCAGGACCGAGGTGTAGAAGAGGTCGAAGTCGAACCCCCCTTCACGCAGCAGCCGACCGGCGCGGCGGGCCTCGGACTGGCCATTGGGCGTGAGATCGACGTCGGTCCATCCGGTAAACCGGTTTTCAACATTCCACTGGCTTTCGCCGTGGCGCAGAAGCACGAGGGTGTGGGGCATGGCGGGCCTTCTTCAGGGACTTGGCGCTGCAAAGGGGCCCGTATTCTATAATCCGCGCCTCCTGCGATCGTGAGAGCCATCACATGAGTGAGAGCCATCACACGATCGACCGCCGGCAGTCGGTGCGCGGCGTGCCCCCCGGAGTTCTGCAGTGCAATTCCTGATCGACAACCTTTTCATCATCGCGGTGGCCTTCGTTTCCGGAGGCATGCTGGTCTGGCCTCTCGTGAACCGCCAACTGGCCGGAGCGACGGTCAACACCCTGCAGGCGACCCGGCTGATCAATGACGGCGCCGTTGTGCTGGACGTGCGCGACAATGCCGCCTGGGCGACAGGCCATCTCAACGGCAGCCGCAATATTCCGCTTGCCGAATTGCAGCAGCGCTCGTCTGAGTTGCCGGCAGGCAAGGCCGTCCTGGTGGCCTGCGATACCGGAAGCCGTGCCGCCAAGGCGGCCGCGGCCCTCAGAAAAGGCGGGCGTGCCGATGTTTTCTGTCTCGACGGCGGCATCAACGCCTGGAAGCAGGCAGGCCTGCCGGTCTCGCGTAGTTAATTTTCAGGAGCCTGAAATGACGTCCAAAGTCACCATGTACAGCACGGCAGTCTGCCCTTACTGCGTTCGTGCCGAAGCCCTGCTCAGGCAACGCGGCGTCCAGGAAATCCACAAGGTCCGCATCGACGAGGACCCGGCCGAGCGTGATCGCATGATCGAGATCACCGGCCGACGAACCGTCCCGCAGATCTTCATTGGCGAGACGCATGTCGGCGGTTTCGATGATCTGTCCGCGCTTGATCGCGCCGGCGGACTCATGCCGCTGCTGCAAGGCGCCTGAGTTTCTTTTCCTCCATCTCCAAGGACTTCCATGAGCGACGCTCAACAACCCGTTTTCCAGATCCAGCGCATGTACCTCAAGGATCTGTCGCTCGAAATTCCGGGAGCGCCGCAGATTTTTCTCGAGCAGGCCCAGCCGGCGATCGAGATCGCGATTGACACCACCCAGGCCCAGCTCAACGACAGCATCCACGAAGTCACCGTGACCACGACGGTCACCACGCGAGTGGGAGAGAAGGTGCTCTTTCTGGTCGAGGCTCGCGAAGCCGGCATCTTCGAGATCCGCAACGTGCCCCAGGAGCAGATGGCCATGGTGCTCAATGTGGTCTGCCCCAACATCATCTATCCGTACCTGCGCAGCAACGTGGCCGATGTGATCCAGCGGGCCGGTTTCCCGCCGGTCCATCTGTCGGAGCTCAACTTCGAGGCGCTCTACCAGCAGCGTCTGGCCCAGCAGGCGGCGGGGACGGCATCCGCCGGATCCAACTGACCCAGGCTGAAACACGCCTGCCAAGCAAGCATTCCAGGCCAGGACGATGAAGATTGCCGTGCTCGGGGCCGGGGCCTGGGGCACCGCGCTGGCCTGCCATGCCGCCCGGCGCCATACCGTGCACCTCTGGGCGCGCGATGCTTCGTTGACCGAGCAGATGAGGCAGGCAGGCCTCAATGAGCGCTATCTGCCCTCGATCCCCTTTCCGGCGGCGCTCGAGGCCACATCCGATTGGGACAAGGCACTGGAAGCAGCCGACCTTCTGGTGATTGCCTCCCCCCTGGCGGGATTGCGTGCATTGGCTCATCGACTGGCGGACACGCCGGCCGCCGCCGAAATACCGGTGGTATGGCTCTGCAAGGGCCTTGAAGCGTCAACAGGGCTGTTGCCCCATGAGGTGCTTGACCAAGCCTGGCCAGAGGCCCGGGCGGGCGTGCTTTCCGGCCCGAGTTTCGCCTTGGAAGTGGCCCGAGGCCTGCCGGTCGCGCTGGTGGTGGCCTCCGCCCACGAACAGGTGGCCGCGGCCTGCCAACAGGCCCTGCATCATGGCGCTGCCCGGATCTATCGCTCGGATGACCTGACCGGGGTCGAGGCGGGCGGGGCACTCAAGAACATCATGGCCATCGCGGCGGGTATCTGCGACGGATTGTCTCTGGGCATGAATGCCCGTGCCGCGCTGCTCACCCGGGGGCTCGCTGAGATGGCCCGGTACGCGACCGCATTGGGCGCCCGCCGTGAGACCCTCATGGGGCTGGCTGGCATGGGCGATCTGGTGCTGACCTGCACCGGGGATTTGTCGCGCAACCGTACGGTGGGTCTGCGGCTTGCCGCAGGGCAAACCCTGTCGGAC
>JBMSOD010000294.1:0-2852 GCA_049422085.1 Burkholderiaceae bacterium
AGCCCTCGGCATGCACGGTGCGTCTGTGGTTTATCACCACAGCGGCGCTGAGGCGGCGCAGGTTGCCGGTGGCATTGCGCGTCACTCGAACGGTCTTGTCGACTTCGTAATTGGTGGTGGAATCACGACGTCCGTCGCGCGAGGCCGCAGCGCCCGCCGCATTCTGAGCCGGGTTCTGGTTAGGGTTCAGAGCCTGGGCCGGGCCATTGATCGGAGCGGTCGTGGCTCCAGGGGGTTGGTTGCTCAGTGCGCCCGGAACGCCCGCCGGCCCGCCGGCAGCGGCACCGGCCGATGATTCGGAAACCTGCTGACTCCTGACGGCAGCGGGTTCGTTGCCCTGATTGGGGCGGTACTGCTCTGCGGTCGATTCGGATTGGGTGAAGTCGACATCAGCGGTGACCTGCGCCTTGACATTTCCGCGGCCGACGATCGGCTCGACGATTTCAAGGATGCGGTTGATCGCGGCCTGTTCCATCGTCCGGACGTACTGAAGCTGCGTTGCATCCAGTCCGCCTGCGCTGCCGGAGTCGCCTTGCGCTGACACCAGCGAGCCGGTCTGATCGACCACGCTGACCTGTTTGGGATTCAGATCGGGAATGGAGGAAGCCACCAGATGGACGATGCCCGCGACCTGAGCCCGATCCAGGGTACGACCCGGATGGACGGTGAGCAGGACAGAAGCCGAGGGTTTTTGCTGTTCCCGGAAAAATCCGTTGGCGGTGGGCAGGGCCAGATGGACCCGGGCATTTTCTACCTGCGCGAGCGACATGATCGAACGGGCCAGCTCGCCCTCCAGACCCCGCTGATAGTTCAATCGTTCCTGAAACTGGGTGGTCCCAAATTTCTGGGTTTCCATCAGCTCGAAGCCCACCGTACCGCCCTTGGGCAAGCCCTGAGAGGCCAGGCGCAGGCGCACATCGTGCACCTTGTCGGCCGGTACCATGATCACGCCACCCATCTCTGTGAAGCGGTAAGGCACGTTCATCTGCGACAGCGAGGCCACCACCGCCCCACCATCCCGGTCTGACAGATTCGAGAACAGCACCTTGTAATCCGGCTGTCTTGACCACATCGCCGCCGCTGCAAGAACTGCAACGAAGGCGGCCACGCCGGCGCCCAGAAGGATCTTGCGATTCAAAGGCAGACCTGCGAGGCCACTTTGGGGTGGGGTCGACAGTTGCAGCGATTCAGCAGTGGCAGCCATGGCAGACCAGACTCGGGGTAACAGATGCGGTCCATTGTCGAGCTTGCGAAGGCCAGCTTGAATTTGAAAAGAGGCAGCAAGCCCCCGGTATTCGAGGCCTCGGATGTCCTTTCCCGGCCTAAAGTTCGGGTCATTCCCCGTGCATGGAGCCTTTCATGGACATCCGCAGCCTCTCGTCATCGATGATCACCGGCCCCGGTGCGAGCCTTCGCGGTGGCCTGGGTCAGGCGGCACGTACCGCCGCAGAGCCCTCTGGCGGATTCGGCTCGGCATTGTCCGATGCACTGAAATCGGTGTCCCAGTCTCAGAATCAGGCCAGTGAGCTGCAGCGCAAGTTCCAGACCGGGGCGGAGGGTGTAAGCCTGGAAGAAACCATGGTCGCCATGCAAAAGGCGCAGATCGGCTTTCAGGCTGCTCTGGCGGTGCGTAATCGCATGGTCTCTGCCTACACCGACATCATGAACATGTCGGTCTGAATGGGCTGAATGGCCTGCGCAGGAAGCACGAACCGAGCCCTGCGAGCGGCCCGAGCCATCAGTCGCCTCGACGCTCTCGCGCCTTTCTGGCCCGTGCTCTGATCTGGGCCGCGTTCACGTACACCTGAATCGCTCTTCCTGCCGCGATCGACTGATCGACAAAGCGACAGCCGACCTTCCAGCGTTGCGAATCTCCTGAGGCTCCGGGACCCTCAAAGGGCACGACCAGGGTGGTTTCGAGGAGGCATGCGAGGGGCATCTGCCCGGCGAGATCCAGCCGGCTCTCGCCCAGACGATGCCCGAGTTCAGGCGGCTTTGCCTCCGACAAGGGCCAAAGAAACGCGATTCCGTTCACCGAGATATCGAGCACCTTGACCGAGCGGGGAGGGTCCTTGACGGTCGGATACCGGATCACGAGCTTCGCCGGCGAGGCTGGCGGCGGGGCGACCCTGAACGCCTGTCGACGCTGGAAATGCCACAGCGCCTCTGGCAGATCGGCCCGCAAGAGATCGGGGCTGCGTGAATCCGCCCTGAGGGTGAGATTGAACTGCACCTTGACATCCCGGTGCAGGGTCACAGCCATTGCTGAGAGGGGCATCTGGTCCAGCAACCCACGGGGCGGCGCGACCGTGAGTTCCAGACCCAGGGCGGCGCCGGTCTGCTCGTCTTCGGTACCGACCGGCATCAGGGTGCAGGCCAGCACACGGGCAGAACCATCCTGAAGATGAAGGCTGACCGGGTCCCGGTCAGCTGCAATGTCCCGCAGCAACTCCAGACGCTCCAGGGCGCCATCGACTGCAAAAGCATCGAGCTCCTGCGGACGGGTTTCTGGCGTCAGAAGCAAGTTCAGACGGCTCCTGCGATCAAGGCATCGAGCCGGGCTGCGCCAGGCGAGGTGATCCTGCGAATGCAGGCCTCGTTCTGGAGAATGCGGGCCATGACACGCAGGCGGGCATGGCGCAAAGCCCTGGGCCAATGGTCTGCGGGGCCCTCCGCGCGCAGGGTGTCGATCAAGGGGGTGCACCTGGATCGCGCCTCGGCGAGGCCCGTCCAGTCGCCTTCCCGGGCGGCCTGCAGCATTCGCGCGCTGCAGGCCTCGATGGCTTGAACCACTTCGAGCAGGTCTTCAGGGTGCAGGGTTGGCATGATCCTGCTCCGCTCAGGCTGCGCGC
>JBMSOD010000295.1:0-2829 GCA_049422085.1 Burkholderiaceae bacterium
CTCTGGCCTCTGACATCGATCGCAAGGGGGTGTATCCCGAGTCTGTCCTGCGTAGCCTGGGTTCGGTGGGTGCACTCGGTGCGCATCAGGATGATCGGTCGCTCACCGGGTTCGTTCACGCACAGGCCGATTTCGGTCTGGCCATCGAGGCCATGAGCGAGGTCTCCCGGGTCTGTGGTGCGACCGGCTTCATGATCTGGTGCCATCTGGTGTGCGGTCTGTACATGGAGCAAAGCGGAAATCCGCACCTGGGTGGCGACTGGCTGGCCAGGCATGCCCGCGGCGAGCGACTGGGCGCCACCGGCATGAGCAACCCCATGAAGACCTTCGCCGGCATCGAGAAGTTTCTGCTCAAGGCGCGTGCGCAGGCCGATGGCAGTTACACCATTCATGGCACGCTGCCCTGGGTCAGCAATCTGGGCAAAGACCACTATTTCGGCGCCGTCGCACAGGTCGAGACCGGGCCCGACGAAGCGCCGCGCGAGATCATGTTCATCGCGTCCTGCGATGCACCAGGGGTGTCGCTGAAAGACTGCCCGTCCTTTTCCGCGATGGAAGGTACCAACACCTGGGCGGTGCGTTTCGAGAACTATCGGGTCGATGCTGCCAACCTTGTGGCCGATCCGGTGCGTCCCTTCATTGGCCGCATCCGGGGTGCCTTCGTGTTGCTGCAGACCGGCATGGGTCTGGGTGTGGCGCAGGGCGCAATCGATTCGATGTGGCAGGTCGAATCGCCGCTGGGCCATGTCAATGCCTTTCTGGAGGATCGGCCTGATGCCCTGCAGGCCGAACTCGATGAATTGAAGGCCCGCATCCTGCGACTGGCTCGCACGCCGTATTCGACGGACACCGGCCACCTGATCGAGGTGCTCGATGCCCGCGCGCATGCGGCCGAACTGTCCTTGCGGGCTGCGCAGTCGGCCTTGCTTCATGCGGGCGCACGTGGCTATCTGATGAGCTCGGACGTGCAGCGCCGGGTACGCGAGTCACATTTTGTGGCCATCGTGACGCCGGCCATCAAGCATCTGCGCAAGGAGATCGCCCGCCTCAGTCAACCGGTGATGCCGGCATGAGCCCCAGCGAGTTCAGAAAGTTCATCTGTCGCGCCTGTGGCCTGATCTATGACGAGGCCCTGGGCGATCCGGACAGTGGCCTCGCACCGGGTACCCGGTTTGAGGACATTCCCGAGGACTGGGCCTGCCCGCTGTGCAGCGTCACCAAGGCGGATTTCGAGCCGATGGTGGTGGCAGTCTCTGGCGCTGATGCTGATGCGCAGAAAGCCCCGGCGTCGTCGATGCAGCCTGCATCAACCGGATCGCGGCCGATCGCTGTGTCATCAGCATCGGCCCGCCCCGGCAGCAATGCCCGCCCTGGCGTCGTGATCGTGGGCGGGGGGACTGCCGGCTGGACTCTGGTCGAACAGCTTCGTGCGCGCAGCCCCGATCTGCCCATCACCCTGGTGAGCGCCTGCTCGGCCGACCGTTATGACAAGCCCAGGCTGTCCGTGGCCTTGCATCAGGGCTTGCACGAAACCCAGCTTGCGCGGGAATCCGGAGCTCAGGCGGCCGATCGTCTGCGTGTTCGCCTCCTGTCCAAGACCCATGCCAGCGGCATCAGCCTGGCCAGCCGCAGTCTGCGGACCTCGCGGGGTACCTTGCGTTTTGAGGATCTGGTGCTGGCCCATGGCGCTCAGGCCCGCAGCTGCGATGGCCTGCCGGATGCGCTCACCTGGCGGATCAACGATCTGGCGAGTTACCAGGGCCTGCGCGCCGCGCTTTCTGCGCTGCCCCCCATGCCTGCAGACGCCGGGCAGACGGATGTGATCCTGGTGGGAGCGGGACTGGTGGGTTGCGAACTGGCCAATGATCTTGCACTGGCGGGCTATGCGGTGCGCTTGCTCGAGCATGCCGAGCGTCCCTTGCCCATGGCCCGACCAGAGCAGTCAGACGCCCTGCTTCAGGCCTGGAAGTCTTTGCCCTTGCAGTTCGAGGGCGGTGTCAAAGTGCAACAGGCGCTTCGACTGTCGGATGGGGTGTTGCAGGTGAACTGCGTGGATGGTCGTGCCTTTGTCGGGCGCCTGCTGGTCAGTGCCGTGGGATTGGGTACGCCATCGCGCCTGGCGCTTCAGGCTGGCTTGCGCTACGACCAGGGCATCGTGGTCGATGCTCAGTCGCTGGACACGGGGGTTCCGCACATCCATGCCCTGGGGGATTGCATCAGCATCGAGGGGCGTCCTCAGCGCTTCATTGAACCCATCCATCGTCAGGCCCGACTGATTGCCGATCGGATCTGCGGTCTTCCGGTGGCCCCATATGATGCGCGGCCTCCTGCGGTTCGCGTGAAAACCTCTTCCCTGCCCTTGACGCTGGCGGCCTGAGGGTCGGCTGCAGCCAAGGGCATAACAGGGAAGGACGACACCGCGGATGGAGTGAAATGACAACGGCCCGCATCACGCGGGCCGCCTTGTCTCTGGCACGATCGGTTGTCACCGATCAATCAGCACCGACCGATCAGCACCGACCGATCAGCACCGACCGATCAGCACCGACCGATCAGCACCGATCAATCAGCTGCGGGTGAATCAATAGGTCTTGTACGGCAGGAATTTGCCGGACAGCACGACATTCACACGATCGCCTTTGGGGTCGGGCTGGCGCACGATGTCCATGGAGAAGTCGATGGCACTCATGATGCCGTCGCCAAACTCTTCGTGAATCAGCTCCTTGATGGTCGTGCCGTACACGCTCACGATTTCGTACCAGCGATAGATCAGCGGGTCGGTGGGTACGGCGGTGGGCAGTGAACCCTTGTAAGGCACTACCTGCAGCC
>JBMSOD010000296.1:0-2806 GCA_049422085.1 Burkholderiaceae bacterium
CGGATGGATGACCTCGATGACCGACCTCACCGAGCCCAAGCGTATTCGAGAAGAGTTGTCGCATTCCTACGAGCGTTTTACCACCGTGCTCGAAGGACTCGATGCCGCCATCTCGGTGGCTCCGCTCGACAGCACCGAACTGCTGTTTGCCAACCGGCTCTACCGGGCCTGGTTTGGCGGCGATGTAGCGGGCCATCTGCAATTGGTCACCCAAGCCGGCGTGCCGGCAGCGACGGCCTCGGAGGAGCTGCTCGACGCGGTCGACTCCCTGGTCGGCCTGCCCGCTCAGCCGATAACAGCGGCGCCCGCAGAAAATGCCGAGATCTTCATGCCCGACCTGGGCAAATGGCTGGAGGTGCGTACGCGCTACCTCAGCTGGGTCGACGGACGCCTGGCCCAGATGATGATCGCCACCGACATCACACCGCGGCGACAAGCCGAGGAGCAGGCGGCACTGCAGGCCGAACGCGCTCAGTCGGCCAGCCGACTGATCACCATGGGCGAAATGGCCTCATCGGTGGCACACGAACTTAACCAGCCCCTGACCGCCATTAGCAACTACTGCAAGGGCATGGTCTCACGCATCGAGAGGGGCAACATCGACACCGGGGATCTGGTGGGGGCGCTGGAAAAAACCGCACGCCAGGCACAACGCGCGGGTCAGATCATTCATCGCATCCGATCCTTCGTCAAGCGCAGCGAGCCCAACCGCAGTCCTTCAGAGGTGAGCACCCTCGTGAACAACGCGATGGAGCTGGCCGACATTGAGTTGCGCCGACACCATGTACGTCTGTCCCACTACATAGCGCCGGGTCTGCCCAAGCTGATGGTCGATCCCATCCTTATCGAGCAAGTGCTGATCAATCTGCTGAAGAATTCGGCCGAGTCTATTGAGCAGGCACGCCGACCCAATGCGCGCCGTCGGGTCGAACTGCGGGTGACCCGTCAGGACACAACGGGTCAGGATGTATTTGTCGAATTCGCCGTACTGGACTCCGGCCGCGGCCTGTCGCCAGAAAACAGCAAGCGGCTGTTCGAAGCCTTCTACTCCACCAAGCCCGAGGGCATGGGGATCGGACTCAAACTGTGCCGCAGCATCATCGAATCCCATGAGGGTAGGCTGGAAGCGGAGAACCTCTACAATGGCGAGGAAGTGACGGGCTGTAGATTTACCTTCTGGTTGCCGGCTGTCACCGAGTCCGCTGGGATACAAGAGCCAAGCCAGACATCAGAGACGGCAAAGGCCGAACGCCCGCCTATCAGTTCGTGAATGCACCAAGGACAGGGTTCGCATGAGCTTAATTCCAAAAAAGGGCACGGTCTACGTTGTCGATGACGACGAGGGCGTCCGTGACTCGCTCCAATGGCTGCTCGAGGGCAAGGACTACCGGGTCCGTTGCTACGACTCGGCAGAGACCTTCCTGAGCCGCTACGACCCGCGCGAAGTGGCCTGCCTGATCGTCGATATCCGGATGGGCGGCATGAGCGGCCTGGAATTGCAGGACCGTCTGATCGAACGACGTAGCCCCCTTCCCGTGGTTTTCATCACGGGCCACGGTGATGTCCCCATGGCCGTGAGCACCATGAAGAAAGGGGCCATGGACTTTATTCAAAAGCCCTTTCAAGAAGAGGCTCTGCTCAGCCTGGTCGAACGCATGCTTGAGCAAGCCCGCAGTAGTTTTCACGAACATCAAAACAGTGCCAGCCGCGAAGCGCTGCTGGCCAAGTTAACCTCCCGTGAGGCCCAGGTCCTCGAACGCATCGTGGCCGGACGACTCAACAAGCAGATCGCCGATGACCTGGGCATCAGCATCAAGACGGTGGAGGCACACCGCGCCAACATTATGGAAAAGCTCAATGCCAACACAGTGGCCGATCTTCTCAAGATCGCTCTGGGCTCCTCGACGGCTGCCAAAGCCTGACCGGGACAACTTCATCTTGCGCGCCCGCCACGAGCGGGCGTTTTTCTTCAACCTCTAAAGACGATCTCTGATGACCGCACAACTCATAGACGGCAATGCCCTGGCCAAACAAATGCGTAGCGAAGTGGCCCTGAGGGTCCAGACTCTCAAGCAAAAAGGCCTTACGCCTGGCCTGGCCGTGATCCTCGTGGGTGACGACGCGGCCAGCCAGGTCTATGTGCGCAATAAGGTCAAGGCCTGCGAGGAAGCCGGACTGCACTCGGTTCTCGAAAGGTACGGCGCTGATCTGAGCCAAGCGCAACTGCTGGCCCGGGTGCAGGCCCTCAATGAAGATCCCGGCATCCACGGCATTTTGGTGCAACTGCCCCTGCCGGCACATATCGATGCGCAAAAAGTGATCGAAGCCATCAGCCCCGCCAAGGATGTGGATGGTTTTCATATCGCTAGTGCCGGCGCGCTGATGACCGGCATGCCCGGTTTCTGGCCCTGCACGCCGCACGGTTGCATGAAGATGCTCGAATCCATCGGCTATGAGCTGCGGGGCAAACATGCGGTGGTTATCGGGCGCAGCAATATCGTAGGCAAGCCCATGGCCCTGATGCTGCTGCAAAAAGATGCCACCGTCACGATCTGCCACTCGCGCACGCAGGACCTCAAGGCACACACCCGATCGGCCGATCTCATCGTTGCCGCCGTCGGCCGCGCCCGCATGCTCACCGCTGAGATGGTCAAGCCCGGTGCGGTGGTGATCGATGTAGGCATGAACCGGGACGCCGATGGCCGGCTTTGCGGTGATGTCGATTTCGCGCAGGTCAGTCAGGTGGCCTCTTTCATCACACCCGTGCCCGGCGGCGTCGGACCCATGACCATTACCATGCTGTTGG
>JBMSOD010000297.1:0-2793 GCA_049422085.1 Burkholderiaceae bacterium
AATCGAGGGGATGAAGATCATGACGCCAGGCAGCGCCGCAACCCAGGGCTGCGTCTAGATCGCGGTGCGCAGGGTGTTGAGCATCACCCCCCACTCGGGCTCGGGCGGCTTCACGCCCAGGCCCAAAAAGGACAGGCCGGAAGCCAGGATCATGGAGACGGCGATCAGGCTGGTGGCATACACAAAGATGGGGCCGAGCACATTGCCCAGCACATGCACCCGCACAATGGTGAAGGGCCCGGCGCCCGAGGCCCGAGCCGCTTCGACAAAGTCGCGCCCGCGCACCTGGGTGGTCACGCTCTCGGCCACGCGCGCGATTGGCGGGATGAAGACGATGGTGAGCGAGAGCAGCGCATTGAAAATGCCAGCGCCCAGTGCACCTGACAGCGCAATGGCCAGCAACACCGACGGGAAGGCATAGAACACATCGATGGTGCGCATGATGACGCTGTTGGTCGCACCGCCCGCATAGCCCGCCAGGATGCCCAGCGCCGAACCGATCACGAAGGCGCAGAGCACCGGTGTGATGCCCATGAAGAGCGACAGACGCGTGCCGGTCAGCAGTCGCGAGAGCATGTCCCGCCCAAGCTCGTCAGTGCCCAGCGGATGGCCTGGTGTACCCAGGGGCTTGAGCCGGCTCAGCATGGACGAGGCGTACGGGTCGGCCGGGGCCAGCCACTGCCCGATGAGAGCCAGCATCACCAGGCCCAGGACCACCAGCGCGGCGAAGACCGCGACCTTGTCGCGCATGAAGCGCCTGCCGACGCTGGCCCAGTAACCCGGCGCCTTTTGCGAAAGTTCAGCCGGAACCTTGGAAGAATCAACAGCAACCTGCAGCATGTTCAGCTCCTCGCGATGCGCGGATCAAGCGCACCCTGCATCAGATCGACCAGCAGGTTGAGCAGCACGAAGAACATGGCCAGCACCAGGATCGTTCCCTGCAACAGAGGCAGGTCGCGCTGGAAGATCGCGCTGTTGAGCAGAAATCCGGTGCCAGGCCAGGAGAAGACCGTTTCGATCAGGATGGAGCCGCCGAGCAGGTAACCGAGTTGCAGGCCCATCACCGCGAGCGCGGTGGGCGCGACATTCTTGACCACATGCCGGAAGACGCCGAAGTCGGTGAGGCCCTTGGCCCGCAGACCGACCACGAACTCCTGGTCGAGGATCTCGGCCACGAGGGCGCGCACGGTGCGCGCGATGATGCCCATGGGAATCACGCTCATGGTGATCGCGGGCAGAATCAGGTGGCGGATATGGGCCCAGTCAAGCGTCCATTCTGAGGAACTTCCCGGGCCGGCGCCCGTGGCAGGCAGCCAGTTGAGCTGCGCCGCGAAGATGATCACCAGCACCATGCCCAGCCAGTAATGGGGGACGCTCACGCCAATGACGGACAAAAACGAGGCCAGCTTGTCGGCCCAGGAATTGCGGAAATAACCCGCAACAAAACCAAACAGGCTGCCCAGAAGACCCCCGATCATCGTGGCCACCGTAGCCAGGATGAGGGTGTGGCCTACCGCCTTGAACACTTCTGCTGCCCCCGGCCGGCCGGTGGCGATGGAGGTGCCCAGATCCCCTTGAACTGCACGGGCCACCCAGGACACGAACTGCTCGGGCAGGGAGCGGTCAAAGCCGTAGAGCGTACGTAGCTGTTGCTGCATCTCGGCCGACGCATCGGGAGGCAGGATGGAGACCAGCGGGTCGCCGGGTGCCAGATGCACCAGTGCAAAGCACACCAGGGCGACCCCCAGCATGATGGGCAGTGTGTAAATCACACGTCGGGACAGATAGGCAAGCACGTTGATCGCAGGTCGGGATGATTGAAAAGTGAAGGCACGGACAAACTGTCCGTGCGCTTCATGCAGGACCTGACCGCAGGACTGGCCCGCACCCCTCTGGAGTGCAGGCCTGGCCTGGGCCTTTGCTCCCGGCTTACTCGATCGACATCGGGGCGATGTCGATGAACCAGCTCTTGGGCTGGACCACGCCCTTGACCTTGGTGCTCATGGCACGCGGGCCGGCATCATGGGCAATCCAGACAAAGGGGGCTTCTTCAACAATGCGGGCATGAAGCTTGGCGAGCGCCGCATCGCGGGCCTTGTCCTCAAAGCTGGTACGCGCGGTGGCGATCAGCTTGTCGAACTCGGGATTGCCGAAATAGCCCCAGTTGTTGGAAACCGGCGGGAAGGTCTTGGTGCTGGTGAAGCGCACCATGGCAAAGAACGGATCCATCGTGGCAAAGCTCACGTTGATCGCGTTGGCCCCGTTCGCGCTCGGATCCTTGGCCCCCTTGCGCCAGTTGGTGAAGAGCGTGTTCCACTCGATCACATCGAACTGGACATCAAAGAAGCACTGCTTGAGCGATTGCTGAACGAACTCGTTCATGGGCAGCGGCTGCATCTGGCCCGAGCCCGAGGCGGAGATCTGCACCTTGACCTTGAGCGGCTTGGCGGCGCTGTGGCCGGCTTCGGTCATGAGCTTCTTGGCGGCATCCGGATCAAAGCGGATGTCGAACTTGGGATCGCCCCACCAGGGATGCCCCGGAGCCACAGATCCCTTGGGCACGCCCATCATGCCGCCGAGCAGCTTGAGCAGACCGGCACGATCGACACACAGGTTGGCGGCGTGGCGAACCCGCTTGTCGAGCCAGGGCGAACCCTCGGCAAACGACAGCTGCCAGGGCCAGACATGAGGTTGCGGATTGAAGTAGGTCTTGAATCCGCGCTGCGCGATGGTGGGCAGCGCATCGGGCGCAGGCGCCTCGATCCAATCGACCTGGCCCGACAGCAGGGCTGC
>JBMSOD010000298.1:0-2790 GCA_049422085.1 Burkholderiaceae bacterium
GCCGACCTGACGGTGGCCAGTCTGCCGGCCCGGCTTGCACCCCCGGGCCAGATTGCCCAGATGGACGAGATCCGGCGCGGTGATGCCGAGTTTTATGCCGGACTGGAGCGCGCCGGATTTGCACTCACCTTTGGTGAGGATGGCTCGGGCCTGAGCGCCATGTACGCTCGGCGAGGCTCGGGGTACTACATCGATGTCGGCGCTTCCGACCTGATCGCCCGGGGCGAGATCAGGCTGCGATCGGGGGCCTCCATCCGGCGCCTTCGACCCGAAGGCATCGAGCTGGTTTCGGGAGAGCTGCTTGAGGCCGATCTCATCGTCTGGGCGACCGGCTATGGATCGATGAGCGAATGGGCGGCTCACCTGATCTCTCCCGAGGTGGCCCGTCGGGTCGGACCCTGCTGGGGGCTTGGGTCAGGCACACGCAACGATCCCGGCCCCTGGGAGGGCGAACTGCGCAACATGTGGAAGCCAGTCCGCCAGCCGGGGCTGTGGTTCCATGGCGGCAACCTCGCTCAGTCCCGGCATTACTCGCTCACGCTGGCACTGCAGCTCAAGGCCCGTCTGGCCGGCCTGTCGACACCGGTGTATGGCCGCATGAGCGGCGATGCAGATTCAGCCCCGGCGCACCCAGGAATCTGAAATTCCCATGCCCGAAAGGGTGTCCTGCCAGCGGGTGGCGACGGTGCCGTCGACCCTGCCGGTGGGGGTGTCTACAAGGCACCCGCCACGCTCGACCCCAGGGTCGACCAGCAGGCTGGCCTTGTGTTGGGCGAGGAGCGGCGCAAGGGCCTCGCCGAACAGGGATGCATCGGTCGGGTGAAGCCGCACGACGGGCGCGAGAGCCCCGTCGACCACCCCATCGAGTGCCTTTTGCACGGCGGGTGTAATGACATCCATCTCCAGGTCGATGGCGATGCCGGTCGCGCTTCGCGCGATTTCGACGGCGAGTCGGGTCACGCGTTCGGCGAAGGTCTGCTGGATCTCGTTGAGTGCCTGAGTGGCGGCGTGCACGATGGACGCAAGCCGCTGGGCGGCCTGCTCCTGCTCGGTGCGTCTGAGCTGGGCGGCTTCGGCCCGGGCCTGTTCGACGCCACGTCGCATGCCTTCGCGCAGACCCTCTTCGAAGCCAGGTGCCGCTTCGGCGGCTTTGGCCTGTCCCTCAGGGCTTGCCCCATCGCGTGGCTTGTCGGCTTGCCCGAATTGTCTGGGCTGCCAGGGCGAGACGCCCCCGATGTCTTCAGAAAAAACGATCCGACTAGACGAAAGCATCCTCAGCACCTGCCCCAATGGCGATTTCGCCCGCATCTGCGAGACGTCTGATGATACGCAGGATTTCCTTCTGCTGCGCATCGACATCCGAGACACGGACCGGACCCCGCGATTCGAGATCCTCTCGCAAGCCTTCGGCAGCGCGCTGGGACATGTTCTTGAGCACCTTCTCACGGACGTCTTCGCCCGAGCCCTTGAGTGCGATCACCAGACTGTCTCCGGCCACTTCGCGCAGTACGGTCTGGATCGCACGATCATCAAGCTTGATGAGGTCATCGAAGGTGAACATCTGATCCTGAATCGCCTGGGCGAGGATCTCATCGGATTCACGGATCGTCTCGAGCATCTCGCCTTCAAGCTTGCTCCCGACACCGTTGAGGATCTCGGCCGCAACCTTGGTCCCGCCCAGCGCCGCCTTGCGCAGCTTGTCGGCGCCCGCCAGCACATGCGAGAGCACATCGTTCAGTTCGCGCAAGGCATTGGGCTGGATGCTGTCCAGTGTGGCCACTCTGAGGACCACCTCGCTACGCACCCGCGGCGTGAGTTTGCCGAGAATTTCAGCGGCATGGTCCCGCTCAAGGTGAACCAGAATGGACGCGATGATCTGCGGATGCTCATTTCGAACCAGCTCGGCGACCGACTCGGCGTCCATCCATTTGAGACTTTCGATGCCAGACGTATCGCTACCCTGCAGGATGCGATTGATCAGCAAGCCTGCACGATCTTCGCCCAGGGCTTTGCGCAGCACCGACTTGACGTACTCATCGTTGTCCGCGACCAGGGATCGATTGCTTCCCGCCTCGTGCATGAAGCGATCCAGCACCTCATTGACCCGCTCGCGGGGCACGGTCCGGATCCGGGTCATGGCCTCGCCGATGCGGTGAACCTCCTTCGGCGAAAGATGCTTGAACACCTCTGCGGCGAGTTCTTCGCCGAGGGTCAGCAACAGGATCGCGCTGTGTTCGAGGCCCTGATCATCCATGGTGATTGACGGATCCGGAGGGGGGTGAAGACGGTGGGTCGCCTTGTCTGATCCTGGTCAGTTGCTGACCCAGGAACGCACGACATTGGCAACGGTCGCCGGATTATCTCTTGCCATCCGGATCAGGTCTTCCTGCGGCCCGCCGGACGGTACTGTGCCAGCCGTGGGCGGCGGCAGACTCACATCATTGGCGACCACGGTCGACAGGCCGGTGGCGGGTTTGGGCGAACTGGCGGCCTTCAGTGCCGGGCGGATGATGCCAAAGATCGCCAGCAGACCCAGCACGAGCAGGCCCAGCTGCATTCCGACACTGCGCGCGAGCGAGAGAATCTCGGGATCTTTCCAGAGGGGCACCTCGGCCGCCTTGACGGGGGCCTCGGTCGTGAAGGGCGTGTTCACAACATTCAGCGCATCTCCGCGATCCTTGTTGAAGCCAATCGCCTCACGCACCAGAGACTGGATCTGCTCGATTTCCTTGGGGTCGATGGCGACCAGGCTGGCCTTGCCCTCGGCATCCACGGTTCGTCTGTGGTTGA
>JBMSOD010000299.1:0-2754 GCA_049422085.1 Burkholderiaceae bacterium
CGCCACTGGATCCTTTGCTCCACCATCCGCCCAGCCTTCGAGAACCCCCCGACTGCTCAATACGGCCCCAGGCATGCCATGCAGCGTCGGACCACTCGGTCAGCAGTTGTTCTTCTGCAGCTTGCCAGGGATTGTCACGAACCAGAAGCAAGAGGGCCTGCGGAGCAGCATCGTCATCGGCTTGGCCCAAGGGCAGGCACAAGGCTTGTGCTGGCCACCACTGCGGCCATTCGTTCGCGGCCGTACCTGAGACGTCAGCTGCAGTCAGTGAACGACGCTCAGGGGCGGTGTCGTGCTTGCGCCCCAGGATCTCCCGGCAGAGCTGCTTGAGCCAGAGCGCATAAGGCGCATTGAGTTCAGGCTTGACCAGCCCGGAAAGCGCGAGCAGTCCACGATCGACATGCCACAGCACCGCTTGCCGATAGGGCGCAAGGGTCATGCTGTCGTTGACGAGCATGAACTCGACCGCAGCGCTGCTGCGGGCGTGTCGTGCTCGTCTCCCGAGGTCGATCAGTGCTGCAAGCGCCTGGGTGAGTTCAGGCGATGCAGCAGGTGAGGATTCAGTCTGCATCAAACTCCGGTAGCCTGCTCAATTCGGCTGGCCGCTGCGGGGCGGACGGCAGTCGCAGCAGCGGTCTCTGGTGTCGCATCGGACTGGACTGTACGAGCGGGGTCAGAGGCAGCCTGCAAACGCTCCTGCACGGCCTGCGATGCCATGATGCGATCGAGCAGACCCGGTGCGCGGCCTGCGTCCCGCAATTGTGCCGTGAGCCCGGGCCGGCCGGCGGGCGCGAATCGATCCCACGAGGCTGTACGTTCTGCGGGCGCGGCGTCACTGCGTTTGCCCGCACCCACCCTGAGCTTGAAGCTTGCCGAGGCTTCGCGTCCGTTGTTGTCACGGGCCGTGACCAGGATTTCGTATTCTTCAATCAGACCTGCCGGGGCGTTCATCTGGAAGGTGCCGGTCTGGCCGTTGAATTGAATCCAGGCGGGCAACGGGCGGCCATCGGTCAATCGCGCGGACATGGTCACAACCGCGTCGTCCCGGCTGTGCATGAAGGCATCGTAGGGCAGAGCGAAGCTGGTGAGCCGGCCGTTTTCAATGAACTGATCGGTGATGCCCTTGTCGCGCATGAGCATCGGAAGGTCTGCTTCCATGACGCGAATGCGGAAGCCCTCGACCCGGGTCAGGATGTCGCCGATGGGCGGACGATCCATGACCAGCATGCGATTCGGCGAGGCGGGCGTGATGGCTGAATCAAAGCGTTGCGGGGGAGGCAGCGGCGCCTCAGGAGGCAGGCTGATCACAATCGGTGCTGCGGGGGTCGGGATCGCCTCGGGCGGCGGCGGGACGGGGACTGCACGATCATCGTCGGCAAGGCCCGCAGCAGGCGTGCCCGTGGTGTTGCCAGCATCGAAGAAGTTGCCGTTCGAGCCATCATCAGTCAGCGTGCCTGTGCCACGGGCCGGTGTGCCGCCGGCATTGGTCGCCCGCAGACGGAAGGTCTCCGGTCCTTCGAGGGTGGGGTCGTTGACGACGGCCACGCGCACCAGCAGCGTCGTACCGCTGGCGGGAATCGCCACGAACGAGCCCGGGGTGTAGGGCTGCCAGGCCGTACCGTCAAAGTACTCCAGCGCGGTGCCGGTATCGGTGCCCACAGTTGCGGTGCCCGACTCCAGCTCGAGTGCCACCTTCTGACCGGGCTGACCGGTCACGGTAAACACGACGAAGGGCGAGGACTCGCTGACCGTCACGTCATTCACCGACAGGGGTCGATCGTCATCGAGCGTGGTGCCGGGCGGCAGGGCTGGGGTGCCGGTGTTGTTGTTGGCTGCGAAGTAATCGCCCGTGCCGTCGTCCTTGATGGTGCCCACACCGGTGGCAGCGGTGCCGCCGGTGTTGGTGGCGATCAGGTTGAAGGTCTCGGGCCCGTCGAGAGCGGTCTCCTGCTCGGGGCTGAGGGCCACGCGCACGAGCAGCGACCCAGTGGCGCCCAGGGAGACGGTGCCGGAGGTGTAGGGCACCCAGGCGGTGCCGTTGAAATACTCCAGGCTGCTCAGGTCGGCGCCGTCGGCGTTCTGTCCGCCCAGGGCGAGGGTGGCGAGCTGATTGGCTGCACCGGTGACGGTGAAGACCGCGTAGGGGCTGCCTTCGTTGACGGTGACGCTGTTGACCGACAGGGGCCGATCGTCATCCGGGATCGCGCTTGGATCAGTCGCTGGTGTGCCGGGTCCCGCAGGCGGCGCATCGGGGTAGATGAGCCCACTGCCGTCGTCCACGATGGTCGAGGTGGCGCTCGAGCTGGTTCCTCCAGAGTTCGTCGCCACTAACCGGAAGGTCTCGCTACCCTCGTAGGGCGCGTCTTGCTCTTGGACGATGTTCACCCTGACGAGGAGCGTTCCGCCCGAGGGGATCACCGCCGAAGTGCCATAGTCGACCCACCCGCCGCTGCCGCCATTGGCGGCAACATCCCATATCTGCAAGAGGCGCGTCTGGTCGATGTCGGCGTAGCCCTGTCCGGAACCCTCGAGGGTGCTCAGGGTAACCACTTGACCGGCAACTCCCTGGACCGTGAACACCGACCAGTCGGACGCCTCATTGACAACATTACCGGTCACGGTCAGCGGCCGATCGTCATCCAAGCGCGCGGGATAGTCCGGGCCGCTGGGATCCACATCGCCCGGGTTGTTGGATGTGGCGGTGTTGTTGTTCCCAAGGAAAATGCTGCCTGTCCCATCGTCACGGATCTGCGA
>JBMSOD010000300.1:0-2750 GCA_049422085.1 Burkholderiaceae bacterium
TCTCCTCGAAACTTTCAGCCGTTATTCCGTTAAGCACGCCTACAGCCCTTTGCAGCTCCGAAGTACAACGGACACTTGATGAGGAAAACGCAGCCAAGCACATTTTCTGATGTGGCAAAGAAAGCGGCAAACTTAACGTCAATATTAGGGAATCGCAGGCAGCTCGAAATGCTTCGATGTCTGCGTGCATGCGCCTGATCGTTCTGGAAAAGTTTCGGTCACTAAAAAGTGGGGCCGGACTACCCGAATCTCTGACGATCCTTATGCGTTCCTGAAGTTGTCCCAAACGCATTTCGATCGTGAAGAGCATGACTGCGCACCAAAAAAGGCTTTCTTCGATCTCATCCCTCAGCTTCCTTGTGACCCAGAACCGGAAGACGACGATAGAAGTCAGCAAAGAGCACAAGGTGGTGAACAATCCCATCACCGCATTAAAAATAAATTCATGCATTCAAAATAACCCTGAAATATTTCTTACAGATCAGCCAGGAACACGCCACAAATCAGGGGCGGCCGACTCACGAAAACTCGGTGGCCTTGGCGTTACTCATTGATGATCGTCCGCACACCCACCTGCTCTTTCGCCCGCATCGCGAGTGTACGAATCTGCTCCCGTTTCTCTCGCGCGCCCGGCAGCATGGTGATGCGGTAGCTGCCGCTCACATCGGTGCTGATGATCTCGATATCGCCCAGCCCCACCAGGCGCTGAACCAGGCTCTGATGCAGGCGGGTGTCCTTGACCCTGAAGAGTTCGATCTCATCGATGCGCTTACCCAGCAGGCCGGACTCCATGATGATGCGCTGGCTGGTCAGGCGATAGCGGGTGTAGTAGCGCGTGATGAAGACCACCAGCCAGTACACGCCAAGCGTGACCAGGGTGAGCAACCAGTGAACGGGATTGACATAGAAATCGCGCATGCTCGCGGTTTCCTGCCAGAGGTCGGTTTCTTCGGTCATGTCAGCAGTTCCTGATGAAGGTGAAATTGCCGATCAGGTCAAAGCACCGATCGGTTGAAACATGGCTCAGCGTGGCAGCGTGGGCACACGGGTCCAGATCACGCTGCGGATGGCGGTGAGTGGGATCCAGCGTCGGCCCACCGCCACCAGATCATCAAGCACCAGATGCTCGGGTCCGATCTCGACCACCACATACGACCCGATGCTGCCATCGTTGAGCAGGCCAATCTCGTAGAGGGCGCCCTTTTCGCTCAGAGAAACCTTGTGACCCACCCGCAAGGCTGCAAAGACAGCGGATTGGCCACGCGGGGATGAAGGCGAAGCCCCTGACTGCGAAGAAGTCTGTGCCTGTGCAGCCGAGGCGAGAGTCAGCAGGCTAGCCACTGCGACTAAGGCCCAAGGATGCCGCAAGAAGAAGGATCTGACGCGTCCTCGCTCGCCGCCAGATTGGACGGCCATGTGTTCGACGGCAGGCCGGTCTTTACACATGCATCACTGCCAGCACGCCGATCAGCAGGCCGGCGGCACCCACGCCATACACCCCGCGCAGGAGCCAGTTACGCCGACTGAGCAAGGCGATCGCAGAGAGTGCAATCGCCACCTGGATCACGGTCGTGGCCTGCGCCCACCGATGATGCTGGTGCAGCGCTGCATCGCTGCGCGCATCCCACTCCTGCGCTTCCTTCTCGAGCTTTTGCGCGTCCTTCATGATGTCGGCCTTCTCGCTCTTGTAGCGCTTGACCTCATCCTCGTAGCGCGGCTTCAGATCGGCGGACACCAGAGTGACCGAGAGCTCAGCCAGGTTCTGCTTGTTGCTCTTGGCCTGGTAGTAGTTCCACTGGTTGGATGCCTCGGTCTTCTTGATCTGGGCGTTGTTCTTGAAGAGCAGGGCATCGGCCTGCGTGGCGCCCCCCTGGTAGGAAAACACGGCACCCACCGTAGCCAGCACGGCCGTCACCACCGCAATCCGGCCCGACACCGGATCCTTGTCGCCATGTTCGGCTGCGTGGTGCAGCTCGTGATCGTGCGGACCATGGACATGAAACTGACCCCCTGACATCGAAAGACTCCTTCTTCAAGAAAACATGGACTGCAGTACTTCGAGCGTTGCTGCCCAGGTCGGTGCGCGCAAAGTGCCCACCTTTCGGGTCAGGCGGGCACGGTCCAGTGTTCTGATCTGATCCAACACAATCAAGCCCTGCTTGCCCTGAAAACCGACCGGCACCCTGAATGGTGCTGGTCGAGATCCTGTCGTCATGGGCGCGACAATCACGGTACGCAGGTGTTGGTTCATTTCATCGGGAGACACGATGACGCAGGGACGCGTCTTGCGAATTTCGCTGCCGACGGTGGAATCGAGCTGCGCCATCCATATTTCACCGGCCTTCACCAGGTCAGCCCCGAATCACCCTCGTTGGAAAACTCGGGCAAGACGAGGCCCTCGCCCTCTTGCGCCGCAAGTTGGGCCGCTGCTTCGGCCCAACCCTCACGTCGATTCGAGGACAAGGCACGTATCTCCAGGTCGCCATTGCGTACACGAAGGTCGACCCGATCCTCAATCCCCAATTGAGCCAGGATGGGTTTCGGGATGAGCACCCCATGAGAGTTACCCATTTTTCGGATCAAGGCTTCCATGGCGTTTTTCCAGCTAGATTCAGGTAAGCACAATGTTATCACTTGTACCTGACCTTTAAAACGCTTGCTCACGCCATCCTGAACAACTCAACGCACTTTCTCAACAATCGCGCCTTTCGCTTAAAGCCTCGCCTCGATCCACCCCACCAGATCCTGCA
>JBMSOD010000301.1:0-2749 GCA_049422085.1 Burkholderiaceae bacterium
TCCCGCCGTACCGGTCAGGCTCGACTGAGTGATCATTCTCGATACCAACGTTGTTTCTGAAGCAATGCGGCCGGTGCCTGATGCCTACGTGAGGTCATGGCTCAACGAACAGGCCACCGAAACCTTGTACCTGTCCAGCGTGACTTTGGCTGAGTTGCTATTTGGCATTCGTTCATTGCCCACGGGGAAACGACGAAGCTCGCTTGACCGCGCCCTGAAGGAATTGCTTGAGCTTTTCGAAGGCAGGGTATTGCCTTTTGATACAGATGCGGCGCGCCACTACGCCGATTTGGCGGTAATGGCTCGGCAGAGCGGTCACGGGTTTCCGACCCCAGACGGCTACATCGCGGCCATCGCGGCATCACGTGGCTTCGTTGTGGCATCTCGCGACACTAGCCCATACGCTGCCGCTCAAGTCCAGGTGATCAATCCCTGGCAGGAAGGGTCGGATTAGCGCCCGCTCGGGGCGCTATCAAACAATCGCCTCACTCAGCCTCTTTCCCGATCAAGCGATAGGCCAGAGCACCGAGCAGGGCGCCTGCAATCGGTGCAAGCCAGAACAGCCAGAGCTGTGCGGTTGCCCAATCTCCCACGAACACGGCAACGCCCGTGCTGCGCGCCGGATTGACCGAAGTGTTGGTCACCGGAATGCTGATCAGGTGGATGAGCGTCAAGGCGAGTCCGATGGCGATCGGCGCAAATCCCGCAGGCGCTTTTTTGTCGGTTGAGCCCAGAATGACCAGAAGGAAGAACAAGGTCATCACCACTTCGCACACCAGCGCGGCCACCAGCGAGTAGCCGCCGGGCGAATGTGCACCAAAGCCATTGGAGGCAAATCCTTTGGCCACATCGAAGCCCGCTGCGCCACTGGCAATCACATAAAGCACACCGCCCGCGGCAATGGCGCCAAGCACCTGGGCCACGATGTAAGGGACCAACTGGCTCGCCGGAAAACGCCCCGCAGCCCACAAACCGACCGAGACCGCCGGATTCAAATGGCAGCCCGAAATATGTCCGATCGCAAAGGCCATGGTCAGCACCGTGAGGCCAAAGGCAAGCGACACGCCGAGCAGACCAATACCGACCTCAGGGAAGGCTGCCGCGAGCACCGCGCTGCCGCAGCCACCGATCACCAACCAGAAGGTTCCAAGTAACTCTGCGCCGTAGGCTTTCATGAGGATGTCCTGTTGAGTTCAGGGCGCGATTGTAGTGGAGCAGTCCGGGCCCATAGTTCCCATGAAGCCCATAGAGCGTCTGACGCTGAAACCTCGCAATATCGAACGGTCGCCATCCAATTCGATGTGCCCAGCATCGATCAGCGCATGAAGCCGCATTGTAAAAAAGCCATCGCCCATCAGATTGGGGCCGTCGCAATGGCTCATGGCATGGCCGACCACCCGCGCCGCCGCTTGCCAGTCTGAACCGCAGGCGGCGATCAGCAGGGGATCGTAAAAATCGACAGGCACATCGATGAGCTGCCCTTGTTCAAGGCGCCTGACGAAGGCATTGCTATCCCGGATGCGCAGATAGTCCTTTGCCAGCGCGGTGCGTTCATGGTCGCTCACAGGCTCACGCATTGACATCATGCGAGCCAGATGTTCGGGCTCATGCATGGCTACATAGGGGCGCTCACGCACCTCGGGAACGGTGATGCGCCATAGGGGCACAGGGCAGGCGGCCAGCCCGTCGCATACCATGCGGATCAGCACGGCATCGGTCACATTGATGCCCATCCAGACGATGATCGCATCGGCCTGTTCTTGTTCAAGATGCGCCTGGATGCTTCGCCACGCCTTGAAGGGAACATCGGGCTCGTCTGCGAACTCGCCATAGCCCTTGAGCAAAGCCTGCATGTAGCGCACACGGGCATCCAGGTCGCCCAGCGGGCCTTGCGTCAGGTCATCTGAAAAACCGATCACGGTGCCGGGCAGGCCCCAGGTCGTGCACGCGGCCCGCAAGGATCCTGCCGCACTGTCGCCGGCAACGAGATGCAAAGGATGATTCATGATGACCTGGCGGCGTTCGTTCTGTTTTTGGTTCGCAGTGCTGCACGATAGGAGACGACTGCACAGGCCATGCTCTACCATTCAGCCGGAATCTAAGGATCCCGGCTGAGAGTTTCCTGCATGGATTGCACGGAAGTATCGCCGAAGCCCGACGAAGAACACCGCCCCGGAACGCCGACCCATGCGCCCACGCACTTTTTTGTTGCCCGGTCTGATTGCCGCAATGGTGATGTTGAGTGCGTGCGCCACACCGGTGCAGCCGCCTGCACCCAAGCCCAGCTATGCGCTTGCGCCACAGGACAGTGGCCCGCTGGCCAGTGCCGAGCAAGCCATCCGTGCAAGACATGGCGCTGATCAAACCGGGTTTTTGCTGCTTGAGCGCAATGAAGACGGGCTGGCCTGGCGCCTCGCGCTGATCGACTCTGCGCGCCACTCCCTGGACCTGCAGTATTACGTCTGGTTCGGGGACCGGGCAGGGCAGCTGATGATGGCCAGGGTCATCGCGGCCGCTGATCGTGGGGTCAGGGTGCGCATTCTTTTCGATGACCTCACGACCATGCTGCACGACATGACCCATCTCGAGCTGCGAGATGACGCCATCGGGGTTCTGGATCGTCATCCGAATATCGAATTCCGGCTGTTCAACGGTTGGCAAAGCCGAGGTCTGTTCGAGCGGGTTGCCGAGGGCGCCACGAGATTTACGAAGCTCAACCGCCGCATGCATAACAAGCAGCTGGTGGCCG
>JBMSOD010000302.1:0-2732 GCA_049422085.1 Burkholderiaceae bacterium
CTTAGAAGCGGCCACTCAGAAGCCCAGTTCACGCACCAGCACCGACCCGGCCTGCCGCAGGTAGCGCCAGGCCGGCGCTTCGGATTGCGCTGCGATGCTGATCTGACCACGCAGGCTCTGCCTGAGATCGCGCACGGTTGGGTCGTCTTCAGCCACCGAAAGCACCACACGATAAACGGCCTGTTCAGGAATGAACTGGCCTTTCTTTTCTCGAACCAGCAGATGACCTCCTGCAGGTGCCGAGAGTTCGTGTCGATGGATGACTCTGGAAGCATCGGTGTCAATCGATGCAACCTTGAGTCGCACGGCGGGCCGATCAGCCGCATCGCTGGTGAAGCGCGCCTCGGCACCCTCACGGACGCGCCGGACCGTGTCTTCATCGAGCCAGGTTTCAACAATCCACGGACTATCGGCCTTGATCAACAGTCCCAGCCGCTCTCTTCGGGCAAGCCACTGGCCCGGCCGCAGCTCCGGGTCGATATCTCGCAGGACACCCTCAAAAGGCGCGACCGGCGCAAAGGACTGCAGCTCGGTTTGTACGCTGGCCAACTCTGCACGGGCCGTGGCCAAGGTGTCTTGTGTGACCAGCATGCGCTGGCGGGTTTGTTCATCAAAGCCCGATGAAGAGGCCTGCCAGCGCAATTGCTCCACGCGGGCGCCGAGTGCCTGGCGTTTGGACTGCAGGTCGGGCACTTCAAATCGCGCAATGACGTCGCCGGCCTTGACCTGGGCGCCATCCTGAAAGTGCAGTGCCGTCAGACGTGCTCCTGAGGGAACATGGACCGGCCAGGTCTGCTCAGGACGCAAGAGACCACTGGCTGTGAGCCGACCGGGCCAAGGAACGAAAAGCGCGCCCACCAAAGCAAGCACCATCAGGGCGCTGATGGCGCTGCGACCCTGTTGCAGGATGCGTCCGCGTCGATGGTCCCAGGCCTGCAGTTCGGAGCGGATGGGCCGCAGGATGAACCAGGCGATTTCGACGGCGAACAGCACGATTCCCAGCAACTTGAAGAAGAGGTGATAGACCAGCAGAGCGATGCCGATGAACAGAATCAGGCGATAGATCCAGGTCATCCAGGCAAAGGCAATCATGGCCCGCTCCTGACTCTCCGGAAGGGTCTCCGGCCGGGGCTCTCCCAACGCGAACAGCCATTCACGCAAGCGCCATCGCGCAAGTGCAAAGGAACGTTCATGCAGGTTGGGCATGTCGAGCAGGTCGGACAGGATGAAATACCCATCAAAACGCATGAAGGGGCTTGCATTGATCGCCAGGGTTGCAATCCAGCTGGTGGTGGCCAGCACGAAGGCAGCGGATCGCAGGGGGCCATCGGGCAGCACCGTCCAGGCAAGCGTGGCCCAGACCGCGATCACGAGTTCGGTCGCGATGCCCGCGCTCGCAACGGCCAGGCGGTCGCGTGGGTTGGTCAGACGCCAGGTTTCGTTGGTGTCGGTATAGGCCATGGGCCAGAGCACCACAAAGGCAATGCCCATGGTGGGCACCCGGCACCCTAGTCGCTTGGCTGTAAACGCATGGCCCAGTTCGTGCAGCACCTTCACGATGATGATGGCCACCGCATAAGCGGCCAGGCCTTGCAGGCTGAAGGTATCGACCAGCTGTACCGTGAAGGCATCCCATTGACGCAGCACCTGAACGACCCCAATCACCAGTGCGGCCAGGGTCATGTTCAGAAAGATGCGCGTGGTGAGCAGGCCCGCCGCCCGCTGCCAGCGATTCAGCCAGGCATCGGGTCGCACGAGAGGGATTCGGAAGAAAAGGTAGTGATGCAGCAACCACTGCCACACGCCGTGCTGCATCTGCTCACGACGATGCGCGAGTTTTGCCGAAGCATCAGCACCGACCGGGCGCACCAGCTGATGCGTGAACAGAAATTGCACGATCGAATCGACATCTTCAGCGGCGAGCTGCAGGGTGGTCTGGGCAGCGATGTCGAGTGCGATAGCGTCGCTTGCGCCCAGTCCCCATCGCTTCAGCACCTCAAAGGTCGGCCAGTCGATTCGAAAGAACAGGTTGCGAGCCGGATCATGCAGCGTCCAGCTGGGCTGCCCGTCGGGCAGGATGGGCCCGGGCAGCAGTTCGAGTTCGTCACGCAGCGCAGGCAGGATCATTGCAGCCGGGTCACTCCGGGTTTACCAGCCAAAAAAGGCACGCACGCTTGCGATCGGCCGCCTCATGACCCACCAGAAGGCAGTCACGGTATCGCCCTCGAGTTTGGCGGTGCCCTTGAGCCCAACGCGATGGTCGGTCGCTTGTGCGAGCGTTGCCCGCACCCGATAGGCAAACCCGCCGTCGGGCCGTTGTACTGCTTCATGCGCCACGTAGCGCAAGGTGGCCATCAGTGGATCGAGTGGACGCGCAGTCAGAAAAAGCTGAACGCGGGCGCCGGGCGCAAGCGCAATCGCATCGCCAATCGGTAGCCAGGCCTCTACCTCGATATCGCCAGTCGCTGCGATGCGCAGGATGCGCTCGCCTACGCTCACCGGGCGACCGATCCATTCGGTGGGGTCATCGAACAGCACAGTGCCATCTTGGGGAGCGAGCACCCGGGCGCGCGTGAGTTGCTCGCGCAGGTAGGTCACTTCGGTTCTTTTTTCCTGGATGCGTCCGGTCAGAGCGGCCAGTTGGGTGCGCACCTTCGGATCACCCAGAGCCTGCTGCAGCGTCTGGCGGTACTCGGTCGAGGCCGTCACCAGAGCCTGATTGGCCACGTCGA
>JBMSOD010000303.1:0-2720 GCA_049422085.1 Burkholderiaceae bacterium
CTCGAAGATTTCCGCGCCGACCGGCCCGAACACCGCCTTCTGAGCCGACGGAATGTCCTCGAACAGCGCGGGCAGGCTGAATATGTCGATCGGGGCGTAGAACTGCGCAAGGTTGTTGCTCGACACGATCGCCAGGTCCTGGGCGCCGAGCTGCACCGTCTTGGCCTGGGCAACGTCGTTCCCGAGCTGCGCGCAGCACAGCGGGTCGACCTTGACCGATCCGTTGGTGAGTGCCGCCACGCGCTCGGCAAATCGCACGGCGCCGAGGTGATAGACGTTGTCGGCGCTCGAGACATGTCCGAGCTTGAGCGTGGTTTGCGAGTGCGCCGGCTGGATCGCTCCAGCGGCAAGCCACAAACCGGCGATGGCCGTGATCAGGGTGCGCATTTCGGTTTCCTCCAGAAAGTCAGAGTTGAGTGAACAGATTCGGGTAGGCAAACAGCGCCGTCGCCCCTCCCGTGTGGAGAAACACGACATTGTCCTCGGGGCGGAAGAAACCCTTTCGAACAAGATCGATCAGCCCGGCCATGCCCTTGCCTGAGTAGACCGGATCCAGAAGAATGCCTTCGCAGCGGGCAGTCAGCGCCACCGCCTCGACCATCGCGGGCGTGGGTACGCCATAGCCTTCTCCCACATAGTCCGCGTAAGCCACGACGCGTGAGCGGTCGATTCCGCCCTTCACGCCCACGTACTCCGCTGTGGCCTGTGCCAATGCGTAGACGGCCTCCTCCTGCCGCTGCTTGGGCTGGCGAACGCTGATCCCGAGCACCGGAATGCCCGTGTTGGCGCCTTCCAGACCGGCCAGCAACCCGGCCTGGGTTCCGGTGCTGCCGGTGGCGTGAACCAGATAGTCGATGCGCAGGCCCATCGCATTGGCCTGATGGAGCAACTCCAGGGCGCAGTCGACGTAGCCCAGCGCGCCCACCGGATTCGAGCCGCCACCGGGAATGAAGTAAGCCCTGCGGCCTTGACTTCGCAACTCCTCCGTGCGTGCCAGCGCCAGCGCGTTCATGTCACCAGGCTCGTGAAACGAGAGCGTGGCGCCGAACATCCTGTCGAGCAGAACATTGCCCTGCATCTCATACCCAGGCTCGGGCTCGCGCACGCGGCGCTCGAGCAGGATCTCGCACGCCATGGCGAGCCTTGACGCTGCCGCTGCCGTCTGACGTCCATGGTTGGTCTGGACAGCGCCCTGCGTGACCACGACTTCGGCGCCCTGTTCGCGCGCCTCGCCCATCAGGAATTCGAGCTTGCGGGTCTTGTTCCCGCCGGTAGCCAGCCCGGTGCAATCGTCGCGCTTGATGAACAGATTGGGGCCTCCCAGCGCCCGCGACAACCCAGCCATGGGCTCCAGGGGGGTCGGGCCATGTCCCAGCCTGACTCTTGGAAAACGCGAAAGATGCATGACTGATTGTGTCCGTTGTCTGTCCGACCCTCGCCGGGTGCTCGAGACGATACACGCAAGGCTCAACAGACAGCCCATGAAATTCTGGAACGACCCAATTCCGGGCCCGCATGATCCACCCCATGCGCGCCCTTCAAGGTGGGTCGTCAGCCTCCAATCGGGTCCAGACCGCTTCGACGCGCGGTCGACCCCGCTCTGCCGAGCGATAGATCGAGATCCCGAATGGCACGTCCCACTCGCTGCCGCCGGCACGCTGCAATCTGCCACTGGCCAGATCCTCCGCCGCCAGCCCCTCGGGCACCCAGGCCAGACCGTGCCCGGCCTTCGCCATCGCGGTCAACGCGCCGGCCAGCGAGTCCTGGTACCGACGCGAGAGGTGGCAACGCCGGTCCGGTCGGGCGAGCAGCTCGTTGACCGCTCGCCCAAAGAAGGACCCCTCCGCGTACCCCAGGTAGGGGAGCGGATGCTTCGTCGTTCCGGGCAGCACGAAGCGGGGTCCTCCTTCATCGGCCCCCACCGAAACTGGCAGGAGCCGATCGTCTGCCAGGTGCCGAGACGGAAAGCGCTCCCTATCGATGATCAAGGGAAACCCCGGGTGGGAGAAGCAGATCAGGAAATCGCAGACGCCCTCGATGAGGTTCTGCACGCAGTTGTGCATGTTGTCGGCGACCATCTGGGCCTCGATCGGCCCGACCATGTCCTCCATGCGCTTGAGCCACCCCGGGAAGAACGACAAGGCCACGCTGTGTGGGGCCGTGAAGAGGATCGTGTTTTCGGCCCGGCGGCGTGCGGTGCGGGCATCGTCACGTGCCCGCATCAGATGGCGCACCGCAATCTCAGCGGCTTCGCGGAAGGCCTCCCCTTCTCCTGTCAGGCGGGAGGGATAGGTGCTTCGATCCACCAGCGGCGCGCCGACCCATCGCTCCAGCGCCTGGATGCGTCGGCTCAAGGCCGACTGGGTGATGTTGCGTTCCTCGGCCGAGCGCGAAAAACTCTTGGTGCGCGCGAGGCTCAGGAAGTCGTCCAACCACTTAAGCTCCATGCGCGCATTCTGCGGCCGGCGCTGTCGCTACGATCGGGCGTCGCACCCAGCGGCCGCACGTGGGGGAGGTCATGCACGCCTCACCCCCTTTGAACGCCAAGGAGAGATGCTTGAACCTGACTGACCTCACCCTCGCCGAACAGGCGCAACTCCTGCGTGCGGGACAGTGTTCCAGCCGGGACCTCGTCGATGCGCACCTGGCTTGCATCGACGCGCTTGACGGCAAGTTGCATGCATTTGTCGACGTCTATGCTGACGAGGCGCGTGCGTTGG
>JBMSOD010000304.1:0-2701 GCA_049422085.1 Burkholderiaceae bacterium
CTCCATGTCCTCAAACACCGCCTCGACCACGATGTCGGCCTGGGCAATATCGGCATAGGCCAGGGTGGGCGTGATGAGCGCCATGCGCTGCTCCACCTCGTCCTGGGTCATGCGCCCTTTCTTGGCGGTGTTCTCGTAATTGCGCCGGATGGTGGCCACGCCCCGGTCCAGGGCTTCCTGTTTCATCTCGAGCAGCGTGACCGGGATGCCCACATTGATGAAGTTCATGGTGATGCCGCCGCCCATGGTGCCGGCACCGATGACCGCCGCGGTCTTGATCGGGCGCTGCGGGGTGTCTTCGGGCACATCCGGAATCTTGCTCGCCGCACGCTCTGCAAAGAAGGCATGACGCAGGGCCTTGGAGCTCACCGAGACGATCAGCTCACCAAAGAGGCTGTGCTCGACCTTCATGCCTTCTTCAAACGGCTTCTTGACCGCAGCCTCGACGCATTCGAGGCACTTCATGGGGGCGGGATAGCCCACATAGGCCTTGGCGACCTGCTTGCGAGCGGCATCAAAGAAGGCTTCGGGGCCTCCCGGCACCGAAGCGGGGTCGACCGCGCGGTCGCGCACCCGGGGCCGCGCAGCGCCCGCTGCAACCACCTCGCGGGCAAAGGCCACCGCACCGGCGACCAGATCGGTGTCGATGATGCGATCAAAATAGCCGAGCTTGGCGGCTTCTTCAGCGCGGATGGGCGCGCCGCTCACGATCATGTCGAGCGCCTTGGCCGCACCGATCAGGCGTGGCAGACGCTGGGTACCGCCAGCGCCAGGCAAGAGTCCGAGATTGACCTCAGGCAGACCGATCTGCGTGCCGGGGGCACCGACCCGGTAATGGCAGCCCAGGGCCAGCTCATTGCCTCCACCCAGCGCCAGTCCGGCGATGGCCGCAACGACGGGTTTCGCGGCATTTTCGATGACATCGATCACCTCAAGCAGATGCGGGGACGCATCAGCCTTGGGTGTATTGAATTCGCGGATGTCAGCGCCGCCCGAAAAGGCGCGGGCGCTGCCGGTCAGGACAACTGCCTGAACGGCGGCATCGGCCATCGCCCTGGCGATACCGTCTCGGATGCCGGTGCGCAGCTCGAATCCGAGCCCGTTGACCGGCGGGTTGTCCATGGTGATGACGGCAATGGCGCCGTCGATGCGGTAGTGAGCCTGGCTCATGTGTTCTCCCTGAGATCGCGGGAAATATAACTGATGACCTTCCGATTGCTTCGGCTTAAACGCCCGGCAGCCGGTAGTCCTTGAACTGCTCCCGCAGTCGTGTCTTGAGCATCTTGCCGGTCGCGCCCAGCGGAATGCTCTCGACGAACTGAACATCGTCGGGCGTCCACCATTTCGCGATCTTGCCCTCGTAAAAGGCAATCAGCGCCTCGCGGGTCAGCTCGGCACCCGGCTTTTTCACCACGATCAGCAGGGGACGCTCATCCCATTTCGGATGTGCAACGCCGATCACCGCGGCCTGAGCCACCGCAGGGTGGGCCATGGCCAGGTTCTCCAGGTCGATGGTGCTGATCCATTCGCCGCCCGACTTGATGACATCCTTGCTGCGGTCGGTGATCTGCATGTAGCCATCGCTGTCAATGGTCGCCACGTCGCCGGTCGGAAACCAGCTCAGACCCTGTGCATCGGTGCGCAGGGGATCGCCCCCCTCCCCTTTGAAGTAGCTCTTGACCACCCAGGGCCCGCGCACCAGCAGATCGCCGAAGGTTTTGCCATCCCAGGGCAGCTCCTGGCCATCGTCTCCGGTGATTTTCATATCCACCCCGAAGATGGCTTTGCCCTGCTTGGCATAGACCTTCATCTGCTCCTCTTCGGGGAGATCGAGGTGCTGGCTCATCAGGCGCGACAGGGTGCCCAGCGGCGACATTTCGGTCATGCCCCAGGCATGGATGACGTCCACGCCATAGCGTTCCCGGAAGGTCTTGATCATCGCGGGCGGGCAGGCCGATCCGCCGATGACGGTCCGTCTGAAGGTCGAGAAGCTCAGGTTCTGGCTTTCGACATATTGGAGCAAACCCTGCCAGACCGTCGGCACACCGGCCGAGTAGGTCACCTTCTCTGATTCGAAGAGTTCGTACAGGGACTTGCCATCGAGCGCTGCACCCGGGAAGACCATCTTGGCACCCACCAGCGCGCAGACATAAGGCAGCCCCCAGGCATTGACGTGGAACATCGGCACCACGGGCAGGATGGAGTCCCGGGTGCTGCAGCCCATCGCATCCGGCAGCGATGCTGCATAGGCATGCAAGACGGTGGACCGATGGCTGTACAGCGCACCTTTGGGATTGCCGGTGGTGCCGGAGGTGTAGCACAGGGCCACCGCCGAGCGCTCATCGATCTGGGGCCAGTCAAAATGCTCCGAGCCGCTGGCCAGCATTGTTTCGTAGCAGATCAGATTGGGAATGCCGCTATCCGCAGGCAGTCGGTCTGCATCGCACAGGGCGATCCAGCCCTTGACCTGCGGGCAGCGCGGGGCGATCGCCTGGATGATCGGCAGAAAGGTCATGTCGAAGGCGAGATAGCGGTCTTCGGCATGGTTGACGATCCAGGCGATCTGCTCCGGATGAAGGCGGGGATTGATGGTGTGGATCACCGCGCCCATGCCCCCCACGGCATAGTAGATCTCCATGTGGCGATAGCCATTCCAGGCCAGCGTGCCCACACGATCGCCCTGCTGAACGCCTGCCTTGGT
>JBMSOD010000305.1:0-2656 GCA_049422085.1 Burkholderiaceae bacterium
CGCATCGGTGATGGTCCGGCCGGCCCCCAGAAAATTGGGATCGAGCGGTGCATCATGCTGGTCGATCCGGTGAATGTACCGGCCTGCGGCGTTGGCCTGCCAGACCTCCACCAGGGTCTGGGGTACCGGTCGCCCGGCGTCATCGAGAACCCGACCCGTCACGATGATGCGCTCGCCCAGGGGTGCGCCATTGCGCACCGCATTGCGGGTGAGGTCATGATCAAGCGCACCGATCATCTCGTGGCCATACACCGGCTGCGCCAGTTCGGCCAGGCTTGCCTTGATCGGAATCAGCGGCCGTGTCGGGGATCGCAGCACGCTGGAGGCATAGCCCGGGCTCAGGTTGGGCGGATGGCTATCCCAATCACGCGGGCTCAGTGTGGGGAGGGAAGGATTCATGGCATTGAAGAGGGATGGCGACGACTGATGATCGAAACGAAAGGGCCTTGCAGTGCTCAGAGTTCGGCGGTGATCGGCAGATCCGGCACGCCCTCCCCTTGAACGCGACTCGCCGCCAGCACCGCTCTCGCGGTGGCCATGGCGGTCACCCAGGCAGTGGCAACCGCCAGCACCATCGGCGAGATCGCGGGCGGGGCTGATGGTGTCAGATGACCCGTCGAAAGTGCAAAGAGGGTATCGCCATCCCAGGCGGTATGGACAGGATCAATCGCTCTGGCCAGCCCATCATGTGCGACCCGGGCTAAGCGAGTGCAACCCGCCTTGTCCAGAACCGCATCGGTGGCCACCACGCCAATGGTCGTGGCCTCGCCCCGGCCGGGCAGGCGATCCGCGCGGGGCGCGTCGTTGCTAGCGCCGCTGGCTTCGGCGAGAAGAGACCAGGCGGTATTGCGCAACACGGGCCTGCCAGAAGGGCTGTGAGGACGGACAGCTCTGGCCCCGGCAATCAGCCGCCCGCTTCGCGGATCGCGCACATCGCCCACCGCATTGACCGCGATCAGCGCAGCGACCGTGATCCCGCCCAGTCGAAGGGAGGCAGACCCGATACCGCCCTTCATGGCATGGGCCATCCCGAAACATTTGCCGACGCTGGCGCCGGTGCCTGCGCCCACCGAGCCCTGTGCGACCGGGCCGTGATGGGCGGCCTCGCAGGCAGCACGTCCGGCTGCGCCATCCGGGTAGATGGACGGGTTTCCCATCCAGAGATCAAACAGGATGGCGGCTGGCACGATCGGCACCCGGGTCGGTCCGGCAGGCAGACCATGGCCACGTTCGTGCAACCAATCGACCACCCCCTGAGCGGCTGCCAGGCCGAAGGCGCTGCCCCCTGAGAGCAAGACGCCGTGCACGCGATCAACCGTATTGACCGGATCAAGCAGGTCGGTCTCGCGTGTACCGGGCGCCGCGCCCCGCACGTCCACCCCTGCAACTGCCCCTTCGGGACAGAGCACTACGGTGCAGCCGGTCGGTCGTCGGGTCTCGGTGTAATGCCCCACGGAGAGGCCAGTCACATCGGTCAGGCTGTCAGTGGGGCCTGCCGGCAGGCGATCGAAATCATGCATGGTCGGACTGTAGCAAGATGTCTGCATGCACGACGCCCCGACCACGGCCCTGATGCGCAGGATTGCCCATCTCGACATGGATGCCTTTTACGCATCCGTCGAGCTCCTGCGCCGGCCTGACCTGAAAGGCCTGCCGGTGGCCATCGGCGGGCGGGGCGACCCGAGCAGTCGGGGGGTGGTCACCACCGCCACCTATGAGGCCCGCGCCTTTGGGGTGCATTCGGGCATGGCGCTGTCCCGCGCGGCGCGCCTGTGCCCGCAGCTGATCTTTCTTCCGGTGGATTTTGAGCGCTATCGCGAAATGTCGCGCAGGTTCAAGCAGGCCATCCTGACCCTGGTTCCATGTATGGAAGATCGCGGTATTGACGAGGTCTATCTCGACCTGACGGCGATTGAAGGCAGCAGCCGGGACATCGCGCAACGGCTGCAGCAACTGGTATTCGATGCTACCGGTCTTAGCTGCTCGATTGGCATCGGGCCCAACAAGCTGATCGCCAAGATTGCCTCCGACCTCGACAAACCCCGAGGCATCAGCATCGTTGCGGCCGAGGACTTTGCTACACGACTGGGGCCCCTGCCCGCCCGCAAGATCCCTGGGATCGGTCCCAAAGCCGATCAGACGCTCGAGGCCTTAGGCATCCGGACCATTGAACAACTCGCTGCCTGCGAAGAGGCCTGGCTCAATCAGCACTTCACGCCCCGCTACAGCCGCTGGCTCTGGCGGGTGGCCCGAGGCTTGGACGACCGCCCTCTGGAGCTCGATCCGGAACCTCGATCGCGAAGCCGCGAAACCACCTTCGAGCAGGACCTGCATCCGGTCCGCCATTGGGACACCCTGGCCCGCACTCTGATCCGTCTGTCCGAGCAGGTCAGTGCCGATCTGGCCAGGCGCGGCTATGCCGGTCGCACGATTGGCATCAAGCTGCGCACCTCGGACTTCAAGAGCCTGACCCGCGACCGCACGGTCGATCGCGCGGTGCACCGAGCCGGCGACATTACTGTGCTGGCCTTTGAGTGCCTGGGTCGCGCTATTCACGGAGCCAACACGCGGCCTGCAAAAACCATCCGCCTGCTCGGTGTGCGAGTCGGCGAACTCGTCCCCCTGAGCGAGGCCGTCAGCGAGCCTGCGAGCGGGG
>JBMSOD010000306.1:0-2652 GCA_049422085.1 Burkholderiaceae bacterium
CCCCGCCGGGTCGAGGGGGTGGCGGGCGGGGACGGGGCGCCACATCAACTCCGGTTGGGTGGGGTCCAGACTCATCGGGTTCGATCCGAGCGGACTGAGGTAAACCCGCCCCGCGCCGGCCCGCAGGGCAGCTCGGGCCGCTAACAGCGCCGCTCCAACCATGGTGATGCCAGTCGTGGTACCGCCTACCACCAGAACATCGCCGTAGCGGCCCTTGTGGCTGTCATGCGGCCCCTGCGCTTTGTTCATCGACGGCAGGCCATCAGAGCCGATCAGCTGCGCGTCCGCTGGGACCAGGTCGCCCCCAATGCCCAGCGGGTCGAACCAGATCGTGCCCGCCTGATCGCGCCCTTGTCCGGTGAAAAGTCCGGGTTTGAGGGTGAGCAGGCTCAGAGTGTGCGTCTGCCGAGACCGGCGACCCGGCAAGCCTGCGCCCGTGTCCGCATGCAGACCGCTCGGCAGGTCAACGGCCAAAACAGGGCGGTCGCTCAGGTGCATCTTTGAGAGCCAGCCCAGCAGCGTCGCTGCGGCGGGGCGTTGATGATCGATGGCAGCGCCCAGGCCGAGCAGGGCATCAATAGCCAGATCGCATTGATCGGGGGGCTCTTGACTGATTTGTACGCCGGCCTCAAGCGCTCTCAGCCGTGAGGCTCGAGCATCCTTGGGTTCGTGCTCAGCACCGATGGCCGTCAGGCTGACCTTCAGACCCTGGCGGTGTAAGTGCATGGCTGCCTCAAAGCCGTCACCGCCGTTATTTCCGGGACCGCAGGCGATCCAGATATGCCTCGCGTGGGGCGAAACCGCACGGGCCAACCGGGCCACGGCCAGACCGGCACGCTGCATCAGCGTGTGCGGCGCAAGTCCCGCCGCGGCCAGGTGCTCGATCTGTCTGCTGCTGTCGATGCCATGCAGGGGCCAGGTTTTGTCGGCGCCGATGAGATGCATGGTCGATCGTCCTGGCGAGCTTATCGTGCCGCAGGTCGATTCAGCCCACCGCGATCGGTCGCAGGGACTCAAACTGCAGGGCCAGACCCAAAACCGCATCATCGCGAAGGGCGCCGTGCCAGAACATCAGGCCAATCGGCAGCTGGCCAGGGTCGTGGCAGGGAACCGAGATGGCGCAGCCGTCGAGCATGTTGACCACTGAGGTGTTGCGCAGCAGCAGGGCATTGACCTTGAAGAATTGGTCCTCATCACGCTCCAGGGGAGCCATTTCCGGCGCCAGGATTGGAACAGTCGGTGAGAGCACCGCGTCGAAATCCTTGAGCTTTTCTTCAACCTGACCGATCCAGTGTTGTCGCGCCTGCATCAGATCGACATAGTCCGCAGCACTCATGTGTGCACCGCGCAGGATCCTTTTGGCGACCCGGGGGTCATAGCGATCACTGCTTTGGGCGAGCAGGTGCCGGTGCCAGGCATGGCTTTGGGCCGCTGAGAAGCCGCCGGCCGCGTTGATCCGAGCCAGATCTGCGATTTCGCCCAGCTCAATCTCCTGCAGCACCGCCCCTGCCGATCTGAGCCGACTCAGCGATTTTTCGAAGGCTGCGGCAACGCAGGGCTCCATGTCGTCGAGCATCCAGGTTCGGGCCACTGCCAAACGCGTGCCCCTCAGATTGCGCGCGGCCAGCCGGACCCGGCGTGCGGACAAGATTTCGTGCAGGACGATCGCATCGCGCACTGAGTGGGTGACGGCTCCCACGGTATCGAGCGTGGTCGAAAGGGGCACGGTGCCTTCGGTAGGGACCCAACGCGCCGTGCTCTTGAAACCCACCAAGCCACACAGGGCGGCAGGAATGCGCAGCGACCCTCCGGTGTCCGAGCCAAGCGCCGCCACCGCCGCGCCAGTGGCCACCGACACCGCAGCACCCGAGGAAGACCCGCCTGGGATTCGCTGCACCTGAGAGTCAGCCGGGTTAACGGGCGTGCCGTAATGGGGGTTGATGCCCACCCCTGAGAAGGCAAACTCGGTCATGTTGGTTCGTCCGGCGATCAATCCGCCGGCCGCACGGATGCGGCGAACAGCCGGAGCGTCGCTGGCTGCGGGCGGGTTGCCATCGAGCACCACCGATCCTGCTCTGGTCACTTGCCCAGCCACATCGAACAAGTCCTTCACGGAGATGGGCAGGCCGGCCAGAGGCTGGTGGAGCTGTCGCTGGCCCTGGCCGCTGGCAATCGCCCGCTCCAGGCTCGGCCCGGGCTCCAGCACGTAGGCATGGCGACAGCAAGCATGGGTGCTGGTGTGCAGGGCCCGATGGAGTTCCTCTTGAAGGGACGACTTCCCCGAGCGCAACTCCTCCCGGATTTGGTGCAGGTCTCGGACCGGTCGTTTCATAAGGGTTGGCGGGTCTTGGGGCTGCCTGGTCTGCTGGTGGCTTGATGCTATACTCTCGAAGTTTTTGCTGCTGAGCGCCAAGGCTTGGCTAAAAAACAAATCGCGAATCGAGCGTCTGAAAGGTGCCTTTTAAGCTCAGGCTTAAAAGTCTTCGATCGATTCTAGACCCAACCTTCAGGAGTTTTCATGTCTATAAGCATGCGCGAAATGCTGGAAGCGGGCGTCCATTTCGGACATCAAACCCGCTTCTGGAATCCCAAGATGGCCCCCTTTATCTTTGGCCATCGCAATCGCATCCACATCATCAATCTCGAGAAGTC
>JBMSOD010000307.1:0-2651 GCA_049422085.1 Burkholderiaceae bacterium
ATCCCTTGTAGGGCACATCGGTAAAGCGCACGCCGGCCTGCTTCATCAGGTACATCCCCATAATGTGGGCGCCAGTCCCGCTGCCCAGATGTGCCATGTTGAACTTGCCGGGCTGGGCTCGCGCCTGATCGAGAAATTCCTTGAAGGTATTGGCGGGAAAGTCTTTGCGCACCACCGCTACGTACGGCACGGTGTAAGCCAGACCCACCGGTATGAAGTCGGTCAATCCGTCATAGCCAGGACTGGCGTAGAGATGCATGTTCCAGATGATGTTGCTCAGACCCCCGGCGAGCAAGGTGTAACCGTCGGGTGAGGCTTTGGCCGCAAATTGGGAGCCGACCAGTGTTCCGGCACCGGTTCTGTTTTCGATCACGATGTTCTGTTTGAGGACCTCGCCGAGATACTGCCCGAGGATGCGCGCCACCACATCAAAACCTCCGCCGGGGGTGGAGGGGACGATGATGCGAATGGGCTTGTCCGGAAAGGCGGGGTCGGCCTGGACGAAACCGGGGGTTGAAAATGAGGCACTCGCGATGGCAGCCACTTGAAATTGACGCCTGTTGATGGTCATGACGGGGGTTCCTCCTCTTAGGATTTGGCAAAGCTGGGCAGTTTCCCGCCAGAGATGAAGGTGCCGACGCGGTTGCCGCTGGTGATGGGCAAAAACAGATGCGAGGGACAGTTTTCGTTGTGATGCACTGAAACAATCGAGACCATCGGTCGGGCGATAGCACCCGAACCAATGTCCTCGTTGATCGTGGCCGGGACATCGTTATCGGCCCCTTTGATCCGCAGGCCGATGCGTTCGCCGGGCTTGAGTTCGATCCCTATCGATTGAATCTCGATGTTGAACTCATAGATCTGGTTGGGGACCAAGGGTTCGCGACGGTCATGCCGATGGTAGGGCTGCCAGGGCTTGGAGCGCGCGGGGTCCAGGGCGCGCTGCGAGCCGCGCAACCATCCGCGCGTGAGCAAGCGCTCCTGGCCCTGCGCGTCACGATGGAGAAGGCTGACGAACCAGAGCACCTCGGTGTCGGTTGTGGATCCCCAGAGGTTGAGCACCGATGGTCCGCACAACTCTGTGGTCTCCACCATCGGTGGCGACCAGAACTCAAGCCCATGGCGAGCGAACATCGAATCTTCATAACTACTCCAGCCCTCGTTGGGCCAGAACTCGTGTTCCGACAGCAGCCCCTCGCGATGCAGATAAAAAGGAGTCCAGCGTGTCTGAGGCAGAGGCCACTGATCGGCCGTTCGCCACTGACCAGTGCCCTCAATGAACACCTGCACACGGGGCTCTTCCATCATCCCGGTGTCTATGCCCTTGAGCCAGTGGTCGAACCATCGCAGTGACTCGTAGGCGTACTGGTACACCGGACGGTCGAGGTAGATCGGCGGGCCTAAGGTGAGGCGCTTGGGGCCCTTCCAGAATTCCCAGGCGCGAAGGTCGCCAGGCAAGTGCAGGCCAAACATGCCCCAGTCGCCCCCTAGGTAAGCCGGTACCTTGCAGCCTTTCTCGAAGTCCACCACGCGTTCTTGCCAATACGCGTTGAACAGCGGATTGAGAAGAATCTCCAGCAAGACCGGATTGCCCCCTGTCTCGGGGTTGCGCAGGGCATTGGCCAGCACCGCACTGGCGGTCAGTTCAGGGTCTCGCAAAGCAGCACTGACAGCTGCTTCGTATTTTTCGTCTCCCCACTTCTTGCGCAGCGAGTTCTCGATGGTAAAGAAGGGCGCCTGACGTCGCAGCCAATACTCCATGAACTCGGCGGCCAGCATGCCGCCGCGATACAGCACGTCGCGGTAGCCGTCGGTAAAGCCGTAGGGCGAAAACAGTGCGGCCAGGCAGGGCGGGGCCAGCATGGCCACCCGCTTGGCGATGATGGAGAAGTAGGACACGCCGTTCATCCCCACCTTGCCTGAGCTCCAGCTTTGGTGACCCAGCCATTCGATGGCTTGAGCCAGGTCGTCAACGGTTTGGGGATCGGGTTCGATGTTGCCGAAAACACCGCTGGAACCGCGCGTGCCGCGGATCGTGGCGATGGCCATCACATAGCCACGGCGGACATAGAAGTTCGGGTCGCCCGATTCCATCCAGCCGCGGGCATAGCTAAAGCCCACCGGCATCATGGGCATGGCCTGAATTTCCTTGGAATAAGGGCTGGCGGCCAAGATGACCGGGAACTGACCCGGTGCATCGGGTCTGTAGATGTCTGCTTTCATGAACATTCCCGGGCCAACGGGTATGTCCACATTGCGTTCAATGAGAATGTTGTATTGCCGCGCTGAGGTGCTCCAGCTTTGCGTGAACATGGTCGCTTGTTCTCCCTGAGTCGCCAGGCATGAGCGGGCTTGCCGCTGGATTGGCGAAGTTTTTTTGTTGCGCGGGTCGTCAAGGTAGGGCCGTTCAAGCGCGGTGTCAAGGGTAGGGACCCTGCTCGCGCGTGAGACGCCCGGGCAGGCGACGATGTCGTCATCTCCTGCAGCGCGGCAGGCGATCGGTTCGCTAGTGAGCTCTTGGGCACCGGTGCACCTAGAATCTCGGGGATTTCCTCCCGTTTTATGCAAGCCTACGCCGACGTCTCTTTTTTTCCGCGCGATGCCAAGCCCTTGGGCAGCTATCGCCGGTTCTGGGCGCAGCGATTCGGGAC
>JBMSOD010000308.1:0-2584 GCA_049422085.1 Burkholderiaceae bacterium
GTCCTGGTACCCCATGATCGGTGCCGGAATCGAGGGTGTGGCCCCAGCAGGATTCCAGCCCATGCCAGTGACAATCAAGGCACACGGATCCGGTGTGGTCACGGTGGCTGCAAGGATAGGCAACTCACCATAAAAACCTGCCAGGCGCAGGTCTTCGGCCAGCAGGTCCTGCGCATAGCGCCCGTTCTCGAACATGCGCCCGACCTTGGCCATCTCGGTACGCGCCTTGCTCGTGGATCCGAACAGACCGGTAACCGCAGCGAGCAGCCCCAGTCCGACCGCCATGGCGATCATGATCTCGATCAGCGAGAAGCCGCTCGAACGCGATCTCATCAGGGCGCCTCCAGATCGGCGACCTGTACCAGCGTCGAGACAGACCGCCGCAGGGATTCATTGCCATAGGCCCCCTGACCACAACTCGAGGTCGGTGCGGCCGAGGCTCGGTCACCCTGCCATGCCACAGTGATCACATAGACGGACGCCTGCGGCGACTCGATGCAACCCCGTGCACCGATCATGGAGCCGACATTGCGTGTGCCCAGCAGGACGCCCGCACCTCGCAGCCGGGCCGACCATTCACACCGGTCCTGCAGCGCGCGGTCGCTGGCAAGCGTTGAACAATCGGTCCCCGAGGTGTCGGGAACACCCAGGTCAGCGCCACCGCTCACCACATACGCAGCCGCATTGCGCCGATTGGCGCTCAAGCGCTCGGACATGTCCTGCAGCAGGACCAGCGCCTGCGCACGCTGGTTGGCCTCAAGCTCGACCGAGGCCGCACGCGATTGCAGCCCCGCCAGAGCCACCACCCCGAACGCGGCAACCAGCAGACTTGCCAACACCTCGATCATGGCCACGCCGGCCTGCTGGCGGCACGATACACGCGCCCGGGGCGGCTTGAACCGCACCGAGCGGCACGACCGTGGCGAAACGCTCATGAACATCCCCCGTTCTGCGCTTCACGGGTCTGCGGCATGCCGCTCAGATCGATGCTGATGCAACGTCGGGTCAGGTCTCGCGCACTGTCGCGAATTTCGATCTGTGCCGTCCCACCAGCAGCAAGGCGACCGTTCCGATCGAACTCGATGCGACTGGGACCAGCCAGAACGACCTGGTTGCCTGGCGGGGTCCGCTGCTGCACCACCGTCCCCTGGTGAAGTCCCTCATCAACCGTGACCTGCCAGCCCTGCGAGCCGCCCTGGCCTTGTGCATTGAGGCTGACCACCCCGGATCGCTTGACTGCTTCAGATCGAGCCAGCATCAGGTCGGACACCAGATCAAAGCTCACTGCGCGAATGCGTTGCTCCCGCACAAACTCGGTCATCGTAGGCAACCCGAGCGTGATGACCACCGTGAGGATGGTCATGACGATCAGCGCCTCGGTCAGTGTGAAACCGGCCGTCATACCTGCTGGACGCATTCTTGAGCGTCCTGATGGCGAGAGCATTACCAGCATCCCGAAGGCAGCCTTTGTCCTGCCTGATCGACCGACAGGGTGCCGCAGCGATCCGAAGCCTGCGAGCCGATGGGTGCGGCCGAAACAGAGAAGGTGGGTGGGGCACCGTCCACAGCCGTGACGCTCAGTGTGTAACGCGAGGTCAGCGTGGCAGGAGGAGTCAGACCGAGTTCGGTCATCGATTGTGCATAGGCACGACGCTCGATCATGAACTGTCGCTGACGTGCCGCGAGATCAAGCAGGACCGACTGGGCTGCCGCCCGATGCCCCTGACGCACCTGATCGGTGTACATCGGCATGGCAATCGCTGCGATGATGGCCAGGATGCCCACCACGATCATCATTTCAATCAGGGTAAAGCCATCGATGCGTTTCATAGGGGTTGGGCCCATGCTCTCCAGAGTCAGATGGTGCTTGCCGACCCTTCCCAGGGCCGAAGGCCTGCCGAGCAACGGTCAGGCTTGAAGGATCAACGGCAAACGGCAAAGCGGTCGCTCGCAGGAATTTTCCGCTGTTTCGTGTCGCAGTTCACAAGATTTTTTCAAAGACGACACCAATCGTGATGAACGGTTGGTAGCCTCCGCCCAGCGGTGTCCATCGGTCCCCCGGTGTCCATCGGTCCCCACCAGCCCGGTCACTCCATCAAGACCCGAATAAAAGAGCTGACTCATGAAAAGAATTCAACGCATTGCCATGGCCGCAGCAAGCATCGGTGTTGCCGCCTCCGGGGCCTTTCAGATGAGCCTCGCTCAGGCTCAGTCCCCGCAATCGTTCGAAATCCGTCAGAACCTGCGTGAAGGCCGGGCCCATGTGCCCGAGCAGATGCTGGTGCAGTTTCGGGCAGGAGTGAGCGAGGCTGAGCAGACCCAACTCCTGGGCCGGCTGAATGCGAAACGGCAGGAGGCCCTTCTGAAGGGAGCGGGTCGTTCGGACCGTAAAGGCGATCTCGTTCTGGTAACCCTGCCCAGAGGAAAAGCGATCGCAGAGGCCATGACAATCCTCGAAGCCGATGGTCGGGTGGAATTTGCGGAGCCCAACTGGATCTACACCCGTCAGCAGGTCCAGAATCCAGATGACACGCTGCTTTTAAACCCCAACCTCTGGGGCATGTGGGGCGCAAGCACCTCACCC
>JBMSOD010000309.1:0-2580 GCA_049422085.1 Burkholderiaceae bacterium
GCCGGGTCGCCTGATCGAGCTCGAGAGGCTGCACCGTGATCAGGGTATCCACGAACAGGCGATAGCCGCGAGGCGTCGGCACGCGTCCGGCCGAGGTATGCGGGCTCGCGATCAGCCCGAGCTCCTCGAGATCAGCCATGACGTTGCGGATGGTGGCCGCAGAAAGCTCGAGTCCGGAGTGTCTCGACAGGGTGCGAGAGCCCACAGGCTGCCCGTCGGCGATATAACGCTCGATGAGAGTCTTCAGCAGAGTACGTGCGCGGTCGTCCAGCATTCGGAATTTATAGACCGAAATCGACCGCCTTGCCAAACCGACCTTCATCTTGCCCTGGTCCGACCTTTGCCTTGGGACGACAGACCCCACTTCGTCTTAAGACCGAGGGCCATGCCCGGACGCATGAGGTCGAATCGCTTAGCGACCGGTCAGGGTTGTGGTGAAATGCCGTCATGCAAGCCGCCTTTCAGACCGTCGCCCTCTTCGGCCGACAGCAATCAGACGATGTCGCGCGCACCCTGCTCGAGATCGGCGAGTACCTCTCCCGTCGCGGGATCCGGGCCCTCTACGAGCCCGGTCTGGCCACGGCACTGGGCCGCTCCGACCTCGATACCGCGCCGCTGTCCGAGGCGGGCCGGCTGGCCGATCTCGCGGTCATCGTCGGCGGAGACGGCACCATGATCGGCATTGCCCGGGAGCTGGCGGCCCATGCCGTCCCCCTGGTGGGTATCAATTTCGGCCGATTGGGCTTCATCACCGACATTCCCCTGCTGCGCTGGCCCGATGCCCTGGGTGCCGTGCTCGATGGCCAGTATCAGGCCGAGGATCGGGCTCTGCTGCGTGCCCGGGTCCTGCGCAAGGATGAGGTGGTCTTCGAGGCCACGGCGGTCAACGATGTGGTCGTCAGTCGCAGTTCGCGCTCGGGCATGATCGAAGTTCAGGTGCATGTCGACGGTCTGTACATGTACAGCCAGCGTGCCGACGGACTGATCGTGGCCACCCCCACGGGCTCGACCGCCTACGCGCTGTCATGCAACGGCCCCATCCTGCATCCCACGCTTCAAGGCCTGGTGCTGGTGCCGGTGGCTCCGCAGGCCCTGTCCAACCGGCCGATCGTGCTGCCCGCGAGCAGTGCCATTTCGATCGCCGTGACAGATGGCAGAGAACCCCGCATCAATTGCGACATGCAGACCTTCGCCGACCTGCAGGTTGGCGATGTGCTGCAGGTGCGTCGAGCCGAACATGGCGCCCGTTTCCTGCATCCGGTCGGATACAGCTACTACGCCACCTTGCGCTCCAAGCTCAACTGGCACGAAATGCCCAACCTCGGACCGCGCCCTTGAGCGGGCCTCGCCCCTGAATCACTCATGCTGCTTGAACTGCGTCTGAGGGATTTCGTCATCGTCGATGTCCTGGAGCTGCGATTTGGCCAGGGCTTCACCGTGCTCACCGGAGAAACCGGTGCCGGCAAATCCATCCTGATCGATGCCCTGGGGCTGGCTCTGGGAGGTCGGGCCGACCCCGGTGTGGTCAGAGAGGGCCAGTCTCGTGCTGATATCTGCGCCTGCTTTGCGATAGATGCCGAGCTGCAGGCATGGCTGCTGGACCATGATCTGGGCGGCGATGAAGGCCAGCTGCTCATGCGCCGGATCATCGATGCCGATGGCCGATCGCGGGCTCAGGTCAACGGGCATCCGGCCACCGCCGCGCAGCTGCGCGAGATCGGAACCCGCCTGGTCGAGATTCACGGTCAGCATGCGGCGCAGTCGCTGCTGCGACATGACGGTCAGCGGATGCTGCTCGATCGCATCGCAGGATTGGACCTGCGCCCATTGGCTCAGGCCCACGCGCACTGGAAAGGCCTGCAGGAGGCCCTCGAGGCCGCACGTACCGGAGAACGCGCCCATGCCCTCGAGCGCGAGCGGCTGCAGTGGCTTGCCGACGAACTGCAGACGCTGGCTCCGGAAGCCGGCGAATGGGAGTCCTTGCAGACCGAACAGCGACGTCTGGCCCATGCAGCGGCCCTGATCGAAGGGTCGCAGGCGCTGGCTCATGCCCTCGAGCGTGAGGACAATGCACTGACCAGTCAGCTGCATGCCTGTCAGTCCAGGCTCAGACAGCTTGTTGCTCTGGATGATCGATTGGCCCCCATGCTCGAGCTGCTCGAATCGGCCACGATCCAGATTGCCGAGGCAGCGGCCTCCCTCGAGGCCCATGCCGACCGTGTCGATCTGGATGCCGCACGGCTCGAACAGACCGAGGCCCGCATCAGCGCGATCTTCTCGCTGGCCCGCAAGCTGCGATTGCCACCCGAACAGCTTTCCGAGGAACAGAACCGGGTTCGCGAGGCGCTCGAAGCCCTCGATCAGGCTCAGGATCTCGATCGACTCGAGCGGGAAGCCACCGAGGCCCACAACCGATATCAGGCCCTGGCGCTCGAGACCACCACAGCCCGGAGCCGGGCAGCGAAAAAACTCGGCCAAGGCGTCTCCGATCGACTGGGCGCGCTTGGCATGCAGGGGGCACGGCTGCAGATCGATCTGCAGCCCGCAGAGCCCGCGGCCCATGGCGGCGACCGGGTTGAC
>JBMSOD010000310.1:0-2558 GCA_049422085.1 Burkholderiaceae bacterium
GGCGAAGACATCGATCCTGCCGCGACCCGGGCGCAGGGCCATCTGGCCGGTACGTACCGTGCCGTCGAGCGGCGTGGTGCCGTCTGGCGTGACTGCCGATTCATGCCCCCGGAGCCGGCCCTCCTTGCGGGCCTGCGGGTCCGATCCCCGGGAATCATGTTCCGAGCCCTGACCCACTGCCGTCTGACCCAGTTGCACGCCCTGATCGGCGAGCAGGGATTTGAGGCGCGGCAGCGCCTCTTCGATGGCCTGGCGGGTGAGGGCGTGCTCGGCCTGGATGCCCAGTTGCGCAGCATCGCCTTCCATGGTCAATGCGATGCGGATCGGACCGAGTTCCTGAGGGTTGAGGGTGATCTCTGCCTGCTGCAGACCGTCGCGGACCATCCAGCTCAGGCGCTCGCCCAGGGCCTCACCGAAGTGGGTCTCACCTGGCGCATAGGACAGTGCCCATTGGGTCGGCCCCGCCTGAAAGGCCTGACCTGTGCCATTGGATGCAGAGGCACCCGCGGTAGTCGCGCCTTGCAGCGCGCCCGCGAGCAGGCTGGCTGCGGCCATCCCCGAACCCGGGCTTTCGGAATGAGTCGCAAGGCTCACCGCCGAGGAGTCCGGCTGGTTTCGCAGGGAAGTTTCGACGGACAGCATGGCCTCCTGTCCGCGCTGAAAAATGGCACTGAAGTCCAGACCTGACTCTGCACCCGGTTTGGTCGCGCCTGGGGTCGAGGCCTTGGCAAGGCCATGGCCCGCCTCAGATCGTGCGGTGCCTGAGGCGCCGGGTCCGGACTGAGCGTCGGGTGCAGTGCGGCCTGCGGGCCCGGCGGTTCCGCTCACCAAGGACGTGTGCGCCAGGCCCTTGCGCCCCCGGTCGGGCGACGTTTCCTCCGCCTGTCCGCGAGAGAGTCCGCGCAAGCGGTCATTGACATGGCCCTGGCCGGGCTCGATGGTCGTTCCGGTCAGAGACACGAGTCCGCCCAGGCCTGCATCATCCTGCCCGGGCTCTGCATCATCCGAGAGTGAGGCCTGCGCCTGAAGGGCCGATCGCAGTTTGCCCTGCGCGCCCGCATCGCCTGCTTCTTCCGGTTCTTCCAGGGCCTGGGGCTGACTGGGGCCGGTCTGCGTCGACGGCCGGGCCTGCGTGTGCTGTAGGCGCTGGAGGATGCGCCGCAGTTCTGCAGGGTCCTGGGGTCTGGGCGTGTCTTTTTTGCCCTCGGTCTGTCTGGCCTGGCGCTGTTCGGAGGTTTCCGTGTCGCTGACAGTGTCCTTCTCACCGTCCCGCGTTCGGCCCTCGGCCTTGCGGGACGTGCCAGATTCGTTCGCAGGTCGCGCTGGCTGCTCGGAACCGACCGGGCGCTCGGTTTCGGGTGCACGCATGGAAGTTTCTGCCGAAGGGCGCTCGGCGGACAGGCCGCGCGAGATTTCTTCGAGCGCACTCGAAAAACCCTCGCCAGAATGCCTCGACTGCGCGGCTTGAGCCTGGTTTCGCGCGATCAGGCCTGCTTCGATTCGCATTGTGTCTGGGGTCATCGGGAATCCTCCTTGCTGCGGCGTGCGGCCTGATCGGTCGCAAACTCGTCATTCATGCGTTGTTCACGTCGGGCCTGGACCTTCTGGGCGCGCTGCTCGCGGCGCAGGGCGATGGCTTCGAGTGCCTTGAGTCGTTGATAGGCCTGGGTGGCTTCGGACTGACGGGCTTCGACCACCTGGGCCTTGGCCTGGGTTTGTCCTGATTGCTGTTCAATGGCCGCGACAAGCCGGGCGTCGAACTGGCCGGCAATGGACAGCTGGCGGGTATCGGTGCTGGTCTGACTGCGAACCGGGCCCCGATCCAGCGACTGTTCCCTGTAATCGGTGAGAGTCCCGAGCGTACGCGCTGCCGTCTCGTGTTCCTGGCGGGCCTGGGCGACTTTGCGTGCCGCCTCTTCACGCTGTTCGGCCGCGCGATCGATCAGCAACTTGAGCAGTTTCTCGTCCATCATCCTGCCTGCAGGCCAAGGGTGTTCGGAGCACCGCCCACAGCGGGCAGGGTGGGTGCGATCAGCTGCTCGAGCGCACGACGGCTCGCTGCGAAATCTGCCCCTTCCTGCATGGTCTGCTGCAGCAGCGCGCTGATGCGAGGCATGAGGGCAATGGCAGTATCAACCTGAGGATCGCTGCCGTGCACATAGGCACCCACTGAAATCAGGTCGCGGCTGCGGCGGTAGCGGCTCCACAGGGCCTTGAGCTGGCGCGCCAGCCGCAGGTGCTCTGGATCCGTGACCTGATGCATGACCCGCGAGATGGATTGCTCGATGTCGATCGCCGGATAATGGCCTTCTTCGGCCAGGGCGCGATCGAGTACGAAGTGGCCGTCCAGAATCGCGCGTGCCGAATCGGCGATCGGATCCTGCTGATCGTCACCTTCGGTCAGTACGGTGTAAAACCCGGTGATTGAGCCCCCACCAGGGCGCCCGTTGCCCGCGCGCTCGACCAGCTGTGGCAGCCGGGCAAAGACCGACGGCGGATAGCCCTTGGTGGCGGGGGGTTCGCCCACCGCCAGCGCAATTTCTCGGGCCGCCATGGCA
>JBMSOD010000311.1:0-2556 GCA_049422085.1 Burkholderiaceae bacterium
GAGGGGCACAAGTTTCCACTGAGAAGTGACCCATGTTCTGACCTTCCCCCTGGCATTTGGACCGGGGGATCATGGAGTGATCGACATGGCACTTTTGAGTATCATCAGACGTTGGCATTTTCGCGAGAAGGTGCCGATCCGGGAGATCGAGCGGCGGACGGGACTGTCGCGCAATACCATCCGGAAGTATCTTCGGTCGGGAGCGGTGGAGCCGAAGTTCAAGGTTCCTGACCGGCCGAGCAATCTGGACCCGTTTGCCGACAGGCTGGAGGCGTGGCTCCGGGTGGAGGCGGGCAAGTCCCGCAAGCAGCGGCGCACGGCGCGGCAGATGCATACCGATCTTGTTTCGCTGGGCTACGTCGGCTCCTACGGCCGGGTGGCGGCCTTTGTGCGGGCCTGGAAGGCAGAGCGCCAGCGGGATGCCCAGACAAGTGGGCGGGGCACTTTCGTGCCCTTGGTCTTTGCGCCGGGAGAGGCATTCCAGTTCGACTGGAGCGAAGACTGGGCGGTGCTGGGCGGCGAACGGGTCAAGCTGCAGGTGGCGCACACCAAGTTGTCACACAGCAAGGCCTTCATCGTGCGGGCTTATCTGCTCCAGACGCACGAGATGCTGTTCGATGCCCTGACCCAGGCGTTCCGGGTCCTGGGCGGGGTCCCACGGCGCGGGATCTTCGACAACATGAAGACCGCCGTGGACCGCATCGGCGCCGGCAAGGCCCGTCAGGTCAATGCACGGTTCTCGGCCATGGCCAGTCACTACCTGTTCGAGCCGGAGTTCTGCAATCCGGCCTCGGGCTGGGAGAAGGGCCAGATCGAGAAGAACGTTCAGGATGCCCGCCGACGGTTATGGCAGCCGCTGCCGCGCTTTCCTGGCCTCGCGGCCCTGAACGCCTGGCTGGAAGAGCGCTGCATCGCACAGTGGCGGGAGATCCAGCATGGCGTCCTGCCCGGCACCATTGCTGAGGCTCATGCCGAGGAGGCCCTGAGCCTGATGCCCCTGGGGCGCCCCTTCGACGGCTTTGTGGAGCACAGCAAGCGGGTATCGCCGACCTGCCTCGTCAATTTTGAACGTAATCGCTACAGCGTGCCGGCTTCCTTTGCCAATCGGCCGGTGAGCCTGAGAGCCTACCCGGAGAAGATCGTCATCGCCGCCGAGGGGCAAGTCCTGTGCGAGCACGCACGGGTCATCGAGCGGTCCCACAACCAGCCCGCCAGAACAATCTATGACTGGCGCCACTACCTGGCTGTGATTCAGCGAAAGCCCGGCGCCTTGCGTAACGGGGCGCCCTTCGCCGATCTGCCCGACGCCTTCCGGCAGTTGCAGGGCCATCTACTCAAGCGGCCCGGCGGTGACCGGGAGATGGTGGAGATCCTCGCCCTCGTGCTGCAGCACGATGAGCAGGCGGTACTCTGCGCAGTCGAGATGGCTCTCGATGCTGGCATTGCCACCAAGACCCACATCCTGAACCTCCTGCACCGGCTGATCGACGGTAAGCCGGGCACGGTGGCGCCGATCGATGCGCCACAGGCCCTGAGCCTGCGCGTCGAGCCGAAGGCCAATGCAGCCCGCTACGACGGGCTGCGCCGAAAGGAGGCCAAGCATGCGTCATGATCCTGCCAGCGCCGCCGTCGTGGTCATGCTGCGTTCGCTCAAGATGTACGGCATGGCCCAGGCCGTGAGCGATCTCACCGAACAGGGCGCACCCGCCTTCGATACGGCTGTTCCCATCCTGTCGCAGCTGCTCAAGGCCGAGCTTGCCGAACGCGAGGTCCGCTCGATCGCCTACCAGATCAAGGCCGCCCGGTTCCCGGCCTACAAGGATCTGACAGGCTTCGACTTCGCCTCCAGCGAAGTATCTGAGGCACTGGTCCGCCAACTGCATGCTGGCGAGTTCATGGCGGGCGCTCACAATGTCGTGCTCATCGGTGGGCCAGGTACAGGCAAGACCCACATCGCCACCGCGTTTGGTGTCCAGGCCGTCGAGCATCACCGCAAGAAGGTCAGGTTCTTCGCCACCGTTGACCTGGTCAATGCGCTCGAGCAGGAAAAGGCACTGAACAAGGCAGGACAGCTGGCTGACAGGCTGTCCAAGCTTGACCTCGTCATCCTCGACGAGCTCGGCTACCTGCCGTTCAGCGCGTCAGGCGGAGCGCTGCTCTTCCATCTGCTCTCAAGGCTCTACGAGCAGACCAGCGTGGTCATCACCACCAACCTCAGCTTCAGCGAATGGGCCGGTGTATTCGGTGATGCCAAGATGACCACGGCACTTCTCGACCGCCTCACCCACCACTGCCACATCCTTGAAACCGGAAACGACAGCTTCCGCTTCAAGGCCAGTTCGACAAAACCCAAAACCAGAAAGGAGAAGCCTCTCACTTGACCCGCGGCCAATGACGCCGCACAAACCATAAACCCGGGTCACTTCTCAATGAAAATCCCGGGTCAACTCTCAGTGCAAATCAACAACCGTGGCCATTGCCGGGGCAACGCCGGTGCTCGCCGCCGGTGGCATTGCGACGGGCGCTGACATCGCCCGCGCCATGAAGGCCGGCGCC
>JBMSOD010000312.1:0-2546 GCA_049422085.1 Burkholderiaceae bacterium
CTTTCGACAATCCCATATCACCTTCACCATACTCCTTTCTCTCGTACACAGGTGTATCTGGTTGACGGCCAGGGCCACCGAGGACGTAGGCACGTCGACGACGGCATCCACTTTCTCGACGTCGAACCATTGACGCACGATGTTGGAGCCGACGTCGGGCTTGTTCTGGTGGTCGGCACCGATCACTTCAACCTTCAAACCCTTGGCGGCGGCACCAAAGTCTTCGACTGCCTTTCGGGCCGCCCAGAGCGAGCCCGGGCCGGCGATGTCGGCATACAGCCCGGACATGTCATTGATGACGCCGAGTTTGATCACGCCATCGGTGTACTGGGCGCTCGCGCTGGCACTGCCGAGCGCAATGGCTGCGGCCAGGGCCGCTTTTGCAAACAGGGGACGGGTCTTCATGGGAAGGATCTCCGGAGGGTTGCTGCTGACGGGCTCAGACGCCCAGGTATTCCTCGAGTTTGCCGAGGTTGGACTTGATATCGTCGTTGAGGATCATGTCGACGACGGTGCCGTGTTCGACCACGTAATGCCGGTCGGCCACGGTGGATGCAAAGTGAAAGTTCTGCTCGACCAGCAGCACGGTGAAGCCTTTTTGCTTGAGCGTGCGGATGATCTGGCCAATATGCTGAACGATGACCGGCGCGAGGCCCTCGGTGGGTTCATCGAGCAGCAGAAAGCGGGCGCCCGTGCGCAGGATGCGCGCGATGGCCAGCATCTGCTGCTCGCCGCCCGAAAGCTTGGTGCCCTGGCTGTTGGTGCGCTCGAGCAGGCGCGGAAAGAGTTCGTAGATCTCGGCCAGACTCAGGCCGCCGGGCTTGACCACCGGGGGCAGTTCCAGGTTTTCCCGAACATTGAGGCTGGCAAAAATGCCCCGCTCTTCGGGGCAGTAGGCAATGCCCGATCTGGCGATCAGGTTCGAAGCCATGCCGATCGTCTCGTTGCCTTCGAATCGGACTGAACCGGTCCGCTTGGAGAGCATGCCCATGACAGCGCGCATGGTGGTGGTCTTGCCGGCGCCATTGCGACCGAGCAGCGTGACCACCTCGCCCTGGGGTACATCGAAGGTCATGCCATGCAGCACATGGCTCTCGCCATACCAGCCGTTCAGGTCCTTGACCTGGAGAAGTGCGTCAGGCATTTCCGGTCCCCATGTAGGCCTCGATCACCTGAGGGTTGCCCGAGACTTCAGCGTAGTTGCCTTCGGTGAGGATTTCGCCGCGGGCCAGCACGGTGATGCGATCCGAAAGATCGCTCACCACCGACAGGTTGTGCTCCACCATCAGCACCGTTCGATTCGCGGCCACCTTCTTGATCAGGGCTGAAATACGGCCGATATCTTCATGACCCATGCCCGAGGTGGGTTCATCGAGCAGCATCATTTCAGGGTCAAGGGCCAGTGTGGTGGCGATCTCGAGGGCCCGCTTGCGACCGTAGGACAACTCCACGGCCTGCAGCCCGGCATAGTCAGCCAGACCGACCTGATCGAGCAGCTCATGAGCCCTCTGGTTCAGGGCATCAAGAGAATTCTCGCTGCGCCAGAAGTGAAAGGACGTTCCCAACTTGCGCTGCAGGGCGATGCGCACGTTCTCGAGCACAGTCAGATGGGGAAACGTGGCTGAGATCTGGAAGCTTCGCACCACGCCCATGCGGGCGATGTCTGCAGGCTGAGTGCGCGTGATGTCTTTGCCATTGAACAGGATGGTCCCTGCAGTGGGTCGCAGAAATCGCGTGATCAGATTGAAGCAGGTGGTCTTGCCGGCACCATTGGGCCCGATCAGCGCGTGGATCGAACCGCGCGCGATCTTCAGATCGACATTCTTGACGGCATAAAAGCCGTTGAAATCGATCGACAGGCCTTGGGTTTCGACGATGTAGTCCGTCGCCATGGGAACGTCATTTAAGGTGGTGCGAGGGCCCGACCTGGACCGCGAGCGTGCCATGCACGTTGCAACTCTGTCGGGGATTGAATGTGACCGGATCGGGGGGCCGGGCGTCTCGAACAGTGTGTTGGATGAAAAACGTTTTACGGTCAACGAAGTCTGTCAAGACAGAGGCATTCGACGAAGCCGACAGGATTCTCGAATTTGAAACTGTCAGCGCGAGCGCAGGCTAACAGCACCTTTTGCTGCTCGTCAATTCACCCCTGATGTCTGTGGGAATCATGGCTTCGGAGGTAGAGTCCTTTCATGACCCAGATGACGCCCCAGGAGATCGTCTCCGAACTTGACCGGCACATCATTGGCCAGCAGCGTGCCAAGCGTGCGGTGGCTATCGCTTTGCGAAACCGTTGGCGACGCCAGCAGGTCGACGAGCGCCTGCGCGCCGAGATCATGCCGCGCAACATTCTGATGATCGGCCCCACGGGTGTGGGCAAGACCGAGATTGCCCGTCGCTTGGCCCGACTCGCTCAGGCGCCGTTCATCAAGGTGGAGGCCACCAAGTTCACCGAGGTGGGAGATGTGGGCAAGGATGTCGACACCATCGTGCGAGCTCTGGTGGAGGTGGGCATCAAGCTGGTGCGTGAGATCGAGATCACACGG
>JBMSOD010000313.1:0-2542 GCA_049422085.1 Burkholderiaceae bacterium
CAGGGCGACCTGCGGCCGATGTCGGGTAATCGAGAGGCCATGGACGACCTGCGCCGCATTCTTGAAGGACGCGCTGCGTTTTATGGTCGCGCCGACCTGCAGATCGATACGAGCCAGCGCAGCCTGAATGAGGCCTTCAGCACGCTTCGTACAGGAATCACGGAGACCCTGGGGCGCTGATCCCTCCCGGCCCTGCAGCGATATCAGGCCGATGGGTTTGGCGCCTGGCAGGGTGTTTCGAAGGCCAGTCCATCAAGATGTGAAATAAATTGCATAAACCACTTGACTCGTCTGAAAGATGCAGTATGATGCATCGCCATGGAGTATGAATGAGATGTAGCATTGTGCATCTCCAAGGCCAACCCTGATCCGAGGAGCATCCCCATGAACGCACCTGTCACCTCCGCGCAGCTCGCCCGAGTCGATTACCGCACCGAGCCTTCGCTCTACCGTCACTGGACCCTCACGGTCGAGGGGCAAGTCGCCACCCTGGCGATGAATGTCGATGAGAACGCAGGCCTGCGCCCGGGCTATCAACTCAAGCTCAACAGCTATGACCTGGGCGTGGACATCGAATTGCACGACGCGGTCAACCGGGTGCGCTTTGAGCATCCGTCGGTGCGCACGGTGGTGATCACCAGCCTCAAGGAGCGCATCTTCTGCTCCGGCGCCAACATCTTCATGTTGGGTATGTCGGGCCACGCCTGGAAGGTCAATTTCTGCAAGTTCACCAATGAGACCCGTAACGGTCTCGAGGACAGCAGCCAGCACTCGGGCATCAAGTTCCTGGCGGCCGTGAACGGCGCCTGTGCCGGTGGCGGCTATGAACTTGCCCTGGCCTGCGACGAGATTCTTCTGGTCGATGACCGCTCGTCCTCGGTCTCCTTGCCCGAGGTTCCGCTGCTGGGCGTGCTCCCTGGCACGGGCGGCCTGACCCGTCTGACCGACAAGCGCAGGGTGCGCCACGATCTGGCCGACATCTTTTGCACCACCACCGAGGGCGTGCGGGGCAAGAAGGCGGTCGACTGGCGCCTGGTGGATGCGCTTGCCAAGCCTGCTGCCTTTGCGCAGGCCGTGAAGGACCGTGCTGCGGCGCTGGCGCAAGGCAGCAAACGGCCCGAGCAGGCTCAAGGTGTGTTGCTGCCGCGGGTCGAGGCCCGCTACGAAGCCGACGCGCTGCACTATGAACATGTCAGCGTCGAGATCGATCGTGCACGTCGCCAGGCCACCTTCACGGTGCGTGCCCCTCAGGGTGCACAGCCTGTCGATCTCGCTGGCATCGAAGCCGCAGGCTCGGCCTGGTATCCGCTGGCCATGGGTCGCGAGCTGGACGACGCCATCCTGCAGATGCGCACCAATGAGCTCGAGATCGGCACCTGGCTGCTGCGTACCGAAGGTGATGTCGCAGCAGTTCAGGCGATGGATGCCGTGTTGATTGCCCATCAGGACCACTGGCTCGTGCGCGAGACCCTCGGTCTGCTGCGTCGCACGCTCTCGCGCCTGGATGTCTCCTCGCGTTCGCTGTTTGCCCTGATCGAGTCAGGCTCCTGCTTTGCCGGCACCTTCCTGGAGCTGGCCCTGGCCTGCGATCGCAGCTACATGCTGTCCTTGCCCGATGATGCAGCGCGTGCACCTGTGATCGCCACCTCGGCCCTCAACTTCGGCACCTATCCCATGGCCACGGGCCAGTCCCGTCTGGCCCGCCGCTTTTATGAAGAGGCCCCGGCCATCGACGCCGTCAAGGCCCGCATGGGCGAGGCGCTTGATGCAGACGCTGCGTTCGAACTCGGCCTGGTGACCAGCAACCCGGATGACATCGACTGGGCAGACGAAGTTCGCATCGCGCTCGAAGAGCGTGCCGCCATGTCGCCCGATGCCCTGACCGGGCTCGAGGCCAACCTTCGCTTCAATGGCCCCGAGACCATGTTCACCCGCATCTTCGGACGCCTGACCGCCTGGCAGAACTGGATTTTCAACCGCCCCAATGCGGTAGGCGACAAAGGCGCGCTCAAGCTCTACGGCAAGGGCGAAAAGCCGCACTTTGATCGCGCGCGCGTCTGATGGCCAAAACCATCTGACACGCACCCGACGCATTTCATCTCCGATTTCATTCTCGTTCCATACAAGCCGATTCTCAAGGCACTTCACGGATTCCCAAGGAGCAACACACCATGGCCGCGATCGACTACAGCGACAAGATTCCCAACAACGTCAATCTGTCCGAGGACAAGACCCTGCAGCGTGCGCTCGAGAACTGGCAGCCCAACTACATCGACTGGTGGAAGGACATGGGTCCCGAGGGCTCCAATGACTTCGATGTCTATCTGCGCACGGCCGTCAGCGTGGATCCACAGGGCTGGGCCCAGTTTGGCCATGTGAAGATGCCCGACTACCGCTGGGGGATCTTCCTCAATCCTCGTGAGGAAGGCCGCAAGGTCAACTTCGGCGAGCACAAGGGCGAAGAGGCCTGGCAGGAAGTCCCGGGCGAGCACCGTGCCAACCTGCGCCGCATCATCGTGACCCAGGGCGATACCGAGCCTGC
>JBMSOD010000314.1:0-2525 GCA_049422085.1 Burkholderiaceae bacterium
CGGCCGAAAACCTTGAGTCCAGCTCAATCCAGCTTGTCTCTCGATCCCAGTCGTCATCAAACACCTTCTGGCGCGTGCTGCGCACCGTGCCAATGGGCTCAAGTTCGATCCCCACGATCTCTTCCTTTTTCATTTTTTTGATGGCCAGACTGCCCCTTTGTACCGACGCCACACGGGGCCTGAATTTGCTTGAATCACGGTGATATTCTGCCCTGCCAGTGTCGCCAACCACCTCCGGAGACCGTCCATGCTTCGTAGCCTGCTTCTGTCCTGCGCCCTCCTCTTCGGCCTGAACACCGCGGCCAGTGCCCAGGACGCTCGCAAACCCGCCGCCATCCCCAAGGTCATCAAGGTCGCTGTAAGCCCCACCTCGCCGCCCATGGTCTTTGAGTCCAACGGCAAGATCGTCGGCGCCGACCTCGAGATCTTCGAGGCCTACTGCAAGTCACGTGGCTGCACGCTCGAGATCACCGGCTACGACTGGCAGGGCATGCTCGGGGCGGTGGTCAGTGGTCGTGCCGAGGTGGCCTTCTCGGGCATCTCCATTACCGACAAGCGCAAGGAGGTGATGGACTTCTCCGAGCCCTATTACGACAACGCCTGGCACCTGGTGAGCCTGTCCAAAAAGGACATCAAGCTGCCTGACCTCAAGCCCCTCAAGCAGTACTCCCTGGGCTATCCGCGGGGCATGGCCTATGCCGATCTCATCAAGACCGACCTCGAACCCAAGGGTCTGTATTCCCTGTCCAAGGTCAAGCTCTACCCGACCTACAACGAGGTGGTGGCCGATCTGCAAAACGGCAACCTTGATCTGGCCTTCATTGAGGAGCCGGTCTTTGCCGACTTCAAGTTCAAGCGCAAGCTGCCCATCGAAAGCCGCTATGTCTTTACCGGCTTCGACAAGCTCGGCTTTGCCTTTCGCAAGGGCTCGCCCCTGCGTGATGACTTCAATCGCTATCTGAAAGAGCAGGGCCCCGCCGCCATCAAGGCCACCCTCGACAAGTGGATGCGCTGATCCGAGGCATTGGCGATACGCTCGCCGTCACCCTGGCCTGCTCGGCAGCAGGCTTTGCGGTGGGTCTGCTGATCGCCTGTGCCCGGCGCCTGGCACCTGCGGCGCTCGCGCCGGTCTTCGGCCTGTACACCTATGTCTTGCGGGGCGTGCCGGTTCTGGTGCTGCTCTTTCTGGTGTTCTTCGGCCTGCCGCCCCTGGGCATTGAGCTGCCACCCCTCATGGCCATGGTGCTCAGCCTGGGCCTGATTGCTTCGGCCTATCTGGCCGAGGTGTTCAGGGGCGCCTTTCAGGCCATCGACCCCGACGAAGTGCTGGCCGCGCAGGCCATGGGCCTGAGCCGCGTACAAACCCTGGTGCATGTGGAGCTGCCGCAACTATTGCGTCTGTCAGTGCCGGGCATGGTCAATGAGTTCACCACCGTATTGAAGTACTCGCCCTTCGCCTCGATGGTGGGCATCCCCGAAATCACCCGCCAGGCCATGAACCTCACCGCCACCACCCTTCGCGGCCTTGAGATCTACCTCATGGTCGGGCTGCTTTACTTTGCCATCTATCGCACGCTGCTGATCGGCATCCGGTGGCTTGAGCACCGCTTTCGGGTGCCTGGCATGACACCCTGACATGGCCCTCATCGAAGTCCGTAATCTGGTCAAACGCTATGGTGATCGCACCGTGCTCGACCATGTCGATCTCGATGTACCCGAAGGCGCGGTCACGGTCGTCATGGGTCCTTCGGGCAGTGGCAAATCCACGCTGCTTCGCTGTCTCAATCGTCTGGTCGAACCCAGCTCGGGATCAATCCGCTTTCGTGGCGAAGAAGTGACCGGCCCGCAGACAGATGTGCGTGCGCTTCGCCAGGGCATGGGCTTTGTGTTTCAGAACTTTGCGCTCTATCGACACCTCAGCGTGCAGGACAATGTCACCCTGGCCCTGCGCAAGCTGCGGGGCCTGAGCCGCAGGCAGGCTGATGAACGCGCCCGGCATGAGCTCGAGCGGCTCGATCTCGGGGCACAACGCGACAAATACCCGTCAGAGCTGTCCGGCGGCCAGAAGCAACGCGCGGCCATTGCACGGGCGCTCGCCATGGACCCGGCTGTGCTGCTGCTCGATGAACCCACCTCCGCCCTCGACCCGGTGCTCACCCGCGATGTGGTGGCGCTCATCAACCGGCTCTATCTCGACAATGTCACGATGCTCTGCGTGACTCACGACCTCTTCCTGGCGCGCTTCATCTCGGACAAGGTGGTCTTTCTTGCGGACGGCCGGGTGCAGGCGCAAGACAGCATCGAGAACCTCGCCCAGCGGACCGACGACCCCCGCCTGCAGGACTTCTTTGGTCGTGGTCGGCAGGCCTAATGAGCAGGTGCCTGGCCGTGCGAAGATGGGGCGCCTGGCCGCGCGACGATGGGGCTCCTTGGCCTCATGACGCTGGGGTGCCCTCATGAATGAGTGGCTGAGCGCCCTCCTGGGCGCAAGCTTTGCGTCCGATCTGATCGAGCAGGGCCCGCTC
>JBMSOD010000315.1:0-2514 GCA_049422085.1 Burkholderiaceae bacterium
GATCATAGAATGAAGGCGCAGCCGCCGCTGCCATCCCTTCGCTCAGACTGGAGCCTTCATGCCTTCCGAGTCCCCCCAGGACAGCCTTCTGTTTGATTCCGCCCCGGTCCGAGGGCTGCGCGAAGACCTCGCGCTGGCACTTCGGGCTGCAGCCCATCATGGTCTTGCCGAGGGCGTTTGCAATCACTTCAGCCTGGCTTTGCCCGGCGATGACACGCGATTTCTGATCAATCCGCGCGGCCTGCTGTGGCAGGAGGTGCAGGCGCAGGACATCGTGATGATCGATGTTCAGGGCAATCGCCTGGCCGGACGTCATGCCGTCGAGCCTACGGCGATGTTCATCCATGCGGCCATTCATCGCCTGTGCGCCAAAGCCTGTGTACTGCATACCCACATGCCGCATGCCACCGCGCTCACGCTCACGACTGAACGTGCCCTGGATACGACGCTGTCACAGAACGCGATGCGGTTTCATGGGCGGATCGCGGTCGATGCGCATTACAACGGTCTGGCCCTGGATGCCACCGAAGGCGAGCGGATTGCTGCGGTGATGCGTTCTGCCGATGTCGCCTTTTTAGGCAACCATGGTGTCGTGGTCTGTGGCGATCGTATCGACCATGCCTATGATGACCTCTACTACCTCGAGCGGGCCTGCATGATGCAGGTGCTGGCGCAAGGCAGCGGCAGACCGCTGGCGCCAGCGTCGGCCGCGATCGCGCAGCGCGTCATGGAACAGACCCTCGGCGAGCGCCTGCAATCGGAACTCTTCTTTCAGGCTCTGCGTCGGGTGCTCTAGCCTCGCCTCAGTCGCAGCGGGCGATCATGCCCCCATCGACCACGATTTCGGTGCCGGTGATGAAGCGGGCCTCGTCACTGGCCAGAAAGAGTGCCGCTGCGGCGGTATCCCTGCCATCGCCCATGAAGCCCAGTGGAATGCGCTTCTGTCGGGCATCGAGCAGGGCCTGGACATCGCCGCCCGTGCGCTGCTTGGCCAGACGGACCTCCACCATGGGCGTATGCAGCTGACCAGGCACCACCGTGTTCACCCGGATACCCTGCGCCGCATGCTGCACCGCGACCACCCGCGAGAGCTGGATCACGCCCGCCTTGGTCGCGGCATAGGCCACCTGGGCATTGCCGGTCCAGCGCAAGCCTGACACTGAGGCAATGTTGACGATCGCACCAGAGCGCTTGTCGAGCATGGTGGGCAGCACATGCTTGCAGCTCAGGAAGACGCTTTTCAGATTGAGGTCGATCTGGGCATCGAAGCTGTCTTCACTGAGCTCGACCGGGCCGCCGGCCGCAGAACCGCCCACGTTATTGACCAGGATGTCGATGGTGCCGAAGTAATCCAGACAGGCCTGGACCATGCTGGCCACCCCCTCGGAGGAGGTGACATCGCAGACATGGGTCCGAATCGATGTACGGGCCGCGCCCGCCCGCTCCAGCGTCTCCGCCAGCCGTTCGGGCTCACGATCCACCGCAAGCACCTGCGCCCCTTCTTCGATCAGACCCACCGTGATCGCACGCCCATTGCCCCATCCTGGCCCGACGCAACCCGCGCCTGTCACGATGGCGACCTTCTTGCGGAACCTCGGCAAGCGCCCCTGGTGTGATGGCCCCGAGTCCGCATGGTCATCGGTGTGTTGTGCACCGGCAGAATTCTGAGCATTCATCACGTTCTCTCCTCTGTGTGATTGGCTTGCGCCTTGCGTGGCGCCGCTTCGTCATAGCGTTGCGCCCCCATGCAGATCCTCAAGACCATTTCCGAGCTGCGACAGGCCCTGGGAGGCCAGTCTGCACCCGCCTTTGTGCCCACCATGGGCAACCTTCACGAAGGTCATCTGTCCCTGATCAGGCTGGCCCGCGACAGCGGCCGACCGGTGGTGGCCAGCATCTTTGTGAACCGGCTGCAGTTTGCACCCAACGAAGACTTTGATTCCTACCCGCGCACCTTCGAGCGCGACTGCGAGCTGCTGCGCGACGCAGGCTGCGGGTATCTCTTTGCCCCCGATGAGCGGGTACTTTACCCGCAGCCGCAGGTGTTCAAGGTCGCCCCGCCGGCAGAGCTCGCCGACATCCTCGAAGGCCACTTCCGGCCGGGCTTCTTTACGGGTGTGTGCACCGTGGTGCTCAAGCTCTTTCAGTGCGTGCAGCCGGGTGTCGCGGTCTTTGGCAAGAAAGACTATCAACAGCTGATGCTGATTCGCCAGATGGTGCAGCAGTTTGCAATGCCCATCGAGATCATCGCGGGTGAGACCTCCCGCGCGCCCGATGGCCTGGCCCTGTCTTCACGCAACGGCTACCTGAGCGCCGAAGAGCGAACTGAATCGGTGCGGCTGTATGCGCAGCTTCAGTTCATTCGACAGGGTCTGGGACATCTGCTCACGCGCGCAGGCATCACGTCTGCACTCCCCTTCAACCTGAGCCCTGAGATCGAAGCCCTCGAGCGCGCCGCCTGCGATCACCTTCGTGACCATGGATGGCAGCCCGACTATGTTGCGCTTCGTCGGC
>JBMSOD010000316.1:0-2506 GCA_049422085.1 Burkholderiaceae bacterium
CCCCATCGAATGCAATGCCCAAGTCGGCCTTCTGCATCAACACTTCGGCGGCCAATCGCTCGGGATGGGTGGATCCGCAGCCGTTGTTGATATTGAGCCCATCCGGTGCGTTACCGATCACGGTGACTGACGCCCCCAGTTCCTGAAAAACACTGGGCGCGATGTGGTATGTCGCTCCATGGGCACAGTCGAGCACGATCTTAAGGCCCTGCAGGCGACTACGCGACTTGTAGGTACTTTTGCAGAATTCGATGTAGCGCCCGGCAGCATCATGAATTCGGGACGCCTTGCCTATACGATCGGACTGGACGGTTTGAAACTCTAGATCCAGTGCAGCCTCGATGGCAGCTTCGATCTCGTCATCAAGCTTGGTCCCATCGGAGGAAAAAAACTTGATGCCATTGTCTTGATAGGGGTTGTGAGAGGCGCTTATTACGATCCCCGCATGCGCACCAAACGTTCGCGTCAGATAAGCGATGGCGGGTGTTGGCATGGGTCCGAGCAAATTGACATCGACACCTGCCGCACTCAGTCCTGCCTCCAGCGCCGCTTCGAACATATAGCCTGAGATTCTGGTGTCTTTGCCAATGAGAACTTTGCCCTTACCTCGTGCAGAGAACACCTTGCCCGTCGCCCAGCCCAGCTTTAGCACGAAGTCAGGCGTGATCGGATATTCACCCACAGTGCCGCGAATTCCGTCCGTTCCGAAATGTCTTCTTGTCATGGTCTGCGACCTGTTGCTTTTCTGGACTGCATGATCGCACGGCACAGTCTCGCCGCATCTACCGTTTCCGGCACGTCATGAGTACGAATGATGCGGGCGCCATGTTCGATGGCCAATACCGCCGCAGCCAGACCGGCGGCCAGCCTTTCCCGTTCGGGCCTGCCTGTAATGGCGCCGAGCATGCGCTTGCGGGAGAGCCCGACCAGCAATGGCACGCCAAGCACCTGAAGGGCCTCAAGCCCAGCGAGCAACTGAAGATTGTGTTCGAGGGTTTTTCCGAAGCCGAAGCCAGGATCTACCAGCAAATGCTCGAAGGAGATGCCGGCTGCAAGGCAGGCCGCAATCCTGGCGCGAAGAAAGTCGCGCACCTCCTCAACGACGGCCCGATACTGGGGTGCGGCCTGCATGGTCGCCGGTTGACCCTGCATATGCATGAGGCAAACCGCCACGCCCGTCGCAGCGGCTGCTTCTGCCGCACCTGGCTTGGTAAGCGCCCGCACGTCATTGATCAGCCCGGCGCCAGCCAGTGCAGCCTCGCTCATGACCTCTGGGCGGCTCGTGTCGACCGAGATGACCACGTCGAAGCGCGCTGACAAGGCCGACACCACAGGGATGACGCGCGCCAACTCCTCTGCGCTAGCAACCTCCGGGGCACCGGGTCGAGTGGATTCTCCACCAATGTCGAGAAAGCTGGCGCCTGCCGCCACCATACCTGCAGCACGATCAATGATCTTGTCGAGAATCGGGCGACCCGACTCAAGCAATTCGCCGCCGTCGGAAAAGGAGTCGGGCGTAACGTTCAGTATGCCCATGACATGGGGCAGGGACAGATCGAGGATTCGCGAACCGAAATGCATGCAGTCAACGCGGTATGCAGAGGCCATCAAAACAAAGGGAGCTCACTGAGCTCCCTATTGTGGATTCAGGGTCGAATCATCAATGTTCGCTTGCAGGTCCCCCAATGGGAGCCTGCGATGCCTGACCGGAGGTATTGTCCTGAGCACTGGGCCGACCCGGACGTGGCATATCGTCGTTCCAGCCAGCGGGCTTGCGCGGCGGCAGCCCTGCCATGATGTCGTCGATTTGGCCGGCATCGATGGTTTCGTACTCGAGCAGGGCATCCTTCATGGCCTCGAGCTTGTCACGGTTGTCCTGGAGAATGGTCTTGGCACGCTGATAGCAGCTGTCGATGATCTGGCGGACTTCCTCATCGATCATGCGCTGTGTCTCGGCGGACAGCGACTTGCCGCCACCTCCGAGCCCACTGCGACCGAGGAAAAGCTCCTCCTGTTCGTCATCGTACTGCAGGGGACCGAGACGCTCCGAGAGACCCCACTTCTTGACCATGTTGTGTGACATCTGCGTAGCCCGCTGAATGTCGTTGGAGGCTCCCGTCGTCACGCCGTCGGGGCCGAGAGTGAGCTCTTCAGCAATGCGCCCACCGTACATGCTGCAAATCTTGCTGAGGATGCTTTGCTTGCTGTGACTGTAACGATCCTCCTCCGGCAGAAACATCGTCACACCGAGCGCGCGCCCGCGGGGAATGATGCTGACCTTGTAGACAGGATCGTGCTCAGGCACGAGCCGCCCGACGATGGTGTGCCCGGCCTCGTGGAAGGCGGTGTTGCGCTTCTCCTTTTCGGACATGACCATCGACTTGCGCTCGGCGCCCATCATGATCTTGTCCTTGGCCTTCTCGAACTCGATCATTTCGACGAGGCGCTTGCCGGCCCGCGCCGCGAACAGCGCCGCCTCGTTCACGAGGTTGGCGAGATCCGCACC
>JBMSOD010000317.1:0-2504 GCA_049422085.1 Burkholderiaceae bacterium
GTGGCATGACCCCAGCCCATGAGATTGACCGCGAGCGCGACCGCCAGGACCATCGTCATGGGGTGAATCAGGTTGCGCAGCACACGCCAGCCACTGTGCCCGGAGAGATAAGCGACGCCCACCGTCCAGATTGCGGCCTCGACGCCCACGTTGTGCACCAGGAGCACGCCGACGACATCGCGGTCGAAAAGCGCCGCTGTCAGCGGGATACCGAGGTAGCCGAAGTTATTGATGCCACTCGCATAGGCGAAGCTGCGGCCGGAGACGCCGTCGGCCACGCGCAAAAGGCGCCCGACCAATGCTCCGATGAGAATCCCACCGACAATCATCAGGAAACCCGTACCAACGAAGAGCGCGGCCTTGCCGGCGGTGGAAATCAGAGGATTTGCGTGCACCCTGTCATAGATGAGCGCGGGAAAGAAAAGCCAGATGACTAGGCGCATCAGCGGCTGGCGCGACTCAGGCCCGACCCAGCCAAAGGCGGCCAACAACCACCCAGCCGAGACAATCAGCGCCGTCTGGGCGAGCCCCTGAATCATGTCAGCGTTGAAGCCAGGCATGACAGGGCATTAGGAGGCCTCAGCGACGGCTTCAACTGTCTTCGTCAGGCGGCGGGACGAGACAGGTGACAATGGTCTGCAACCAGCAGCCGACAGAGGTGTCAGACAAACATGCGCTGCGTCCTCCTGCTCATCCTGTCCCAGACCTTGGCCATCGGCCATGAGGTCGGCGCCGAGATGACCGAGGCCGCCGGCGAATTCCTGAACTCGCTTGAGCCTGCGCAGCGCGCGCGGGCAGAGCTGCCTTTCGGCTCCGATGAGCGTCTGAACTGGAGATTCGTACCGGCTGAGCGGCTGGGACTCCCGCTTGGAGCCATGACCGAGCCACAACGCAATCTGGCCCGTCGACTCATGCGCTCTGCCCTCTCAGCCGATGGGGCGCGCAAAGCCGAAACCATCCAGAACCTGGAGTCGGTACTCGCCAGCCTGGAGAAAGGCAGGGGTCCGGTGCGCGACCCGAATCTCTACCATCTGACCGTCTTTGGTGTGCCTGGACCAAAGGGCGCATGGGCATGGCGCCTCGAGGGACACCACCTCGAGGTTCAGGTCACACTTCTCGACGGTCAACCCGTCGGCCTGACACCGCACTTCATGGGCGCCAACCCCGGGAAGGTCGCAGCCGGCCCACTCTCGGGAACCGAGGTGCTGGCGGATGAGGACACCCTGGGGCGCGCGCTCGCGCTCACGCTGGACAAGGCCCAGCGGGAGATCGCGCTGATCCCCGGAAAAGTCCCCGCTGATATCCTCAGTGGTGCCACTCGGGTGGCACGGCCGCTCGAGCCACGCGGCATAACGCTCGCGCAACTCGGCACCCCCCAGCGCGAGCTATTCTGGCAGATTGTCAGCCGTTTTGTCGGACGTTTCCGCGGGGAGCTCGCCGATCCGGTGCTGGCTGAGCTGCGGGCACTCCCAGCCGATCAGCTGAGCTTTGCATGGAGCGGCGGGATGAAGGTGGGCGAGGGCCATTACTACCGCATCCAGGCGCCGAGCCTTCTGCTGGAGCTGGACAACACCCAGAACAACGCGAACCACGTGCACACGGTCTGGCGCGACCTGAGGAATGACTTCGGCGGCGACGCGTTGCGGCGGCACCTGAAGACCGAGCACGCTGGTCATTGAACGCAAGGAGCCTCCCCGAGCACGCGGGCTCAGGGAGGCTTGAAAGGTGGAGGTGGCGGGAGTCGAACCCGCGTCTTCCGGCCCTTACTACGGGCCTTCTACATGCGTAGCCTCACGGTTGATCTCGATCGGAGTTGGGCGTGGGCGCCCGTCCGACCTATCCGACGTCTCACTTACCCCGGATATGTCGACCAGAGAAGGGGATCGCCTGCATGAACTAGGATGATCCAGGGCCGCAGGTCAGGCTCTAGGTCCTATCGCTGGTATTAGGCAGCGAGAGCGAACGCGTTGTCGCGCTCGAACGTGATGGTGTTGTTGGCAGTTGTTTTGCCGCCGATGGGATTAAGGAGGGTCATCGACATCCTCCGCATGCCGGCTCGTCCTCTTGGCTGGAATCGAATCCGGAACACCCCCGAAAGACTGTTGGTCGTTCAGTCGGTCAGGGCCGACTGGGAAAGAACAGCACCATTATACCATAACACACCTAATATCGACGGAGGCTTGCGGAAAAGCCCGGTAGAGGCAGATTTTGGGCATGGAATTGACCTTCGTGGCCTTGGTTGCGTTCGCCGCCGCGTTGCTGACGTTCGTCTCAGGCTTCGGACTCGGAACCTTGCTCATGCCCGCAATGGCGCTCTTCATGCCCATCGAGGCGGCCGTCGCCCTCACCGCGCTGGTCCACCTGCTCGTCAATGTGCTCAAGATCTCGCTGGTCGGACGCGAAGCGAGCCGCCAGGTCTTACTCAACTTCGGCATCCCATCGCTCTGCGGCGCGGTGATTGGCGGCTGGACGCTGACGCAACTCGGCGACGAACTCGAGCAAAC
>JBMSOD010000318.1:0-2503 GCA_049422085.1 Burkholderiaceae bacterium
GTCGAGAGGGTCAGCGCGTCGATATCGGTCAGACCAGAGAGAAGCGCCACGCCGTACAAGGCGTTCGGCCCCAGCCGATCCGTGGCCAATGCCGCCACCAGCGTGATGCCCGCATAGGCCAGACCAAAGGCCAGGGCGACATGGAGCCGAACCGGGTTGATGACCCGGTCAAGGCCGCTCGTCTGCGGGCCAGGACTCGACACATCCTCTGCCCGGCCGATGAGCAGGGCGCCAAGGGCGAGCACAAGGAGTCCGGCACCCACCGCGAAGCCAAGCGTTCTGAACAGACTCGGTGCGAGGATCAGGATCAGCGCCGTCATGCGCAGGCCCATCGCCAGATTGGCCAGGAGGATCATGCGGCTGGCCTGCGCCACCTGCACACCCTGACCCGCTTGCCTTGCAAAGACCAGCGTGCCCGCGGTCGAGGAGACCAGCCCCCCTGTCAGTGCGGCCAGCGCCGGCCCGTAGCGCTGGCCAGCAAAGCGAAGGGCCAGATAGCCGACCAGGCCCACCCCTGCGATCAGAACGACCATCTTCCAGATGTCACGCGGATTGAGCGAACCGCGAGGCCCCCAGGCCTGATCGGGCAGCAGGGGAAGCACAATGACACTGAGGGCACCGAACTGCAGGATGGCGACCACATCCTCTCGGCCCAGTCGCCCGGCCACACCGCGCAGTTCGGCCTTGAAGTACAGCAGGCTGACCACCACGATGCCCAGGGCGGCCGAGATCATCACTTCGCCCAGGCCGCTGAGCAGGCCCAGCGCGCCGGTGACCGTCATGGCCACGACCGAGGTGGTGGGGGCTTCAGCCTCAGGGTCGGGCGCAGGACGCCAATAGGCCGAAATCGCGATCAGTCCGATCAATGCAAGCCCTGTGGCAAGCAACTCCCATCGGCCTGTACGCAGGGCGAGCTGGCCGGTCAGGCCGCCCAGCAAGCCGACCAGCCCGAAGGTGCGCAGGCCCCGCGAATCCCCTTTGCGCTCCCGCTCCACGCCGACCATGAGGCCCAGGCCCAGTGCGGTCGCCAGCCATTCGAGGCTCTCGATGAGGGCGGGGGTCTGTGGATCCAATCGGGCTCAGGGTCAGTGGGCGAAGAGCACCGGAACGGTCATTGCCGAAAGCACGGTGCGTGTGGCACCACCCATGACGAATTCGAAGGCCCGCGAGTGACCGTAGCCACCCATGACGATCAGGTCGCTGTTCTCGTCGGCGGCTCGTGACAGGATCTGATTGCCTGCATCGACATCATGGGCCCGGGTGGTCGAGACCGTGGTTTTCACCTGATGTCGTGCGAGCCAGGTCGCAATGTCGGCGCCTGGCAGATCGCCATGTCCCCCCTGGCCCGGGCGGGCATCGAAGGACACCACCTGCACCGAGGCGGCCCTTTGCAGCAGAGGCAAAGCCGCGCTGGCGGCCCGTGCAGATTCGCGACTGGCATTCCAGGCGAGCAGCGGGCGCTTGCCGAGGTCGTCGAAGCTGCCTGCGTAAGGCACCACCAGGACCGGGCAGGATGAACCCAGGATCAGCCTGGCCACGAATTCAGGTGTGGTGTCATTGGCCTGGCCGACGATATGCTGACCGACGATCATCAGGTCGGCATAACGGCTGTGCTGCACCATGACACTGACCGGATCGCCCTCTTCCTTGCGCCATTCAGGCATGACCGCAATGCTCGTCGCGACCGCGTCGAAGCGCGCCTTGGCCTCATGATCCCTGCGGTCCTGGAACTTGAGCATCTCCTGCGCCATGTAGGCACTGCCATCACCCATGAAGGGCTCGGCATACATGGGTGAGAGCACGGTGTAGGTCACGCACAGGTGGGCCTCGAAGTCGGCGGCCAGGCGTGCGGCCAGCCGCAGACGGATCTCGGCTCTCGGTGTGCTGTCAAAGTGGGTCAGCAGCGTCTTGTAGGCATGGGTCATGAACGGCTCCCTGGTTTGGATGTCGACCGGAGCAGCCTGAAGCGCTGCGGCGGCGCGACCTTGATCAGGGTCAGTGAATCGAGCGTGAGGGTCTTCCGGCCGACAGTCTCACGCCCAGGCGCTAACATCGCCATCGCGGTTTTACTCCTGGACATGTCATGTCAACCCTCGAGAAGCTCAAGACCTTGACCACTGTCGTTGCCGATACCGGTGACTTCAATGCCATGCGGGCCTACGCCCCCCGCGATGCCACCACCAACCCCACCCTCATCCTGAAGGCTGCGGGTCAGGCGCAGTATCGCGCGCTTGTCGAGGAGACGCTCGCCGACTGTCGCGGGGCGCCAGCCGAGGATCGGGTCGATGCCCTGCTCGTGCGTTTCGGGACAGAAATCCTTCGCATCGTGCCAGGACGGGTCTCGACGGAGGTCGATGCCCGTCTGTCCTTCGATAGCGCCGGCACAGCCGACCGGGCCCGCCGCATCATCGCGCGATATGCCCAGGCCGGCTTTGGGCCAGAGCGCATCCTGATCAAGATTGCCGCCACCTGGGAGGGCATCGCCGCAGCCCGCGAACTCGAG
>JBMSOD010000319.1:0-2458 GCA_049422085.1 Burkholderiaceae bacterium
CATTCTTCTGGGGCTGATTGTCCTGCTGCTGCTGCTCAGACAGAGTCTGGTGCTGGTGCTCGCAGTGGCCACCGCCTATGTGCATGTGTTTGTCGCCAAGAGCAAGATCGACTATCTGATCCAGGACTTCTGGTTCACGGTCGATCGCGAAGTGCTGTTGTCGATTCCGCTCTTCATGCTCGCGGGCAACATCATGTCCAAGGGTTCGATCGCCAAGCGGCTGATCGGCATCATGGCCACACTCACCAGCCCGATCCCGGGCGGGCTGGGTATTGCCTGTGTGCTGTCCTGCGCGGCCTTTGCGGCGATCAACGGATCGTCCATCGTGACCATGCTGGCCATCGGCAGCATCATGTATCCGGCGCTGGTGGCGAAGGGCTACAGCAAGAGTTTCGCGCTGGGCTCGGTAGCCTCGGCTGGTACCTTGGGCATCATCATTCCGCCCTCGATTCCGCTGATCCTGTACGGCATCATGACCGAGCGCAACATCGCCCAGCTCTTTGTGGCAGGCATCGGCCCCGGGCTGCTGCTCACCCTGTTGTTCGCGGCCTATGCGCTCTACATGAATAAGCACCTGCCCAGCGAGAAGCTGACGCTGGAGGCTGCTCTCAAATCCTTCTTCGGCGGCATCTTTGCCATCCTGCTGCCCTTCATTCTCATCGGCGGCATCTATTTCGGCTGGTTCAGCCCGACCGAAGCGGGCGCCATGGGACTGGCCTATGCCCTCTTGATCGAGTTTCTGATCCATGAGAGGGAGGGGGCCAAGCCCGCCCCCGCCGGAGCGAGTGCCTTCCAGAAGGTACGCCACTACTTCGCCACCCGCGAGATGCATCTCAAGGAGTTCAATGAGGTGGTGCTCGAGACGGTAAAGCTGCTGGCCACCCTGCTGCCGCTGCTGTGTATTGCGGGCAGTCTGAACACCATCCTGGATCACTCTGGCGCGCCCAAGCACATGGTTCAGGCCCTGGTGGGCACCATCGAAGACCGCTGGATCCTGATGTTCATGATCAACGTCTTGCTGATCATTGTGGGCTGCCTGATGGATGTGGGCTCGGCCATTCTGATCCTGGCACCACTGCTTGAACCTCTGGCTGTGGCCAAGGGATTCGATCCCATCCACTTCGGCATCATCATGATTGCCAACCTCGAAATCGGCTACCTCACCCCGCCGGTGGGCCTGAACCTGATCGTGGCCATGGCGGCCTTCAAGGAGTCCTTCGTCACGATCACCAGGGCGGCCATTCCCTTCGTGATCATCATGCTCGTATGGCTGGTGGTGGTCGTTACAGTGCCTGCGCTGTCTCTTTATCTGGTTGGCAAATAATTTTGATCTTCATCCACGATGAAAGGAGACCCGCATGACCCAAACCCCTGATCAGGTGCGCTTCCGGGAATCCGGGTTTACGTCGAGGTCGCGCCGGCGGCTGATTGGCGCTGGCGCGGGGCTCTCGGGCCTGTCCCTGCTTGCAGTCGCGTCGGGGGCGGGTGCGCAGGGCCAGTCCTGGCCCAACAAGCCCATTCGTCTGATCACTGGCTTTCCGGCCGGCAGTGCTACTGACGGCATCTCTCGCGCACTTGCCGAACATCTGCGTGCGGTTCTGGGCCAGCCGGTGACCGTCGAGAATCGTGCAGGCGCCAATGGCTCGCTCGGTGCGGCCGAGGTGGCCCGGGCCGCGTCGGATGGCTATACCCTGCTGGTCACCAACTCCAGCAGCATTACGGTCAATCCGCAGATCTATCGCAAGCTGCCCTATCTGCCTGAGCGCGACTTCGTGCCGCTCTCAATGGCGGTGTCGGCTCCGTTCATCCTGGTCGTCAATCCGGCGGGCGAGCGCACCAGCCAGGTCAACTCGCTCAATGACCTGTTGGCGCTTGCGCGCAGCAAGCCCGGAGCGCTCACCTATGGCTCCGGAGGGCCGGGCAATCTGGCCCATCTGGGCAGCGAGATGATCAACAACAAGGCAGGCATCCAGACCCGGCATGTGCCCTACAAGAGTGGCGTCAATGCCCAGCTCGGCTTGCTGGGCAAGGAGATTGACTTCCTGCTCGATACGCCGGTCACGGTGCCCAACATCAAGGCCGGCAAGCTCAAGGCGCTGGCGGTCACGTCGGGCACCCGGTGGCGCGACCTGCCCGATGTGCCCACCCTGGCCGAGGCTGGTCTGCCCGGTGTCGAGATCACCTTCTGGTTGGGCTTGTTTGCGCCTGCGGGTACGCCCAAGGCTGTTCTGGAGATTCTGCACAACGCGATCGCCTCGGCACGCAATGACACCACCGCCATGCAGGGTCTGCTCAGGCAGGGCACGGTCGAGCTGACGCCGCCAGCGCAGTTTGCGACCCGCATCAAGGCCGAGACCGCCAGCTGGGGCGAAGTGATCCGGCGCGAGAACATTACGCTCGACTGACAGCCAGAGGTCCCCAAGGAACCATCAAAGCGCTGCGGACATGCACCCGCAGC
>JBMSOD010000320.1:0-2445 GCA_049422085.1 Burkholderiaceae bacterium
ACCTCGCGCGAGAGCTGCGAGAGCGCGATCACCGGAACATCGAGCTCCTTGGCCTGGGCCTTGAGGGATCGGGAGATTTCCGCGACCTCGGTAGCGCGGTTTTCGCCGCCTGAGCCTGTGCCGGTCATGAGCTGCAGGTAGTCGACCATGACCAGACCGAGCTTGCCGTACTGGCGGGCCAATCGTCGCGCCCGAGCCCTGAGCTCGAGAGGATTGAGCGCCGGTGTTTCGTCGATGAAAAGCTGCGCATCCTGCATCTTTTCCATGGCATGGGTCAGACGCGGCCAGTCGTCGTCATTCAGACGCCCGGTGCGCAGTCGCTGCTGGTCGATCCGGCCAACCGAACACAGCAGACGCATAGCGAGCTGTGTTGCGCCCATTTCCATGGAAAACACCGCGACGGGCAGGCCCTGGTCAACCGCCACATGCTCGGCCATGTTGAGGGCAAGCGCGGTCTTACCCACCGAGGGACGTGCCGCCACAATGATCAGATCCCCGGGCTGCATGCCCGAAGTCATGCGATCGAGATCGGTAAACCCGGTGGGCACCCCGGTGATGTCATTCGGATTTTCGCGGTTGTAGAGCTCGTCCACGCGCTCGACCACCTGGCCCAGCACCTTGCCCAGCTCCTGAAACCCGGAACGGCCGCGTGCTCCGTCCTCGGAGATCTGAAAAACCCGAGATTCCGCTTCGTCGAGAATCTGCCGGGTGTCGCGCCCCTGTGGGTTGAGCGCATTGGTGGCAATCTCGTCGGACACCGTAACCAGCCGCCTCAGGATCGCCCGGTCACGGACGATTTCGGCATAGCGACGGACATTGGCTGCAGAGGGAGTCCCGCTGGCCAGGGCGTTCAGGTAGCTCAGACCGCCCGCCTGTTCGAGCTTGGCCGTGGACTTGAGTGCGTCATGCAGGGTGAGCACGTCGGCCGGCTGGTTGTTGCCCATCAAGCGCGCAAGGTGCTGCCAGATCAGGCGATGGTCGTGGCGGTAGAAATCCTCTTCCCGGACCACATCGGCGATCCGCTCCCAGGCGGTGTTGTCGAGCAGCACGGCGCCGAGCACGGACTGCTCAGCCTCGATGGAATGGGGCGGCACTCGCAGCGCAGCCACTTCAGGATCGGAAGCGACACGCGCAGGCAGACCGGCAAAGTCATCACTGCTCATCCTCAGAGTTTACCGACTCGCCAAGGCATGTCCTTGCAACTTTCGGTTTGTTGGCCATCAGCCCGAGGACGGGCATGATCCGCAGCCTTCCCTCGCTTTCCTTCTTGTAGAGTCGTCATGCGCCTTCTCGCCCGTTTTATCGCCCTGTCAGCCGGCTTACTGGCCAGTGCCACCGTCTGGGCAGCCCAGCCCCTTCTGAGCCCTGCCGAACTGCGCGCCCTGATCGGCAATCCCAACCTGCGGGTGCTCGACATCCGCGACAGCAAGGCCTATGGCGCCAACCATGTCCCGGGCGCCCTGTCGGCCCCCTATGGCAGCTGGCGCGGACCGGCAAGCAATCCGGGCGAACTGCCCGACATCAACAAGCTCGCCAGCCAGATTCAGAAGCTTGGCCTGTCTCCGGAGACTCATGCGGTCGTGGTCTCCAGCGGTGCGGATGAAACCGACTTCGGCGCTTCGGCCCGGGTGTACTGGACCCTGAAGGTGCTGGGCCTGAAAGAGCTCTCCGTGCTGAACGGCGGTATGAAGGCCTGGGCGGCTGCTGGCCTGCCGCAGGAAACCCAGACCAATAATGCGGCCCCCAGCGCCTACTCGCCCAAGCTCGATGCCTCCCTGATTGCCACCAAGGAAGATGTGCGTCAGCAGATGGCCGCCAACAAGGTCAACCTGATCGATGCGCGTCCGGCAGAGTTCTTCTCGGGCGAAACACGACATGTCGCGGCCAAGGTGCCGGGCACGCTCAAGGGAGCTGTCAATTTTGAACACGCACGGTGGTTCACGCCGGGCAGCTCGCAGCTGATCAGCGGAGACGCAGCGAAAAAAGTCGCCTCGGAGGTACAACTCGACGATTCCAAGGAAACCGTGTCCTTCTGCAATACCGGGCACTGGGCGGCGACCAACTGGTTTGCGCTTTCCGAGGTGGCGGGCAAGAAGAACGTCAAGCTCTATGCCGGCTCCATGGTTGAGTGGTCTGCCGACCCCCGCAATCTGCCGATGGATAATGTGCCCAATCGGGCCAAGCAGATGCTGATTGATGCAAAGTTCTGGGCCGAGAAGAACCTCAAGTAACCCCTGAAATCAGCCGAGTACCGTGAAACGCATTCCTCTGGCGGCCGCAATGGCCGCCTTTTTCGTCTTTCTGATCTGGAGCATCTCGACCCGGCAAGCCTTGCTGTTCGTGGTTGGGATTGGCTTGGGTGCCGCCCTGGCTGGAGCACGCTTTGGCTTTACCACCGGCTGGCGGCAGTTGATCGAAGACCGCGATCCGCGCGGAGTCAGCGGT
>JBMSOD010000321.1:0-2439 GCA_049422085.1 Burkholderiaceae bacterium
ACGACCACCTGGTGAATCAGCGATTCGTTGTACTCGCGACCGAACACAGTGTCTGGCACATCCACCTTTGCGGCGGCCAGCCCTTGTTCATTGAGGAGATCGACCTGCATCAGTTCGCTCCTTTGGTTGCGGGGGCCTTGACGGCGGGACGGACGGCCACAAAACCGCCCTTGGCGCCCGGGATCGCGCCCTTGATCATCAGCAACTGGCGCGCTTCGTCGATGCGCACGATGTCCAGGTTTTGGATGGTCACTGTGACATCACCCATGTGGCCCGTCATGCGCTTGCCGGGGAACACGCGCCCCGGGTCCTGCGCCATACCGATCGAGCCCGGCACATTGTGCGAACGGCTGTTACCGTGCGAGGCACGCTGCGAGCCCATGTTGTGGCGCTTGATGGTCCCTGCGTAGCCCTTGCCGATCGAGGTGCCCTGCACGTCGACCTGCTGGCCAACCGCGAACACATCGGCGGCGGGCAGGACAGTGCCGGCGGCGTATTTGCCCGCCAGATCAGCACTGACGCGGAATTCTTTGAGGATTTCGCCAGATTGAACGCCGGCTTTGGCCAGATGGCCGGCCTGCGGCTTGCTGACGCGGGAGGCCTTGCGGGCACCAAAGGTCACCTGCAGGGCGTCGTAGCCATCGTTGGCTTGGGTTTTGACCTGGGTCACGCGGTTGTTTGACACGTCCACCACCGTGACAGGAACAGCATCCCCGTCATCGGTGAACAGGCGCATCATGCCCACCTTGCGGCCCAGCAAGCCCAGGGACTTGCTCAGACTCATATTTTTGCTCCGTTGCTTTCGCCGCAGCCGCTTCAATTGGCGCGCTGCGTTTGGAATACGAAAGAGAGTTGATAGCCTTCCCGCCCGCGAAGGCGGAAAAGACTACAAGTATACCCCGATTTGAGCTCCAAGGGCAAGCCCCGGGGCCCGAAACCGGGATCAGGGGTTCACTGCAGCTTGATTTCCACGTCCACGCCGGCGGGCAGATCGAGCTTCATCAGGGCGTCGACCGTCTTATCGGTCGGCTCGACGATGTCCATCAGGCGCTGGTGGGTGCGGATTTCCAACTGGTCGCGACTGGTCTTGTTGACGTGCGGCGAACGCAAGATGTCAAAACGCTTCATCCGGGTCGGCAGCGGTACCGGCCCCTTGACGATGGCGCCGGTGCGCTTGGCGGTGTCAACAATTTCAGCGGCCGATTGGTCGATCAGCTTGTAATCAAACGCCTTGAGGCGAATGCGAATTTTTTGCTTGGAGGCCATGATTGATTCCTGAACTGAGGTTGGGGAATCAAGCGTGGATCTTGGCCACGACGCCGGCGCCGACGGTACGGCCGCCTTCGCGGATGGCAAAGCGCAGGCCCTCTTCCATCGCGATCGGCGCAATGAGCTTGACCGTGATCGACACGTTGTCGCCAGGCATCACCATCTCCTTGCCCTCAGGCAGCTCAATGGCACCCGTCACATCGGTCGTGCGGAAGTAAAACTGCGGACGGTAGTTGTTGAAAAACGGCGTGTGACGGCCGCCCTCTTCCTTCGAGAGCACATAGATCTCGCCCGTAAAGTGCGTGTGCGGCTTGATCGAGCCGGGCTTGCACAGCACCTGGCCGCGCTCGACCTCCTCGCGCTTGGTGCCTCGCAGCAAAATGCCCACGTTGTCACCGGCCTGACCCTGATCGAGCAGCTTCCTGAACATCTCAACGCCAGTACACGTGGTCTTCTGCGTATCCTTGATGCCCACGATCTCGATCTCCTCGCCCACCTTGATCACGCCACGCTCGATACGGCCCGTCACCACCGTGCCACGGCCAGAAATCGAGAACACGTCTTCCACAGGCATCAGGAACGTGCCATCGACCGCGCGCTCAGGCGTCGGAATGTAGCTGTCCAGCGCATCGGCCAGGCGCATGATCGCCTGCTCCCCCAGATCGCCCTTGTCGCCTTCCATCGCCAGCTTGGCAGAGCCCTTGACAATCGGGGTGTCGTCACCCGGAAAGTCGTACTTGGACAGCAGCTCGCGCACCTCCATCTCCACCAACTCGAGCAACTCGGCATCGTCGACCATGTCGCACTTGTTCATGAACACAATGATGTAGGGCACACCCACCTGGCGGGCCAGCAAAATGTGCTCGCGCGTCTGCGGCATCGGGCCGTCAGCAGCAGAGACCACCAAAATCGCCCCGTCCATCTGCGCAGCGCCCGTGATCATGTTCTTGACATAGTCAGCATGGCCCGGGCAGTCCACGTGCGCATAGTGCCGGTTGGCCGTCTCGTACTCCACGTGCGCCGTGTTGATCGTGATGCCCCGCGCCTTCTCCTCAGGAGCCGCATCAATCTGGTCGTATGCCTTGGCCTCACCACCAAACTTGGAGGCCAAAATGGTCGTGATCGCCGCCGTCAGCGTCGTCTTGCCATGGTCCACGTGGCCAATCGTGC
>JBMSOD010000322.1:0-2439 GCA_049422085.1 Burkholderiaceae bacterium
AACGCGGCGCTCCGAGGCGCCCAGGCCCGCCAGCCACTGCCACTTCAGGGCGTTACGGTGGTCCTCAAAGAGAACATCGGCACTGACGACGGTGGGCTTCATCGACCGCTGCCCGGCTCAGGGAGCGACCTGGGCAGGCTGCCAACGGGCCACCATCGCGTGCAGATCGGCGGCGCTGTCACAAGCCATGATCTGCTCACGCAGGCCGGCATCGCTGAGTAATTCGGCGATCTCAGAGAGGATTTCCAGGTGCTTCTGGGTCGCGGCCTCAGGCACCAGCAAAAAGATCAGCAGGCATACGGGCTGCTCGTCCGGCGCGTCAAAGCCGATGGGCGCGGCCAGGCGAAAGACGGCTGCCTGCGGGGCCTTCAGACCCTTGATGCGTCCGTGGGGAATGGCCACCCCATGACCCAAACCCGTCGAGCCCAGCCGCTCGCGGGCAAAGAGGCTATCGGTAACCAAAGCCCGATTGAGACCGTGCTGGTTTTCAAACAGCAGGCCCGCCTCCTCGAAAGCTCGCTTCTTGCTGGAAGCCTCCACGCCCACGAGGACATGGCCGGCGGGCAGGATCTGGGACAGACGATTCATGGCGTGGGCAGCCGAATTCATGAGGGGTGGGCGCAAATTATGCACCGCATCCCTGCCTTAAGGCCGCGCCAGGTCAGAAAAAAGCCGCCCCGAGGGGCGGCTGCGCCACAAATCGGACCGGTCGGGGCTCAGGCGTTGAGCACCGATCCGTCCACCTGGCGCTTGACCGCCATATGGTGGTGCTCCTGAATCCGGGTTTTGTGTCGCCCCACCTGCCGGTCGAGCTTGTCAGCCAGCTCATCGACGGCGGCGTAGAGGTCGGCATGCGAACTTTCGGCGAACAGATCTCGCCCCTTGACGTGTACGCTGCACTCGGCCCGCTGACGGCGCTCTTTTTCCTTCATGTTGTCCACCGTCAGTAGCACCCGGATATCGACCACCTGATCAAAATGACGGGCAATCCGGTCGAGCTTGCTGGTGACATAGGATCGAAGTGCAGGGGTCACTTCCAAATGGTGGCCGCTGATCGTCAGATTCATGAGGAGCTCCTTGTCATTGAGAGAGTCATGCACGAGGGCCGCCCTGGTCTCGGGCAGGTGGCCTGGAAAAGCGCTTGCAACCATCATGCGCCTGCGGATGAGACTTTGCAAGGCCTGAGGCAATCGGTCGGTAATACTGACCCGATCTGGCGGCCCCAAGACGGTCAGAAAGCAAAAAAAGTGACAAAAAACAAACCCTTCGGTGCGATAATTAAGGAGAGTTCATTGCACGGAGTGCCCTATGGAAAGCAGCCCTAGTCGCTAGCTTTCAACTCTGCACCGGCCTGGCCGGCCGCGCGGGTGGAAAGCGAGCCTTCACCCCGCCCCGCAGGTGCGCCCATGGCGCCCGCGGCCCAAACCGATCCGCAAGATCCCGCAGGGAGCCCGCCATGCTCAATGTTTTTACTCTCGCCAACGGACGGCTCTTCCAGGAAGAAATCGAATCCCTGGAGGAGCTCTCGCGCTTTCAGCCTATCTGGGTGGATCTGGAATCACCCACCCCCGAAGAAAAGCGCTGGATCAAACAGCACTTCAGCCTGTCTATCCCGGAAGATGCGATGGACGAGGACATTGAAGAGTCGGCGCGCTTTTACGAGGAAGACAGCGGAGAGCTTCACATCCGCTCGGACTTTTTGATCGCCGACGCCGACGAGCCGCATACGGTACGGGTGGCCTTCATCCTCAACCGGATGAACGAGGACCACAAGAGCCGGGGGGTTCTGTTCTCGATTCACGATGAAGACGTTCCCGTGTTTCGGCTCGTGCGGATGCGGGCCCGTCGCGCAGTGGGGCTGATTGAAGACGCCAAGGATGTGCTGCTTAAGCTCTTCGATGCCGATGCCGAATATTCGGCTGACACCATTGAAGGCATCTATATCGATCTGGAGAAAGTCAGCGCCCGGGTGCTGTCGGGTCATGTGACTGACGAGCTGGCCGGCGAGGTGCTGGCGGCCATCGCCCGTCATGAGGACCTCTCAGGCCGCATACGCCGCAACATGATGGACACACGGCGCGCGCTGAGCTTCATGATGCGCAGCAAGATGCTCGGGGCCGAGCAGTTCGAGGATGCGCGGCAGATCCTGCGCGACATCGACTCGCTCGATTCGCACACAGCCTTCCTGTTTGAGAAGATCAACTTTCTGATGGATGCAACCGTTGGTTTCATCAACATCAACCAAAACAAGATCATCAAGATCTTCTCGGTGGCCAGCGTGGCCCTGCTGCCACCCACCCTGGTGGCCAGCCTTTACGGCATGAACTTTCGATACATGCCCGAGCTTGAGTGGCCCCTGGGCTATCCCCTGGCGCTGGGCCTGATGCTGGCCAGCGCACTGATCCCGATGTGGTATTTCAGGCGGCGCGGGGGGGGGCA
>JBMSOD010000323.1:0-2397 GCA_049422085.1 Burkholderiaceae bacterium
CGGGCATGCAGAACCGGGCGATCAAGTCCCTGTCCGACAATGACATCAAGGAACTTCGGCGAGGAGGTGGCTGGGGGCTGGCCCTCGCCGCCGAACTCAATGGTATGCCCGGACCAGCGCATCTGCTGGAACTCAAAGATCAGATTCCGCTGACCCCAGAACAGGTGGCCAAGACCCAGGCCCTGTTCGATGACATGCGCAAGGCGGCGATCTCGACCGGCGAGCGGCTGATCGCGGCAGAAACCGCCGTGGAGGCTGCCTTTGCCAGGGGGGCCGTGGACGAGGTGGTTCTGAGACGTCTGTTAACCGAAGCAGAGTCTGCAAGGGCCGAACTTCGATTCATCCATCTGTCTCAACATTACAAGACGGTGCAGTACCTCAAACCTGAACAGATCAAGCGGTACAACGTCCTTCGCGGCTACGCCGAGGACCCATGCAAGAGTGTGCCTGCGGGGCACAACCCCGAGATGTATCGGCGCCACATGGGATGCAACTGATCGGGATCGAAAAGACCCTAGATGCCGGACAGCACCGCATCCATTGCAGATACCAGTGCACTGGCCTGCGCCACGGTCGACTCAAAATGGGCGCAAGTCAGAACCCGGGATGCCGTGCGCTTCGACACGGGCATTCTCGGCGGCGATCCATTCAACAAACTCTGCTTCGAACTTCTTCTTTCGTGCGCTCAGGTTGAGCTTGTCTTGATGCGCCTTGAGAGCATGGTAGTGCTCGGCTGAGAGGATCACGGTATCGAGCTGGCCGGCTTTTTCAACGAACACAGGCTCTCGCTTGGCTTGGGCACACAGGCTTCCAAAACGGTTTTTTGCTTCTGTGGCAGAGACGCGCATGATGGACTCCTGATGCGAAGTGGCCATTTTAGCCATTAAGTCCGTCGCAGTGGTCTCGTTCAAATCTTGACCCTGTCATCGGCAAGCCGCTGATCTCTATCGATACCTCTCGTTGTGTTCAACAAGGATTGACTCCCATAGAACGAGCCGGTAGCGCGTGCCCCTGGATCCAGCACTAGGACACGAGCAGAAAGGCACCCGCCCCGCTCTTGTTCTGACGACTCGGCAATTCAATCGTCTGGGCGACGTGCTGGTCGCCCCCATTACACAGGGCGGCGACTATTCGCGTTACGCGGGCTTCGCGGTGAGTCTCACAGGCGCCGGATGCAAAACACACGGGGTGGCGCTGATCAATAAGATCCGAATGCTCGACCTTGCAGCAAGAAAGGCCAGAAAAACAGACCGCGTACCGCAGGCCGTGATCGATGATGCACTTGGGCGCCTGAGCGCACTGATTGATGGATAGGTTTTACAGAGACGAAGGCGCCGCGAGTAAGGTTTGAACGGCCTTGGCAATGAAGGCCGCGTCCGTCGGGTTGGCCGCCGGATTGCCGGCGCGGTGTCCCCAGATCGACGGAATCGGTCGCAGTTCAGCATCACGCAGATGCGCCAGATCCAGCCGGTTGTCTTCAACCTGGAAGTAAAGGTCGTGATCACCCGGCATCAGGAGCACCTTGGCACGAATCGAGCGCAAGGCCGCAGCCAGGTCGCCGTTGAAGTCTGCATGGGCTGAGATGTCGCCCTGCTGCCAGGTCCAGAGTTGTGCGAGAAGGTCGCAGGGATCGCGACGCGAGAAGGTGTGCTCCCAACTGCGCACGAGGAAGTCCTCCTGCGAGCTGAAGCCCAGCGTACGCCAGGCCTGCTCACGATAAAAAGTCTGCGACAGCGCCCAGGCTGCGTAGATGCGGCCCATGGCCCGGAAACCGCGGACAGGTCGACCGGTGAACGCGCCATCGATGAAGGTGGGATCGGCTTGCAGTGCCGCGCGTACGCCGTCAATGAACACCGCATTGTGTGGCGCGCATCGCGATGAGCCACAGACCACCGCGATCCGTTCAACCAGCTCCGGAAAGGCCACCGCCCAGTGATAGGCCTGCATGCCGCCCATTGACCAGCCGTACACCATCTTCACGCGCTGGATGCCGAACACCTCGGCAAGCAGCCGCTGCTGCACGCGCACCGCGTCGTGATAGGTGACATCGGGATAGCGGTTGCCGGTCAGGGGCCAGGGCGTGTTCGATGGCGAAGACGACAGACCGTTGCCGAACAAGTTCGGAACGATGATGAAGTAACGGGACGGATCGAGGATGCCGTCGGGTCGAATGAGCCACTCGGTGTCGTGATGCTGTGCCGCGAACGAGGTCGGATAGACGATGACGTTGTCGCGATCGGGTGCCAGCGTGCCGTAGGTCTTGTAGGCGATCCGCATGGATGGAAAGGTGCGGCCGCTTTGCAGTACAACGTCACCGGCATCGAAGATGGCGTAGTCGGGAGTGCTCATGGGTGCCTGTCATTCAACTGGACAGCAGACCATAACAAAAAGCCCCGA
>JBMSOD010000324.1:0-2370 GCA_049422085.1 Burkholderiaceae bacterium
AGGCTGCGGCCCGAGCGGAATTGCTTCCAGTCGCCGATCTCGGCGACGAGCGCGATCTCCCAGGCGAGCTCGGTCATGGTCAGCAGCGCCACCAGAACCAGGGCGCCCGCAGCGCTGCAGCGAAGCAGGAGGATGCCCTTCTGGGTTCGGTCTGCCCACCCGCCCCAGAGGGGTGGACCCACCAGGCGCATCATCTGTGGCACGGCAAGCAGCAGGCCGATCTGCACGATGCTCATGCCCCGAGCGTCGAGCCAGACCCCCAGCCAGGGGGCAAACAGCCCGGCGAAACTGAAGTAGGCGAAAAACAGGGCGCGTACGCCCGCCGCTGGAGTCAGATGCATCAGGCTGTTCCGGCGGCCCCTTCGCTCAGCTCAGCCCGAGGTGCTCGCCTCGCCCGGGACCGGACCGAAAGGCACCCTGACATCGGCGCACTGCGCACGATGCCTCAAGGCATGGTCCATCAGAACAAGCAGCAGCATGGCTTCGGCGATCGGCGTGGCTCGAATGCCGACGCAGGGATCATGTCGGCCCAAGGTCTGAACATCGACTGGTTTGCCCTCGATGTCGATGGACGGCCTCAGCGTACGGATGCTTGAGGTGGGCTTGATGGCAATCGATACCGTGATCGGCTGGCCGGTCGAGATGCCGCCCAGAACCCCTCCTGCATGGTTGCCCAGGAAGCCCTGCGGACTGAGCGCATCGCCATGCTCACTGCCACGCTGGGTGATGCAGGCAAAGCCTGCGCCGATCTCGACCCCCTTGACCGCGTTGATCCCCATCATGGCGTAAGCGATGTCGGCATCAAGCTTGTCAAAGAGCGGTTCGCCCCAGCCGGCGGGGACGCCTTCGGCCAGTACATCGATCCGCGCGCCACAGGAGTCTCCTGACTTGCGCAGGGCATCCATGGCTTCTTCAAGGCGCGGAACGATGGCGGCATCTGCCGCGAAAAAGGCATTGCGATGGACCTGATCCCAGTCGGTCAGCGGCACCACGATCTCGGCCAGCTGGCTCATGCGACCTCGAACGCGCACCCCGTGGTGTTCGCTCAGCCACTTGCGCGCCACGGCGCCAGCCGCCACCACGGGCGCAGTCAGCCGGGCCGAGGATCGGCCTCCGCCCCTGGGGTCGCGGATGCCGTATTTGTGCCAGTAGGTGTAGTCGGCATGCCCCGGCCGGAAGGTCCGTTCGATGGCGCTGTAGTCCTTGCTGCGCTGATCTTCGTTGCGGATCAGCAGCGCGATCGGAGTTCCGGTGGTCTTGCCCTGATAGACCCCAGACAGTATCTCGACGCGATCGGGCTCCTGCCGCTGAGTGACATGGCGCGACGTTCCTGGACGCCTTCGATCGAGATCGGGCTGAAGATCGGACTCGTTCAACTCGAGCCCGGGCGGGCAGCCATCAATGACGCAACCGATGGCGGGGCCATGAGACTCCCCGAAGGAGCTCACTGCAAATAGCTGACCGAAGGTGTTTCCTGACATCGGGGGAGGTTTCCTGACATCGCGTTATGCTTGCGCCACGACCGGGTCGGTCATTTCCTCAATTGTACCGGCCTCGACTCCAGGGATCGATCCCTGTCCTCTCAAGGAGCTTCATATGACCTCGTCCTCCTCCGATCGACGTGCTCTTTTGCTGGCTGCAGGCGGTAGTGCCGCGCTTGGTCTTGTCCCGCAGGCAGGCTTCGCGCAAGCCTATCCGAGTCGCGCCGTGCGACTCGTGGTCCCCTTTGCCCCAGGGGGTACCACCGACATCGTGGCCCGCGTGGTGGCGGACAAGCTTCGCGACAACCTCGGTCAGAACGTGGTGGTTGAAAACAAGGCGGGCGCAGGCGGTGCGATCGGCGCACTTGAAGTGATCCGCTCGCCGGCCGACGGCTATGTGCTAGGCATGGCCACGGTCTCGACCACCGCCGCCAATCCGGCCATCAATCCCAAGATCGGCTACGACCCGATTGGCGATTTCACGCCCATCATCAATCTGGCCGCCACCCCGAATGTGATCGCGGTGCATCCTTCGTTCCCGGCGAAGGACCACGCAGGCTTTCTTGCCGAGCTCAAACGAAACCCTGGCAAGTATTCCTATGGCAGTTCGGGCGCGGGTGGCATCGGTCATCTCCAAACCGAGCTCTACAAGTCACTGACTGGCGTGTTCATGACCCACATTCCCTACCGCGGCGCCGGGCCAGCCCTGGCCGACGTGGTGGCGGGCCAGATCCCGATCATTTTCGACAACCTGCCCTCGGCCCTGCCCTTCATTCGCGAAGGACGCCTGATTCCGATCGTGGTCGCCGCGCCCAACCGCTTGTCGATCCTGCCCAACGTGCCCACCTTCAAGGAGGTGGGGCTGGAGCCGGTCAATCGCATGGCCTAT
>JBMSOD010000325.1:0-2359 GCA_049422085.1 Burkholderiaceae bacterium
TCGACATCTCGCAGCGGCAGCTGGAGAACAACCGGGCCCTGGTGGCGCAGAACTTCATTTCCCAGACGGCGCTGGAAGCATCCCTGTCGAACCTGCAAGTGGCACAAGCCAACCACCGGGCGGCGCTGGCTGCGGTCGATGTGGCCCGCAAGAATCTGGATGACACAAGCTTGCTGGCGCCGCTGTCCGGACGGGTGGCGCAGCGACTGGCGCAACCGGGTGAGCGCATGGCCATCGACGCACGGGTGCTGGAGATCGTCGACACCAGCCGCCTTGAACTCGAAGCCAGTGTGTCGGCGGCCGAGTCACTGCAGCTCAAGATCGGTCAGACTGCGCAACTGCGCATCGAGGGCAGCGATCAGGTTCTGCAAGGCCGGTTGGTGCGCATCAATCCGGTCGCCCAGTCCGCCAGCCGCAGTGTGCTGGCCTATCTGAGCATCGACAACCGAGCGGCCGTGCTGCGGCAGGGGCTCTACGTTCAAGGGCAATTGGAGACCGGCAGCAAACTTGCGCCGGCCGTGCCTCTTTCCGCAGTGCGCACAGACCAGGCCCAGCCCTATGTGCAGTTACTGCGGCAGGACGCGGTGGCCCATCAGCCCGTGCGCTTGGGCACACGCGGAACCATCGGCGATGAAATGATGGTGACCGTCGATCTGCCCGAAGGCGCTCAGGTGCTTCGCGCATCAGTCGGGCCGCTGCGCGAGGGACTGCCCGCCCGCATCACCTCGCTGTCCCAGCCCTCTGGCGGCAAGCCCTGATCGGGCCGCGCGCCCTGCCCCACCATGTGGTTTACCCGCGTCAGCCTGCATAACCCGGTGTTCGCCACCATGGTCATGCTGGCCATCGTGGTGCTGGGCTTGTTCTCTTACCAGCGACTGCGCATTGACCAGTTCCCCAATATCGATTTTCCGGTGGTGGTGATTACCACCGAATACCCGGGCGCCTCACCGGAGATCATCGAAAGCGAAGTCACACGCAAGATCGAGGAGGGGGTCAATTCGATTGCAGGCATCAACGCCCTCACCTCTCGCAGCTATGAGGGCGTGTCGGTGGTCGTGGTTGAGTTCCAACTTCATGTCGAGGGACGCAAGGCGGCCGAAGATGTGCGCGAAAAAGTCGCCGCCATCCGGCCTGCTTTACGCACCGAGGTCAAAGAACCCCGCGTCATGCGCTTCGACCCGGCCAGCAGGGCCATCTGGGCACTTTCCGTCATGCAGGCCCCGGATCTTGCTGGCCAAGGCGCGCCGAGCGCTTACGGCAATCCGGTGGCCTTGACCACCTGGGCCGACCAGGTGCTCAAAAAGCGGTTGGAGAATGTGCGTGGCGTCGGCTCGATCAATCTGGTCGGTGGCACGCGACGCGAAATCAACATCTACCTCAAGCCGCAGGCCATGGAGGCACTCGGTGTGTCGGTGGAACAGGTGACCAACGTGGTCCGCAGCGAGAACCAGGACCTGCCCCTGGGCGCGGTGCGATCGCTGACGCAGGAACGCACGGTCCGGATCGAGGCGCGGGTCGAGCGACCTGAGGACTTCGGCCGTTTGATCGTAGCCCGACGCGCGGGCGTGCCGATCACCTTGTCCCAGGTGGCCGACATTCAGGACGGCGCCCAGGAAACCGAGAGTCTGGCCCTGCGCAACGGACAGCGTACGTTGTTACTGTCCGTGCAAAAGGCCCAGGACGAGAACACCATCGACGTGATCGACGGGCTCAATCGGGCCCTGCTGGACCTCGGGCCGCAGGTCCCGGCAGGAATCCGCCTGGAGCCGGTGATCGACACCTCGCGGCCGATTCGGGTGGCAGTCGACAACGTGCGCCGGACCCTGATTGAAGGTGCGGCCCTGACAGTGCTGATCGTCTTCCTGTTTCTCAATTCATGGCGATCGACTGTGATCACCGGGCTGACGCTGCCCATCTCCATCGTCGGCACTTTTCTGTTCATGTACGCCTTCGGCTTTACCATCAACATGGTCACGCTGATGGCATTGAGCCTGTGCGTGGGCCTGCTGATTGACGATGCCATCGTGGTCCGCGAAAACATCGTGCGACATGTGCAGATGGGCAAAAGCGCCTATCAGGCCTCACTGGAAGGCACCCAGGAAATCGGACTGGCGGTGCTGGCCACCACCTTTTCAATCGTCGCAGTGTTCCTGCCGATCGGCTTTATGGGCGGCATCATCGGCAAGTTTTTCCACGAGTTTGGCATCACCATCGTTGCTGCGGTGCTGATCTCGATGTTCGTCAGCTTTACCCTCGATCCGATGCTCTCATCGGTCTGGCATGACCCGTCGATTCACGCCCGTGGACAGGCACCGGGGCGCTCGCTCTATGACCGCAGCCTCGGTCGCGTCACGGGCTG
>JBMSOD010000326.1:0-2346 GCA_049422085.1 Burkholderiaceae bacterium
GCGAGCCCGGAGGCAGGCGTCGATCGGCGCATGCTCGATCGGACAGGCGGCGAGGTCGCCCGCGCGACTTCCGTCGTCCGCTACCAGCCGGGCGCCAGGTTCAGCGCCCACCCGCATGACCTCGGCGAGGAAATTCTGGTCCTCGAGGGCATCTTCAGCGATGAGACAGGCGACTATCCCGCGGGGTCATACCTCATGAATCCACCGGGGTCGACGCATGCGCCGTTCAGCACCGTCGGCTGCACGTTGTTCGTCAAATTGCGCCATCTCGGCCCCGACCAGACAGCGCGCGAGGTCGTCGATACCAGCAGAGCACCCTGGCATCAGGGCATGGTCCCCGGCCTCAGCGTGATGCCGTTGATGCGCCAAGGTGCCGGATCGACCTTGGTGCGATGGGCGCCGAAGACCCGCTTCAGTCCCCATCGCCACTACGGCGGCGAAGAGATTTGCGTTGTGCGCGGGGTGTTCGCGGACGAGCACGGCACATACCCCGAAGGGACGTGGATAAGGAGCCCGCACATGAGCCAACACACCCCGTTCAGCGAGGTGGGCTGTACGATCTTCGTGAAGACCGGTCACTTGTTAGCGGATTGAGCGCGGATCAGTCGCTGTTCAAACTCAGCGCACTCGACCCAGCTACTAATGCGCAAACTATTTCTACTCTCGAGAGTAGGCAACCATAGTGCGATTGACCCTGAGCGAGATCTAGCCTGCGGCAATTTGGGAGGTTTACTTGTAACCAACTCGCCATACCAGTTGGTGACCAGTTGTCTTCAGTGCCATGCCACAACCAGGTTGGTGCCTGTACATCAGGTACTATTTTTTCCCATGGTTGAACGTATTCCCGCAGATCGCGCAAATAGCCGACTCGACCTGCGTTAAGTGAATCCGCGAAGGCCATGCGCGCAATTTTTTGGAAGTTGGGTTCTGCAGCAAGTGTTTTATCGGATGAACTAGCGCTGGCAAAAAACAATCGAGATAGAGCTGCCGGCCAAACCCGCGCCAGCCACCCTTGCATAACGGCTACCCTCTGCAGCAATGTCGGGTGATTTTGCGCCATTCTGAACACAGACTGACCAGCCATTTGAGTCAAAAAGTCACCCGCTTCTAACGGCGCTGCGGTTGATAGAAGATGGAGAGAGGCAATATTCCTACCTGCCTTTTGGGCCATATGCGCAGTACGCAGGGCCACAAAACCACCAATAGAAAACCCCGCAAAATGCAAAGGATCAGAAGTCGGAAGTGCCGCAGCCAACGCTTCGAAATAAGTCGTGCCTTGAAAATTTGCCGGTAGGTCGCTGCGACAGAGACTCCAAAGTTGTACGCCATAACGTCTCGCTGCTGCGTCCCACCACTGGAGCTCAGCCGGTGATCCCGGAACACCATGAAACACAACCAGCACGGTTCCGGTCGGTGCACCCGCGCGCACGATGGGTAGGTCAATTGCAGCTTTTGAAGGCATGCATAGAAGCCTATCTGTTTTTTCAAACTCCCGGACGCACAGGATTGAACGGTCGGTGAATAAAGAGGAGTGAGCACAATGACTGCTCGCCTGTAATTCAAACGGTCCAAAAGGCTCTAGATCAAACCGATGGAAAGCCCAGAGTACACCCCATTGTAGCCCGTGGCGCCACACGCTACACTCATGCCGTGATTAAGTCGTTTCGGCATAAGGGTATCGAGCGATTTTTTCGATCGGGGAGCAAAGCCGGAATCCAGGCGGCGCATGCCGCCCGGCTTGGTCGTCAATTAGCCACACTGGACGCGGCGAAGGGGCCCGCAGACATGAATCTTCCGGGCTGGGACCTGCATCCATTGAAAGGGCGACTCGCCAATCAGTGGAGCATCAGCGTCAACGGAAACTGGCGACTGATCTTCGCGTTCGAGAACGGTGACGCCGTGCTGATCGACTATCAGGATTACCACTGAGGCAGTTATGAGTGAAATGTTCAATCCGCCCCATCCGGGACTGACGCTGAGAGACGACGTGTTACCCGCTCTGGGTTTACGGGTTGGTGAAGCAGCCGCGCAGCTCGGCGTCGACCGTACCACGCTATCCAAGGTACTGAATGGACGAGCCGCGATCAGCCCAGCGATGGCGTTGCGTATCGAGTCTTGGCTCGGACGCGATCGCGGAGGCGCGGCGGAACGCTGGCTTGCTCAACAGACCGCTTACGATTTGTGGCAGGCACGGATAGCACTGAAAAAGTCAAAATCCTTGACCACCGTCAAGGCTACAGCTCGTCGCGCAGCTTGAGCGACTGCCGAGATTTGGGGCGAAGAGGGGGAGATTGACTCGGGCCATCCATGGCCCTCGCCCCTCGCTTACGCTCGGGGCGCGCTGCG
>JBMSOD010000327.1:0-2331 GCA_049422085.1 Burkholderiaceae bacterium
CGCAAAGCGCACGAACATCGACTCCGAAAAAAAGCCGCCACGGGCTGAGGCCTCAATGGCCGCCTGGTGGGCGCCGGTGCGTGCGTAGGCATCCATCGCCTGCACACTGTCCCAGAGGCTGAAGGTGGCCTGACGCAGCAGGGGGGCTTCGCCAACGCCACAGGCCAGACGCACGCCACTCGCGCCGGCGAGTGAGCGTTCGGCTGCGGGTTGCATGCGCCAGAATGCGGCGGCGCGCCCTGGCCGGATTGAGGCGCGGGTGAGCGACGCCACCGGGCCGGCCTCGGGCCGCGTGGCGGTGACCGGCAGGCGCATGCCCGACCAGCTGCCCCGGCTCGACCAGGGACGCAACTTCACGCAGAAACATTCACGGGCCCGATCACGCCAGGCCTGAAGCCGGCCGCCAGGATCAGTGAACTGACGGGCTGAGGCGAGATCGTCGAAGACGCAGAACAGGCCCTGAATCGAGGCGCTCGGTCGCAGCCCAAAGCCGCCCTGATGGCCGCTGCCCATCACTTTGACAAAGCGCAGTCCCGGGGTGCCTGCAAGCGCAGCAGAGCGCATGACAATGCGCGACCAGCCCCACAGGCGTGAACCTGGCTTGAAATCGATCAGTGCGACCACGACCACCGGGCCGCTGGCGTCGGACTCACTGTCCTTCATCGACGGCGAGGTCACCCAGTCCGTACCGTCGCAGCTTCACGTACAGGCTCTGGCGCGACAGTCCGAGCATTTCCGCAGCGGCCGCACGATTGTCGCGAGTCAGATGCAGGGCGGCCTCGATGCACATCTGCTCGATCATGTCGGTGGTCTGTCCGACGATGTCCTTGAGGGGGACGCGACCCACCAGCTCGGTGAGCTGACCCACGGCGCGGGACAAGCCTGAGCCCTCCCGTGTTTCGGTCTGTGGCCTGCGGTCAATATCGCGCAAAGTGAAACCAAGGCAAGGGGTTCGGGCATCCAGGACCGGTGCAGCCGAAATCTCCACCGAGGTTTCATTGCCAAAGCGGCTTCGGATCAGGGTGGGAAAGAGTCGCACTGCATCACCCTGACGCAGCGAGGCCATCATCACACCCAGGTCGACGCCGGATCTTCCAAGCCACAGGTCGAGTGATTCGCCGATGGCCGCCTCGGGCGAGTCGAGCTGGACCAGCTCGGCAAAAGCCTGATTGGCATAAAGGACCCGACCGGATGGTTCGGTCACCACGAAGGCATCAGGCGCATGATCAACCGCATCGAACAGCGGACGGCGGGCGGTGGTGAGTGGCTCGACTGCACCCGGATGCAGGCCGGGGATGCGCACCAGAAAGAGAGTGCTGCCATCGAGCCTGAAGATGGCGGCCGACACATCGACCGACAGTCCTGCCGCAGTGGTCAGTCGTTGCGGCGTGGCCTCGGTTTGCCGGGTGCCGCGCAGGGAGTCGAGCAGGGACTGCAATTTAGGACCACTGCCAGCATCGAAGCAGTCTGTGATCTGTCGCCCGAAGAGCTTGCGAACGGTTTCACTGAAGAGTTCCGCGGCGGCCGGGTTGGCCTCGACCACCTTGAGCGACGAGGCGTCCACGATCAGCACCGGTTCGGCGATCGCCTGGAACAGCGCCCTGAACCGCGACTCGAGCTGGCGCACCCGGACATAGTCGCGCTGCATGGCCTGCTGGGCGGCGATCAGCCTTTCCTGGATACGCGTAAAAGGGCGCAGGTCGCGGCCAATGGCGAGCACATGACCGTTTCCGGCAGGCAGGACGGAGTACAGGAGCGGAAGATCCTGTCCCTGGCTGCTGGTGTGATTGATGTGACGCCAGCGGCTGGCCGGGGTCTTTTCGGGTGTGCCAAGCGCCTCATTGAGCAGCGCCTTGACCTTGGGCCGACTTTCGATGCTCACGATGTCGGCCCAGGACTTGCCCAGCCAGGAGGTGTGGTCGAGGTCGGCGAGCTCCGCGCTGCCGACCTGCAGGTCGCAGACGGTGCCTTGGGCATTGAGCAGCAAGGTGATGTCAGTTGCCGCGATCAAAAGGGCGGCAGCATCTCCTGGCGGCAGGGCGGCGAAGGCCTCGGTCAGGGGGGCGATCGAACTCACGACGATTTGGACAACGACTGCGGTACGAGGAGGAGGAGAACGGTGATTTTGAATACTTCGAATACAGGGGCAGACACGGACACGTGTTGGGTGCCTCGACGGTTCAGCGGCTCGGCGGGCCCAGATCGACCCACCTGACCGCTTCTGCGACCGCCTGGCGAGCATCCGAAGTGCCGAAGTCGGCGCCAAGATCGCGCGCCAGGCCTGGGTTCTGGACGAAGGACGGGCCACCCACCATCACGACCACATCCGGG
>JBMSOD010000328.1:0-2325 GCA_049422085.1 Burkholderiaceae bacterium
TTGCCGTCTTCGGTCAACATGGTGGGAGTCTCCTGTACGTCAGAGGGAAGGCATCGCCACAAAGGGATCGTGCAGCAGGATGGTGTGGTCGCGATCGGGGCTGGTCGAGATGATAGCGATAGGCACGCCGGTGATCGCTTCGATCCGCCGCAGATAGTCGCGCGACTGAACCGGCAGATCTTGCAGGCGCGTGACGCCCACCGTGGTCTGCGACCAACCCGGCAGGCTCTCGTAGATCGGCTCGCAGCGGGCGATGTCGTCTGCCCCCATGGGCAAAATGTCCAACAGCTCACCATCGAGGCGATAACCCACACAAAGCTTGAGTTCTTCCAGACCATCGAGCACGTCGAGTTTGGTGATGCACAGCCCCGACAGACCGTTGACCTGCGCCGATCGCTTGAGCAGGGCCGCATCGAACCAGCCGCAACGCCGGCTGCGTCCGGTGGTCACACCTTTTTCTGCGCCAACGGTCGAGAGGTGGTATCCCACCGTGCCCGGTGTCTGCCAATCGAGCTCGGTCGGGAAGGGCCCTCCCCCCACTCGGGTGCAGTAGGCTTTGGTGATCCCGAGCACATAGTGCAACAGGCCCGGTCCCACGCCGGATCCGGCCGCTGCATTGCCAGCCACACAATTGCTCGAGGTCACGAAGGGATAGGTACCGTGGTCTACATCAAGCAGAGTGCCTTGCGCGCCTTCGAACAGCAGGTTCGCACCCGCACGATGGGCCTCGTTGAGCTCGCGCGAGACATCGGCCATCATGGGCTTTATCAGTTCAGCCTGCCGCATCGCCTCATCGTAAACCGGCTGAAATTCGATTGCCGGAGCCTTCAAGTAAGCGGTAAGTACAAAGTTGTGCAGCTCGAGCAGATCACGCAGCTTGGCGGCAAAACGATCCGGATACTTGAGGTCTTGAACCCGCAGCGCGCGCCGGGCGATCTTGTCTTCGTAGGCCGGGCCTATGCCGCGCCCGGTGGTACCGATCTTGTCGGTGCCGGCCTTCTCGCGGGCCGCCTCACGCGCCACATCCAGCGCGGCATGAAAAGGCAGGATCAAGGGACAGCTCTGGCTGATGCGCAAGCGCGAACGCACCTCCACCCCGGCCTTCTCCAGCCCCTCGATTTCTTCGAGCAGCTTGGTCACCGACAAGACCACGCCATTGCCGATATAGCACCGGACACCCGGGCGCATGATGCCGCTGGGTATGAGGTGCAGGGCCGTCTTGACCCCGTTGATCACCAGGGTGTGGCCGGCGTTATGACCCCCCTGGAAACGAACGACGCCCTGAGACTTCTCGGTGAGCCAGTCCACCAGCTTGCCCTTGCCTTCGTCACCCCATTGAGTGCCGACGACCACGACGTTGCGGCCCGCAGCGGGCGATTGCTGTTTTGTCATCTTGATGTCTTGCTTGGAGAAAAGGGCCGGGCTTTAACCGGCACGGTCCAGGGCTTGTACCACCCAGTGCTCAGCGACCCGGATCAATTCACGGTCGCAGTCGAATTCATGCACCTCATGTTCGTGGCCGGGCAACACACAGACCACCGTATGGCCCTCGGCACGCAACCGGGCGATGGCCAGGCGCAGCGAAGCATCCTGCCCCCAGGGCGCGCGGATGGCGGGCCTGAGCGGACGCGGTGCGAGCACGCTGACCAACTCCTTGAGATCAAGACTGAAACCGGCAGCCGGTCGTTTGCGGCCGAAAACCGCGCCCACCTCATCGTAGCGGCCACCACGCGCCAATTCTTCGCCCTGGCCATAGATCGCAAATCGGATGCCGCTGTAGTAGGCGTAGCCGCGCAAGTCAGCCAGATCAAAACTGATCGACAAATCCGGGTATTGGGCCCGCAAATGGGTCGCCAGGTGCCAGAGGTCGTCCAGAGCCTGCGCGATGCCGGGCACATCGCCCAGAGCTGTCCGCGCCTCGCTCAGCACCGAGACATCCCCATAAAGGCCGAGCAAGGCCGACAAACCGACCGCGCATCGCTCCGACAGACCTGTTGACTGGCCAAGCAGCGCCTCGAGCTCAGCGGCATCCTTGGCCGCCAAAGCCGCATGGATACGGGCTCGCAACGCCGAACTGATCGCGGCTCCGTCGAGCAAGGCGTTGACGATGCGCACATCGGCCATATCGACTTGCAGGGGGCCGCACCCGGCCGCCTGCAAGCCCTCGATGGCCAGGCCCTGAACCTCCAGATCGGCCTCCAGTCCGGCGTGGCCATAAATTTCTGCGCCAAACTGCAGCGGTTCTCGGCTCGCGTGAGGTCGGTCGGGCCGGGTGTGCAGCACCGGGCCGCAGTAGCACAGGCGCGTGACCCCGGAACGATTGAG
>JBMSOD010000329.1:0-2317 GCA_049422085.1 Burkholderiaceae bacterium
GGCAGCCAAACACGATTCCAGCGGACCAAGATCGCCCAGGTTGGCGTCCGGCAGATCGAGTCCGAGTACGGTGCAGCCCTGATCCTGCAACAGGGAGGCGACCGAGGCGCCGATGCCACCGCGATGGCCCGTAACCACCGCGATGCGGCCTTCGAGTCCTGGGTAGCAGGCGCCGCGCCAGCGCGCTTGAGCACGATCGGACGGGGCCGTGGCCCCGAGCAGTTCAGCGCGCATCACCGAACACCTTGAAAATCGCAGTGCAGGTGATCAGCAAGGCATCCCCTGCGCGGGCCTCTCCCTCGATGAAGGCCAGGGATCGGGTGAGCTTCTGCATGCGAGCCTGGCCACTGATCCACTGTCCGATCGGCGCACCAGCGACAAACTGGGAGTTCAGGGCAATGGTCGCGCAGGGGCGACCACTGGCCTTGACCACTGCATGGCCCAGCAGCGTATCGACGAAGGTGGTCAGCGCCCCACCATGAAGAACACGGTTGGGATTGGCATGGCGCTCGTCGCTCATGAAGCCGTAGTCATACCCGCCCTCCTCGCGCTCACGCCAGTAGAAGGGGCCGCTCAGGGCCATGTAGCCCATGTTGTCGTCCATGGGCACGAATCCGGCAGGAATGACCATGCGCTTTCCGAGCCCGCTCAGTGCTTGTTGGGTCCCATGTAACCGAACAGAAAGCCGGCCACCTTGCGCATCTGGATCTCCTCGGAGCCCTCAGTGATGCGGTAACGACGGTGGTGGCGATAGATATGCTCGAAGGGCTTGTGCCTCGAGTAGCCAATCCCGCCGTGCACCTGCATCGCGCGATCCGCAGCTTCGCAAACCAGACGATTGGCCCAGTAGTTGCACATCGAGACCTTGTCCGAGAGCTTCTTCTCGACTTCAGGATGCGGCATCTGGTCCATTTCCCAGGCGGTCTTGCGGATCAGCAGACGCAGCATCTCGCACTGTGTTGCCAGTTCGACCAGCGGAAACTGAATCGCCTGATTGGTCGCCAGTGCCTTGCCGAATGGCGCACGCTCCCGCGCGTATTTGACACTTTCATTGACGCAGAACTGTGCTGCGCCGAGCGAACTTGCGGCCTGCCGGATTCGGTTTTCGTGCACGAAAGACTGGGCGAGCGGCAGACCTGCACCCTCGGAGCCGAACATTGCATCATCCGGAACCCAGACATTGGTAAAGCTCACCCGCGGATGGTCGGTCGGCATGTTGAATGTCCAGAGGTATTCCTCGACCTTCACGCCCGGGGTTTCGGTGGGCACCAGGAAGCAGGTGATGCCCAGCGCATCACCCGGCTTGCCCGTGGTCCGTGCAAACAGCGCGCAATGTGTTGCGACATGCATGCCGGTGGTCCACATCTTTTCGCCATTGATGAGCCAGCCCGAAACCCCGTTGCGGGTCTCGCGCACTGCACGGGTTTCCATGTGGGTGGCATCGGAGCCATGGTTGGGTTCGGTCAGGCCAAAGGTGATCCGGGTGGTGAAGTTCAGCTGACCGTTGATGAACTTTTCCTTCTGGGCAGCAGAGCCAAAGTCACGCAGCATGACAATGACCGGAAAGTTCCCGACCACCGAGTGCTCATTCTGCAGATCATTGAACAGGCCCAGACCCTTCTGGGCCAGATGATCCCGGATGACAGCCATCCAGAGGTTTCCGATCTCCTGCCCGCCGTATTCGCGTGGCAGCGACAGTCTCCAGAACCCGGCCTTGTCCGCGCGCTTCTTGCACTCCACAAGCAGCGCCTCCCATTCGTGCCTGGGCAGCCCGCCAGCCTCGAAATCGGTCCTGGCCCATTCCCTGCGATGATCGAAGAAACGTTCGTTGTCATCCTGGGCCTGCAAGGGCTTGATGTCCTGATCGATGAATCGGTCGAGATTTTTCAGGAACTCGACAAGATCGGTGGGCAGATTGAAATCCATACTGAAGCTCCTCCTGGATGGGGTATTCGTTCGTTCTACGTTTTAGGAATTAGAGATTTCGGCCCGGTAGCTTGCATAACTGGGCTGATCAATCGACATCTTGGCCAGGGTATCGGCCATGAGATGCTCGATCAGACCTGGGGTATTCATGCCCAGGCGGCGATCCCGAATGCGCTCACACAACTCGCGCTCCAAAGACTCGGCCGATCCGGATTGTCCAAGCAGCGCCTGAAGTCGCTCCAGAGACGCCGCCTCGAGAGCGTCGCCCTGCTCGAGTTGCCGGCGCACCAGGTCGATGGCATTGGCTGCAACCCTGGCGTGAAACACCGCGTCGGGCGGCAGCCTGGGGATGAAGTCGTCACGAATCATCTTCGCGACCACATCGAGGATT
>JBMSOD010000330.1:0-2296 GCA_049422085.1 Burkholderiaceae bacterium
GTGCGATCGCTCTGACTGCGATCCCTTCGGACACCCGGGGAAGCGGCGCGCGAGCCGCCCAGCAAGTGATTCAAGGTGGGCGACCGGATACGACCAGTGTCTCGCGACGACTTTGGCCCAAGGTGTGTGGATCCCAGCTACGCTCCTCCATCTGCGCCTGCCACGGGCCATCGCTTGGGGCATCGACCATCAGCAGGGTGCTGCTGCGCGTGCCGTAGCGTCCATCGGGAAAGAGCACCCGTGCGGATGACAGCGCTCGTTCAGTTTCGGTCGGTACGCCAGTGCGGGGCAGGGCGTCGTCGGGGGCCGGCTGGCGATCGCTCAAGGCGGTCCAGAGGCGTTCGCGCAGCGGCTCGGCCTGCGCGACCTCCTCCAGGGCCTGGGTCAACTGCTGCCGCAACTTGACCGTCTTGGGCCAAGGGGTGTCCAGAAAAGCGTTGGACAGGCCGTAGACGCCGGGCGACAAGGGCTGGTGCTGCCAATCCACCTGCATCTGTTGCAAACCGGGGCGGCGGTTGCTGATCCAGTGCCAGCGCTGCTGCACCAGATCACCCACCACCAGGTTGAAGCCCGGGTAGGCCAGGGGATCGAGCCGGTCGATGAAGGCTTGCACGCTGTCAGTGCCATCGATCCAGGCCAGGGGCAACTCACCGCGCGATCGGGCGCCTCCTTGTTGCACGGGTTCCCGCACGTTGGTCAACCACGCTACACGACCACGTTCGCCCAGGCCCAGCCAGATGCCCCCCGATCGTCCATCACGCCCGCTGATTAAAGCCTGACCGGCAGGCGAGGTCCATTTCTGCAAGGGCAGGGTAGGGCGCTCAAAGTGCTCGTCCCTGTTCGAGGCGATCAGCAGCGGCCAGCGTGGGTGCGCGCCGATCGAAAAGGCGATCAGGCACATGGGGATGGGTCTTCACAGCCCTCTGGCTGGGCTGCGGGATCAGATGTCTTCAAGCAGCGCATAGGGCAGCGGCATGAGGCTAAGCACAGGACCCGCGGCGGGGTCTGCGGCGCGCAGATGCCCGGCCTCGGCCTGGGCGGCGCTGACCTGCATGGAGACGATGGCATCGAAACCCTGTCCATCAGGTCGGGGCGCAGCCGCCGCAATCAGGCCGCACGCCTGCTGGCCATCGCTGTCATGAAACACCTCTTGGCCGATGAGCAAGGCAGCCTGGGCATGCACCAGATAGGCGCGCCGTTTGATACTGCCTCTGAACTGGCTGCGAGCCACGACCTCTTGTCCGGGGTAGCAGCCCTTCTTGAAGCTCACGCCGCCCACCGATTCGTAATTGAGCATCTGGGGGACAAAGGCCTCGAAGGTCGCGGGCCCCACCATGGCCAGACCCGATCGCACACTGAGCCAATGCCAGTAGCCCAGAGAGACCGAGTCGATACCGTGCGGAGCCGGTGCAGAAAGGGGCGCCAACCAGCAGGCGCGTGCCACCCCGGCCCCGGGATACAGATGGACGACCATGGCCTCGCCCTTGTCCTGCCTGCTCCAGGCGGGCCGGCTGGAGAGTCCTGGCACCAGCGCCTCAATGGCCGAGCCGGTTAATCCAAACATGCGGTACTGGTCGGTGACATCGCTGATTCGTACCTTGGCCCGCAATACAAACATGGAAAGGCGCTTGACCATGGCGGCCACGCTCTCGCGCGCGCAAAGCAGCAGCAGTTGCTCTGCGCTGCGCCTGATCACGATAAAGCTCACCTGCATGCGTCCCTTCGCGTTGCAGTAAGCGGCCAAGCGCGCCGCATCGGTGCCGAGCAGGGCCACGTCTTGGGTCAGCTGACCTTGCAGGAAGGCGGTGGCGTCAGCCCCGCTGACCTCGATCACCCCCATGTGGGACAACTCGACTTGCCCCGATTGCACGGCAGGGTTGAGCGTGAGGAGTTCGCTTGAATCAGACATGGGTCAATTATGATCGTCCGACCTTTCCCCGCCCATGCATGGGCCTGATCGACCAAGTATCTCTGTGCGAGTTGTCCGCCGGCTTCTAGCCGTGATTTTTCTGGGCCTGATCTTCACCGCGGCGAGCTTGGCCTGGTGGCTGCACGCGCCCATGTCATTGAGTTTGCCGGCCGGCACCCCGGCTCTGGATCTTTTGATCGAGCCAGGCACTTCGCCACGCGAGATTGCCCACGATGTGCGCCGCGCAGGGGTTGACGTCAACGCCTCGTTGTTGTTTAGCTGGTTCCGGCTTTCGGGGCAGGCTCGGCAGATTCGCGCTGGCAATTACGAGATCGCACCTGGAACCAGCCCGCGTTCACTGCTGCGCATGTTGGTCCTGGGCGAAGA
>JBMSOD010000331.1:0-2275 GCA_049422085.1 Burkholderiaceae bacterium
TCGATGCGCTGCTCAATCACATGCGCCGACCATCCTGAGGTGCGCGAGATGACAAAGAGCGGCGTGAACATGGCCGTCGGCACACCCATCATGTGATAGGACACGGCGCTGAACCAGTCGAGGTTCGGGAACATCTTTTTGGCGTCCCACATCACGGTCTCGAGACGGTCGGCAATGTTGAACATCTTCATGTTGCCGGCATCCTTGGACAATCGCCGTGCGACTTCCTTGATCACCTTGTTGCGCGGATCCCCCGTGGTGTAGACCGGGTGACCAAAGCCGATCACGACCTCCTTGGCCTCAACACGGCGACGGATGTCGGCTTCGGCTTCATCGGGCGAGTCATAGCGCTTTTGCACTTCGAAGGCGACTTCGTTGGCGCCTCCATGCTTGGGCCCGCGCAGGGCTCCAATTCCGGCGGTAATCGCCGAGTGCATGTCCGCGCCGGTGCCCGCCACGACCCTGCAGGCAAAGGTCGAGGCATTGAACTCGTGCTCTGCGTACAGGATCAACGAGGTCTGCATCGCCCTGATCCAGAGCTCCGACGGCGCTTCACCGTGCAGCAGATGCAGGAAGTGAGCCGCAATGGTGTCGTCATCGGTCTCAACCTCGATGCGACGCCCGTTGGTGCTGTAGTGATACCAGTACAGCAGCATGGATCCAAGCGAGGCCATCAGACGGTCGGCGATATCGCGCGCGCCCGGGGCGTTGTGATCGTCCTTCTCCGGCAGCTGGCATCCGAGCGCTGAGACTCCGGTGCGCATCACGTCCATCGGATGGCTCGATGCGGGGAGCCACTCGAGGACCGCCTTGACATTGGCCGGCAGGCCTCTCAAGGCCTTGAGCTTGGCCTTGTAGGCTTTGAGTTCAGCGCGGGTGGGCAGCTTGCCATGGACCAGCAGATGCGCCACCTCCTCGAATTCGGCGGTATCGGCGAAGTCGAGGATGTCATAGCCACGGTAGTGAAGATCGTTGCCTGCACGGCCAACCGTGCACAAGGCCGTATTGCCGGCGGTCACGCCCGACAGGGCAACCGATTTCTTGGGTTTGGGTCCGGTGGTGGGTGCTTCGCTCATCGCGGTCCTCTCCTGAGTCTGTATTGTCTTGTTTCGATGCGGTAAGGCTTACTTCTTGGCTGCAAACAGGGCGTCGAGTTTCTTCTCGAAGTCCCAGTATCCGATGGAATCGTAAAGTTCCTTGCGGGTCTGCATGGTGTCGACCACCGCCTGCTGGCTGCCATCGCGACGGATGGCCTGATACACAGTTTCAGCAGCCTTGTTGGCGGCCCGAAAGGCCGACAGGGGATACAGCACCATGCCCACCCCTTGGGCCTTGAGCTCATCCACGGTGAACAGCGGGGTCTGGCCAAATTCGGTGATGTTGGCCAAGACCGGCACATTCACCGCCCGGGTGAACCTCTGGTACATCGGCAGTTCCGTGAGCGCCTCCGGAAAGATGCCGTCCGCACCCGCCTCGACACAGGCCATGGCACGTTCGACCGCTGCATCGAAACCTTCGACCGCAAGGGCGTCGGTGCGGGCCATGATGAAAAAGCCATCGTCCGTGCGGGCATCGACCGCGGCCTTGATGCGGTCAACCATCTCGTCCTGGGTGACGATTTCCTTGTTGGGACGATGACCACAGCGCTTTGCGCCGACCTGGTCCTCGATATGCATCGCGGCCGCGCCTGCCTTGATCAGTGAACGCACGGTACGCGCGACATTGAACGCGGATGAGCCGAAGCCGGTGTCGACATCCACCAGCAAGGGCAGGTCACAGACGTCGGTGATCCGACGCACATCGATCAGAACATCTTCCAGGCCGGAAATGCCAAGGTCAGGCAGTCCAAGCGAGCCGGCCGCAACGCCGCCCCCCGAAAGGTAGATGGCACGGTAGCCGGCGTGACGCGCCAGCAGGGCATGGTTGGCATTGATGGCCCCCGGGATCTGCAGGGGGGATTCTTCAGCGAGTGCCTTGCGAAATTTCTGGCCCGGGGTCATGAGGGAGTCTCCTGCGCTCAGAGAAGGTGGGCGACGCCGTCGCGTTCTTCGAGCAGTTCCTTGAGCGTGAAGTCCATGCGCTCTCTGCTGAAGGCATCGATCTCGAGCCCCTTGACCATCTCGTACTCGCCATTGGCGCAGATGACCGGAAAGCCATACATGATGCCCTCGGGAATGCCATACGAGCCATCGGAGGGAATACCCATGGTCGTCCAGCGACCCTGGGTTCCGAGAGCCCAGTCGCGCATGTGATCAATGGCCGCATTGGCCGCCGA
>JBMSOD010000332.1:0-2267 GCA_049422085.1 Burkholderiaceae bacterium
GCCCTTTGACGCGGATCTCGACTTTGTGGACGCCCTCGGGCAAACGGACGTCCAAGGGCAGGCGGACGGCTTGGGTGCGGTTGTTGACGAAGACGGTACCGATGGACATGCTGGACCCCTTGCACGTTAATATACGGCAATTGTATATAGCAACGCCTGTGGAGTCAAGTTGACGGCTGACGGCGCCCAGATCCCTGTGGTCATGCGCAGGACACGTGTGCGAAGTCGATGTCTGGCAGCCGCGATTTCATTGCTCAGATCTGTGCCGGGTAGCGCTTTGTTTTCGCAACCTGACCAATGCGACCCCTTGATTTTGCGAGGCCGTATGCATTGAACGCTCAAGAGCCCGGCAGAGAATAGAGACAGAAAACCGGGTCCTTGGGGCGGAAAACTGGGTTTTCGACGCAAGGCCGCTCAAGAGGAAAGTGCCTGGAAGCGCCCCAATACTGGGGGAGCGGGCAAAAAAAATCCCAACTGATAAGAGTCGGGATTTTGTGAATGGTGGTGCCTCGACGACCGCAACTTTCCGCATCCTTCCGATCCTGCCTTTCGGATCGATTCAGGGATAGTTTTTACTCAATGCGTACTCCCGCATGAACTGATGGCCGCCCATGAGGCGGGCGCCCAAAGCTGTAGGAAATCGCGCGAAGTTCGGCCGTCCGGGCATTCGCAGCACCGCTGTGTCCTGACTCAAGCTGAACCAGTCGGTCGAATTTCGCCTCTCCTATCGTTTCGTAGGATTCGCTTGTTACGTTCGATTCGTTTATAGGGTAGAATTAGCAGGTACCTCTTTTGGAGAAGCGACCATGACTACCCCCAGCCGACGCCCCCCGCGGCTGCCCAGCGATCACGAGATCGCCCAGGCCCGCGAGGCCAGCAGGCAGCTCGCCCGCCTGCTACCTACTGACGACGAGACCGTCAATGCCCAGGCGCTGCGCCTTGTCACCGACGACAACCACCACGAGATGATTGCCATCCCGCCCAGCGCCTTGCGTCTGCTGGTGGACATGCTGACCCAGCTCGGACAAGGCCGCGCAGTCACGGTGCTGCCTCAGAATGCCGAGCTCACCACCCAGGAGGTGGCCGACTACCTCAACGTATCCCGCCCTTATGTGGTGAAACTCATCGAGGAAGAGAGGCTGCCCGCCCGTAAGGTAGGCACGCGCCGCCGCGTCGCGTTTGAAGACCTGCTGCGCTTTGACGAGCAGCAGCGCGCCCGCCAACGGGCTGCGTTGGACGAACTGGCCCGCATCGATGCTGAACTGGGCCTCTGAACCCGGTCCGTTCCCCTGAGATGAGCCACTTCACCGCCGTCCTGGACGCCAATGTCCTGCACAGCCAGCCCCTGACCAGCCTGCTACTGGAGCTGGCCGTAGCGCGGCTGTACCGTCCTGCCTGGAGCCAAGACATCCACGCCGAGTGGCGCCGATCTGTTCTGCGAGCCAGACCTGATGTGGACCCCGCTGCGTTAGATCGTCGCCGTGCTGCCATGGATTCAGCCCTTCCGGAAGATTCCCTTCGCGGGAGTACGTCGCAGCGAGCATCAGCACGCAGTGACCGGTAGTAATTAGCAACAACCCTCAGGACACTCGCAGAGCCTTACGGGCACCTACGGACACCTGAGGGTTGCCAAGGACAGTTACTAACAAATGCGAGATTGGTGGTGCAGAGGCGACTGGTTTCGAACCAACTCTCTCAACACCTGGGCACTACTGAGGATCAGTGGGTACCAACTACCTGAATTGGTCTTTCCTACGAAAAATTTAAACCCGCTGCCGAAGGCGCTGCCGACATGGAAGCTTATCGAGCCATCCGCGTTCTGACTTACTGCGGCGTTGAAATCCTTGTTCACTCGAATCTCTACCGAGGAATGGCAGGCTATGCGTGCGGCGCGCGCAACCCTGCCAGGATGGATGGCTCAAGCGGTGAGCGAAGTGACGGAACATGGCTGATTCTTGGTTCAAACTCGGCCGCAGCGACCAAGGTGAAGCACTGGAGGTCGCGGCCAGCGCACTGGGCAAGCCGGGTTTACTCGTCGAGAACTGGGTCAATAACCACTGATCGCGCGACGAGTCCATCATCACCCAAAGCCCCCATGCAGGCTGCGACAATCCTCCGCGACCAAAGGCCCGATAGGTTCTCTTTTAATGCGAATGGTTCAGGCTTGAGCAGGTTTTCCAAGATGGCTAAGAAATACCGCAGCGAGGCGTTTGCCGCCATCCATGAAACGATGGAGGGCTTGCACGAGGTAGGCGCAATCGACAAGC
>JBMSOD010000333.1:0-2266 GCA_049422085.1 Burkholderiaceae bacterium
ATCGGATTCAGCGTGATCGAAAGCAGCGCTCCGGCCACCAGCACGCTCACGCCCGCGTCGGGAAGAATCTTCAGATACCGCGCCGCCTCGCCCACAATAAAGGAGAATTCGCCGATCTGCCCCAGCCCGTTGCCCACACGCATCGCCGTCCATTTGTCATGGCCGGCAACGAATGCGCCCAGTGTGCAGGCCACGGACTTACCCAGAACCACGGCCAGCGTGACAATCAGGATCGGCTGCCAATGTTCCGCAAGCATCCGGGGTTCGATGAGCAATCCGATGGTTACGAAAAACACCGCGCAAAACAGGTCGCGCAGCGAGCTGGTCAAAATCTCGATGCGACCGATTTCCCGCGCTTCAGCCACCACCGCACCGATGATGAAAGCACCCAAGGCCACGCTGTAACCCAGTTTCATGGCCAGCAGCGAAACGCCAAAGCATAGGCCCAGGACGGTGACCAAGAGCATCTCGTTGCTCCGGAACTTCGCCACCCAGCCGACCAAACGCGGAACGGCCAGCAATCCGATGACCACGGCAACCACCAGGAATATTCCCAAACGGCCCAGCGTATCCGCCACTTCCCCGGCCTTAAGGGCACCGGTCATCGCGATGCCCGACAGCAGGGCCAACAGCACAATCGCCAGGATGTCCTCAACGATGAGGATGCCAAAGATGATCTGCGCGAACGGCTCCTTCGTTAGCCGAGACTCCTGCAGGGCTTTCACAATGATCGTGGTGGATGAAATTGAAATCATTGCGCCGAGAAACAAGGAGTCCATGCGCGTCCACCCAAACCATTGGCCCACCTCATAGCCCACGAAAATCATCAGCAGGATTTCCAGGGGAGCGGCTATCAGTGCGGTTACCCCGACCTTGCGCAGCCGGCGGAAGCTGAACTCCAGGCCGAGGGAAAACATAAGAAAGACAATGCCCAATTCGGAGAGGGTCTTGATGGTGACCTCGTCCGAGATCAGCGGCTTGGGCAGAACATGCGGGCCGATCAGCACCCCTGCCAGAATGTAGCCCAGCACCACCGGCAACCGGAGCAGGTGGAATCCCACGGTCACCATGGCAGCCGCCATCATGACAATGGCCAAATCCTGGAGGAACGTCGCACCGTGCATTGACGCGGCCAGTCTGCCGGCCGAATCGGTCAGGGGTCAAACTCCGAGAAGCTATGCGAGCTTGCGTGTCAAAAGGAGTTGTTCTCCACTTCCCTGAAACCACCACTCGCCATGCTCAACATCCATCACCTCGAACTGTTTTACTACGTCGCCAAGCACCAGGGCGTCAGCGCCGCCGCCCGCAACATGCCCTATGGCATCCAACAGCCGGCCATCAGCGGGCAAATCCTCGCGCTGGAGGATTACCTGGGCGGGCCATTGTTCCAGCGCAGGCCCTTCGCTCTCACGCACGCGGGCGAGGACTTGTTCTCCTTCATCAAGCCGTTTTTCGATGGACTTGAAGTGATGGAAGAGAAGGTGCGGGGTGGCGCGACGCAAGTGGTCAGACTCGCCGCGTCGTCCATCATTCTGCGGGATCACCTTCCCGAGCTGCTGCAAGCCCTCCGCCCCAAGTTTCCCAAACTGAAGGTGTTGCTGCGGGAGGGCGTGCAGCCGCAAATTGAGAAGTGGCTGGCAGATCAGGAGGTAGACCTCGCGGTGACCGTGCTCGATGGCACCCCCCCTCAGGGCGTCCAGTCGGAAGCGCTCTTGCAGGTGCCGATCGTGCTGCTGGTGCCGAAGGCGCTGAAACTCGCGAGTGTGGAAGACTTGCTCAAGCGCGACCGAATCGACCAGACGCTCATCAGCCCCCCGCTAAATGAAACCATCACCAAGAATTTCCAGGATCATCTTGCGCGGCGCGGCGCCGCCTGGCCACCTGGCATGGAGGTTAACTCCCTGGATCTGGTGGAAACCTATGCTGCCAATGGCTTCGGAATCGGCCTGTCGCTGGCGATCCCGGGCAAGGCAATTGATAAGCGACTGAAGGTGATGGTCATCGGAGGGGTCAAGCCCATCACCGTTGCGGTGCTAAGGCATCCCAATCTGCCGCCGGTCGCCCTGGCACTTATTGAGGAAATGCACAAGCGAGCGAAGTCGCTGGTGGTAAGCTAGCGAGCCGGATCGCTTATCCGGCCCCGCCGCCCTTGACAGCCTTCGCATCCCCTTTCAGCAAGGCAACGCCGTAGTCGCGGTTCATCCGGGCGATGAAGTCCAAAGATATTTCCTTCGGGCAAACCGCCTCACAGGAGCCCGTTACCGTG
>JBMSOD010000334.1:0-2246 GCA_049422085.1 Burkholderiaceae bacterium
GCTGCGGCAGTCCCCCACATTGGCCAGATGGCTGAACACTTTGAGCGCATCGACAAAGGCCGCCCCTTGGGCCCGGCTGCCTTTGAGGTCAAAGCTGAACACCGATCCGGCCCCGCGCGGCAGCAGCCGCCGGGCCAGGTTGTGACTGGGGTGGTCGGCGAGCATGGGATGACCCACCCGGGCCACCATGGATTGGGCCACCAGAAATTCGATCACGCGCTCGGTGTTACTCATGTGGCGGGCCATGCGCAGCGCGAGTGTTTCCATGCCTTGCAGAATCAGCCAGGCGGTGTGCGGGCTCATGCAGGCCCCGAAATCTCGCAGACCCTCGCGTCGGGCCCGCAGCAGGAAAGCGCCTACCGTGCTCTCTTCGGTGAAGACCATGTCGTGAAAGCCGGCGTAGGGGCCACTGAGCTGCGCAAAGCGTCCGCTGGCTTCCCAATCGAAGCTGCCGCCGTCGACCACCAGACCGCCAATGACCGTACCGTGGCCGCTGAGGAATTTGGTCGCCGAGTGGTAGATGAGGTCGGCACCGTGTTCGAACGGCTTGATCAGCCAGGGCGAGGTGAGGGTGGAGTCGACCAGCAAAGGAACGCCGGCGGCATGAGCGATCTCGGCCACCGCAGGGATGTCCAGCACATCTAGGCCTGGATTGCCCACCGTCTCGCCAAAGAACAGCCGTGTCTGGGGACGTACTGCCGCCCGCCAGGCGTCCAGGTCTCGCGGTTTCACGAAGGTGGTCTCGATCCCGAATCGCCGCAGCGTGTAGTGCAGCAGATTGTGCGAGCCGCCGTACAGCGCAGAGGAGGCCACGATGTGCGATCCCGCATCCAGCAAGGTGGCAATGGCCAGATGCAGTGCGGCCTGACCACTGGCCGTGCTGATAGCGCCGATCCCACCCTCCAGAGCTGCGATGCGCTGTTCGAGCACCGCGTTGGTGGGGTTGCTGATGCGCGAATACACATGGCCCGCGCGTTCCAGATTGAACAGGCTCGCTGCCTGATCGCTCGATTCAAAGACAAACGAGGTGCTCAGATGTATCGGCACCGCTCGGGCGCCTGTACTGGGGTCCGGCGCTGCACCTGCGTGCAAGGCGAGGGTGTCAAATCCAGGATCGAGATGGCCGGGCATATCAGGCTCCTGTGGGTCATCGTTGTGGATGCAATGGGGTGATTGTGGGCTATATTGTCCGCAGGCGGGCCTATGTGGAGGGGCGGCCGTATTCGAGGAGGACTGATGAAAGTCTCGGACATACTCAGGGTCAAGGGCAGCAAGCTGTTTACCGTGACGCCTGATGAGCCGCTGGCCCAGGTCGTTGAGATCATGGCCGACAGGGACATCGGGTCCTTGGTGGTTCTCGAGCACGACGACCTGGTGGGTATTCTGACCTTTCGCGAGGTGATCGTCGCCCTGGTCCGAAACGGTGGATCGTTGGGGCAGACGCTGGTGCGAAGTGCCATGGACGATGCGCCCTTGACCTGCACCCTGGCCACCGAGCTCGACGAGGTGCGCCGCATGATGCTCGAGCGCCATGCGCGCTACATGCCGGTGATGGACCGTCGCCAGTTGATCGGGGTCATCAGCCTCTACGACGTGGCCAAGGCGGTGGTAGATAGTCAGAATTTTGAGAACAAGCTGCTCAAAGCCTACATCCGCGACTGGCCGCCTGACAAGGACACAGCCTGAATGCGTGGGTCCGGGGTACCCGCAAGGCCCTGGCGCCGCTCGGGGATAATCGGTCCATGAGCGGCAATACCTTCGGACAACTCTTCGCAGTCACGAATTTTGGTGAATCGCACGGCCCTGCCATCGGCTGTGTGATCGATGGTTGTCCCCCGGGTCTGGAACTCAGTGAGGCCGACATCCAGCCCGATCTGGACCGACGCCGGCCGGGCACCAGCCGACATGTCACCCAGCGCAGCGAAGCCGACGCTGTCGAGATTGTCTCGGGGGTGTATGAGGGCCGTACCACCGGCACGCCGATTGCCCTGTTGATCCGCAATACCGATCAGCGCAGCAAAGATTACGGCAATCTGCTTGACACCTTCCGTCCGGGCCACGCCGACTACACCTATGCCCACAAGTACGGTGTGCGCGATCCGCGCGGCGGTGGCCGTTCTTCGGCGCGCTTAACCGCTCCCATGGTGGCTGCTGGCGCGGTAGCCCGCAAGTGGTTGCGCCTGCATCACGGCATACACATCAAGGGTTGCATGACTCAGTTGGGAGAATTGCCGCTGGCCTTTGAG
>JBMSOD010000335.1:0-2242 GCA_049422085.1 Burkholderiaceae bacterium
GGCGGGTTCGGCGAAAGCCTGGGCAATCGGGTCGAGCCGCTGCAACAGATCATCCCGACCATTGCCACCCTGCTTCTCACCTGGCGCGGCCGCGGGGGTTGCGTGGTGCACACGCGCGAATCGCATCTTCCCGACCTGAGTGACTGTCCGCCTGCCAAGCGCAATCGCGGCAACCCCAGTCTTCGTATTGGCGATCCAGGGCCGATGGGACGCATTCTGGTGCGCGGCGAGCCGGGCAATCAGATCGTGCCGCAGCTGCGACCCGTGCAGGGCGAGATCGTGATCGACAAGCCAGGCAAGGGCGCCTTTTACGAGACCGATCTGATGGCGCAGTTGCAGAGCCGGGGCATCACGCAGCTGGTGGTGACCGGCGTGACGACCGAGGTCTGTGTGCAGACCACGCTGCGCGAGGCCAATGACCGCGGCTTTGAGTGCCTGCTCATCGAGAACGGCACCGCAAGCTACTTTCCCCGATTCAAGCAGGCCACCATCGACATGGTGATCGCGCAGGGCGCGATCGTTGGTTGGGTCTGCGACAGCGACCGGCTCATGGAGGCCCTGATCTGATGATCCTCGACCAACCCGAGGTGGTGGAAGAACTCACGCGCATCTTCCATGCCTATGAGCAGGCCCTGATGACGAATGACCTGGCCGCGCTCGATGCCTTCTTCTGGGACGATGAGCGGGTGACCCGCTATGGCATTGCCGATCGACAGTGGGGCATCAGTGAACTGCGCGCCTATCGCGCGGCCACGCCTGCGCCGAACTTCACGCGCAGGCTGGAGCATCTGCGCATCCATGCCTTCGGCCCGGATCTGGCCACCGCCCAGGTCGAGTTCATTCGATCGGATACCTCACTGCGCGGCTTTCAGACCCAGACCTGGGTGCGCTTCCCCCAGGGCTGGAAGATCGTGTCCGCACATGTGAGCATGATTCCGTTCTGAGGACGCGCTTACTCGAAAGTGAACACCGCCATGCTGCCCGAGTACTCGTAACCCACCAGCAGCAGCGCCTTGCCATTGGGGCTCTTGTTGGCCGGCACGAACTTCAGGCCCTCTGGGCTGATGTCGCCTTCAGCCAGGGTGGCGGTGTTGCGGATGTATTGCACGAAGCTCGGCCTGGTCGGATCGCTGATGTTGTAGACCAGGATGCCGCTCGCACGCTCCAGAGCGACGAAGGCATAGGTCTGACCGCGCACCGTGCCCACCACCACGCTCTCTGGCTCAGGGCCCTTGTTGTCCATGCGGCCTTTGAGCTGAGCGGCATTCAGGAGCGTCAGTCGGTTGGTGGCGTCGGCGCTCGCGTCGTTATAGACAATGCGTTCGATGTCCGAACCGGAATCGAACACCATCTTGCCGCTGTCGATCTCGATGATGGAAAAGGATCGACCGCCCAGTACATAGAGCTTGTCGTAATCGCTGTCGCCGTCGGTATCGCCGAAGTTGACGGCACTGCCGTCGGCCCGCTTGGCCGATTTGGCCATGACCGTCAGACGTCCGAGTTCGGCGTCGGTCTTGAGGGTGGCGCCATTGGGGAAGGCCGTGGCATCAAGCGAGAGGCTATTGACCGCCACCGCTTCTTTACTGCTCAGGAAGTCGTTACGGTCGTCACCCTCATTGGCTGTGATGACATAGGTCTTGCCCTGATGATTGAAGGTGGCAATGCCGTCGGGCATGTAGATGCCATACAGGCCGGGATAAGTCTTGAGGGTGGGCGGGGCAGTGACAGAACCGGCGGCATAGCGATCCGACGGCGCAATCTTGTTGCGCTCCAGACCATGGTCTTTGTAGCCCATGGCGACGATCTTGGTGATGCGCTTGCTGTCCAGATCGACCACCGCAATCGCGTTGTTCTCCTGCAGGGTCACGAAGGCAGTCTTGCTGTCCTCGGAAATGGACACATACTCGGGCTCGAGGTCCTGCGCCACGGTGGCGCCCGGGCGTCCGATCCGCACATCGGCCGGCAGTTCAGCATGGCGTGAGCCGCCGATGTTGAAATCCTTGAAGTTCAGGGTGACGGCGTCGGCGGTGACCGGTGCATCGTCCTTGATCGGGATGATGGAGATCGTGCCTTCGGGATCGACTGAGGTGCCGGCCACGAAGCCGGTCGGCAGTTCGGCCGTGCGGCCGAAGCCCAGGTTGAGACTGGTCCGCTGATCCAGGTTCTGGGCGCCGAGGCAGAGCAGCAGCAGCAGCAGCGCACCGCCCCCCAGGCTGGCCACGAGCAGGCGCAGGCGCAGCAG
>JBMSOD010000336.1:0-2238 GCA_049422085.1 Burkholderiaceae bacterium
ACCTGCGCCCGTGGTGAGGCGCGGATGGCCAAGGTGCCCACAGCGCTGTGCTCCGAAGGCTTGATCCTTCATCTCGGGAAACTACCCATCACCCGCGCAACCGCAAAAGGGTAGCCTGTCCCTTGAGGACATCCTTGCCAGGGTGTCCAGTGCCGGGCAGCTTTCAGCTGCTCCCCTACGAGAGCCCAGGAGACAGACCATGGAACGCAGAACCTTTGTTGCCGCCGCCGCCGCCGTGGTGGGCGTACCGTTTGCAGCCCGCGCCCAGGCGCCCATCACGCTCAATGGGGCCGTGCAGTTCAACGACGACCACGCCTTCAATAAGTCGCTGCTCAAGTTCGAAGAGCTGGTTAAAAAGTATTACGGCAAGCCTCTCAATTTCACGCTCCACCGCAACAGCTCGCTCGGACTGGAGAAGCAATATTTCGAATACATGGCGCAGGGCAAAGCGGTGGACTACGGCATCGTGTCGCCCGCGCACATGAGCACCTTCGCCCGGGCTGCGCCCTTCATCGACGCGCCCTTCGTTTTCAACGACGTGGGGCACATGAACAAGGTGGTCGCGGCTAACCTGATCAAGCCGATTGCCGACGAGGTCGCGCAAAAAGCGGAAGTGATGCTGATCGGCTACGCAGGGGGCGGCGTGCGCAACATCTTTGCCAATAAGCCCATCAAGAACCTCGCGGAAATCCGTGGCCTCAAGGTCCGTGTGCAGGGCGCCCCCATCTGGAGCCGCACCTTCTCGGCCATCGGCATGTCGCCGACCGTCATTGCCTACAACGAGGTCTACAACGCCATCCAGAACAACGTGATCGCCGCCGGCGAGAACGAGGCCGCGGGTGTCGAGGCGATGAAGTTCTTTGAAGTCGCGCCGTTCCTGAACATGACACAGCATGCCGTGTCGATCCGGCCGATCTGCTTTTCGGTCAAGACCTTCAAGACCCTGCCCAAGGACCTGCAGGACGCGATCATGCGTGCGGGTCCGGAGGCTGGCAATTTCGGGCGAGCACTCGAATCCAGCGAAGAAACCACCAAGCTCGACGCGCTTGAGAAAGGCGGCAAGCTCAAGCGGATCCCGTTCGAGGAACGGCCCCAGATGAAACGGCTGACCGACCCGGTCATGGCGGCCTACGCCAAGGAGATCGGGGCTGACTCCATCTACGAAAGAATCAACGCGACCCGTTGACCCGGCGCTTGTTTGAGCCGGATCGATCTCTACGCGCTGAACCCTAGGGAGGCCGCTGTGGGCGGCCTCCTGGGGTCTGCGCTTGGCCAAAGTCCCCCATGTCCTTCTATCGAACCCTGACGGCGCTGTACGCCCGGTTGCTCAATTTCCTGCTGTGCGTCGCCGTGGGGGTACTGATCATCCCCGTCACGCTCCAGATCGTCTCGCGCTACACCGCCTTGATTCCAAGCTACATCTGGACCGAGGAGATGGCGCGCTTTCTCTTCGTCTGGATGGTCATGATCGGCGCCATGATCGGGATTCGTGACAGTTCCCATTTCGTGGTTGATGTGTGGCCGCGCCTGTCGGTCCGCGCGAATGCGGCCCTGCACATCGTGGCGGGCGTGTTCGTGCTGGCCTTCGCCTGTGTCTTCCTCTGGGGAGGCTATCTCTTCACCCGCTTCGCCGCGAACCGCATCTCTGAACTGGCCGAGCTGCCGCTGTGGATGATTCACATGGCCTGGCCCTTGGCCGGCATCACCTGGATCCTGTTTCAAGGCGAGCATCTGGTGAATGCGACAAGGGCACTGGTCACCGGCATCGACCCTGATGCCCAGGTGGCCCCGAAATTGGAGAGTGCGGTATGAACGCCCTGAGCGCGGGCGATGCCGCCTTGATCCTGTTTGGCATCTTCTTTGGCCTGATGCTGCTGCGTGTGCCAGTGGCATTTGCCTTGGGGCTGGCCTGCGTGCCGGTGTATGTCATCGAGCCGCGGCTGGATGCGCAAGGCCTGGTGCAGGAAACCTTCAACGCCTACAACTCGTTCATCCTGCTCGCCGTTCCCTTTTTCCTGCTGACAGCGAACTTCATGAACGTTGGCGGCATCACGGATCGCCTGGTGCGCTTTTCGCGCGCCCTGGTCGGTCACTTCCCCGGGGGGCTGGCGCAGATCAACGTCGTGCTGTCCATCTTCTTTGCCGGTGTGTCCGGCTCGTCCTCTGCCGACGCGGCCAGCCAGAGCAAGATCTTCATCGAGGCGCAGACGAAAGAGGGCTACGACCTGAGCTTCTCTG
>JBMSOD010000337.1:0-2217 GCA_049422085.1 Burkholderiaceae bacterium
AGCGTGCCCTTTGACACCGCGTCGAGCAGACCGAATGCCGGGACCACCGAACCTGCCGGCAGCACTTCGATCTTGAGTTCGCCACCGGTCATGTCGTTGACCTTCTTGGCGAAGTCATTGGCGTACTCGTGGAAGATGTCCTTGGCAGGCCAGGTGCTCTGAAAGCGCAGCGAAGTGGTCTGCGCTTTGACGATGGCCGGAAAACCCAGGGTGGCGGCGCCAGTGGCAACGGCGCCGGTCGTCATGAACTTGCGGCGAAGGGAGGTGGTGATGGTCATGGAGGTCTCCTGTTGTTCGGACCAAGAATGTCCCGGAGGATAGACGGCCCTGCCGTCGGGCAGGGAAAGCTGACGCGGGAGAAGCGAGGCGCAGATGGTAGGCGCGCGAAGAATAGACCGGCTCAAACCCGATCAGCGTGCAGGGTATTCCTGTTGTGTCGCGCTGACCAGCCCTTCGGGTCACTCAGAAGAAGCCGACACCAACCTGAAACAACTGCTCCACTTTCGGGATCATCTTGCGGTTGGCCACGAAGACAATGACATGGTCTTCCGGCTCGATCACGGTGTCGTGATGCGCAATCACCACTTCATGACGCCCGCCGATACGCTCGCGCACCATCGCACCGATGATTGCGCCCTCAGGCAACGCAATCTGCTCGATGCGACGGCCGACCACCTTGCTGGATCGGGCATCGCCATGGGCAATCAACTCCAGTGCTTCGGCGGCTCCCCTGCGCAGCGAATGCACCGCGACCACATCGCCACGTCGCACATGGGTCAGCAGGCTGCCGATGGTGGCCTGTGCGGGCACGATCGCAATGTCGATCCGCCCGCCCTCGACCAGGTCGGCATAGGCGCGCCGGTTGACCAGGGCAATCACCCGTCGTGCGCCCATCTTTCGAGCGAGCAGCGACGACATGATGTTGCTCTCGTCGTCTGAGGTCAGCGCACAGAACAGGTCCATGCTGCCAACGCTCTCCTCATCAAGGAGATCTTCGTCGGTCGCATCGCCCTGCAACACCAGCACCTTGGAGGGCAGTTCGGCAGCAATGGCCTCGCACCGTCGGGCATCGGTCTCGATGATGCGCACATCCAGCCGATCTCCGAGTGCACGGGCCAGACGCAGTCCGATCCGGCCTCCGCCGGCGATCATGACCCGACGCACGGGCTGGTCCATTTTGCGCAGCTCGGTCATCACCGTACGGATGTGCTCGGTCGCTGCCAGAAAGAACACCTCGTCGCCCGGCTCGATCATCGTGTCGCCGTCGGGATAGAGCGTGCTCTCGCCCCGAAAGATCGCAACGATGCGTGAATCGACCTTGGGAATGTGACCGCGGATTTCCCGGATGGGGTGTCGCACGAGATGCCCGCCGGCCACGGCGCGGACTGCGATCAGACTGACCCGCCCATTGGCAAACTCGAGGACCTGCAGGGCTTCAGGAAATTCGACCAGCCTGGCAATGGTGTCAGTCACTGCCTTCTCGGGCACGATCAGATGATCGACCGAGAACGCACCTTCGCCCACCAGTTCAGGGTGATCCTGGAACTCGGAAGACCGCACCCGTGCGATGCGCTTGGGCACATTGAAGCCTTGCGCTGCAAGGTGACAGGCCACCAGATTGGTCTCGTCGGATTGCGTGGTGGCAATCAGCATGTCGGCATCCTCGGCGCCTGCAGCGCGCAGAACCGACGGGGACGCCGCATGGCCATGCACGGTGCGCAGATCAAACCTGTCCTGCAGGGCTGCCAGCCTTGTGACGTCGGTATCGATGACCGTGATGTCGTTGCGCTCGGACACCAGGCTCTCGGCAAGCGACTCGCCCACCCTTCCGGCGCCGAGGATGATGATCTTCAAGCGGGCCCCGAGCCGCCCTTGCGGAATGCCCCCTTGGAAAGGTCGATTCCGAGCTGCTTGAGCTTGCGATACAGATGCGTTCGTTCGAGACCGGTTTTTTCGGCAACGCGGGTCATTGAACCCTGTTCGCGAGCCAGGTGATGTTCGAAATAGACCCGCTCGAAAGCGTCTCGCGCGTCGCGCAGCGGCAGATCGAGGTGCAAGGCGCGAGACTGCCCGCCTGCGACGGTCGCGACCACCGCAGTGATCATGCCGGTCCGATCGGTGAGCCTGTCATCGGCATCGAACCCGGGGATATCACCAGACGGAGTGAGCCGGAGCTCGTCATCAGCATGCTCGGCGATCTCGGCGGCGGCGGCCGAC
>JBMSOD010000338.1:0-2152 GCA_049422085.1 Burkholderiaceae bacterium
TGCCAGAAAACGTCGTTGGCGTAGAACTTGCGACTTGCTGCGTCGTCCAGGACCGAATCCGCAGGCAAAACCTCCCGCAGTGCCTGGCTGAGCGCCTCGGCGCGTGAAGGATGACGAATGTCGTTCATTTCTGGCTCCTCATGCATTCAACTAAAGTCATTCAGTGGGATGAATGTGTAACCTCGAGCGGAGCGCTCGATCCGGCCAGCGTGGGGCTTGCCGGCATGGGCGGGAAAGAGGATGGCACCCGTCTCAGACGCTTCCTCGAAGAGCGCGCGACGCGTGGCGTTGGCCTGCGTCGGGTTCTCGCAGAAACGACTGCTCCAGTTCGGGCGATAGACCTGCATCGGCTGGTGAAAGGCGTCGCCTGTGAAAAGCGCGCTCTGTCCGTCCGACTGGACATGCACCGCAAGCTGGCCCGCAGTGTGACCATTCATCGCGCGCACCGATATTCCGGGAAGAAACTCTTCGTCGAAATCGATCAGGTCCACCAGCCCTGCTTCGATCACCGGGTTCACACTATCGACCAGAACCTCCGCGCCCATCGGATGTAAGCGCAGACCCTGCTCCGGGTCTTGCCAGTGAGCCATCTCTGCGCGCCCCATCAGGTAGCGCGCCTTCGGGAAGGTCGGAACCCACTGCTCGCCTTCGAGTCGTGTGTTCCAGCCTACATGGTCCACATGAAGGTGGGTGTTGATCACCAGCGTCACATCATCGGGCCCCACGCCGTAATCAGCCAGTCGCTCGAGGTAGGGCTTGCGAAGTTGATGAAAGCGCTGGAAGGCCGGATGCGACCGAATTTTGTCATTGCCGCAGGCGGTGTCTATCAGGATCACATGCCGGCCCACTCGCAACATCCAGGAGTGCATGCTCGACATCAGCTTGCCAGTTTCCTGATCGAAAAAATTCGGTTGGGCCAGCTGGGGGTGTTCGGCGAGCACCTCCGGGTCGTAATCCGGGAAGAGAAAACTGGGCTCGAAGCCCGGGGTAAGCATCTCCTCGATCCGCAGGACCTCAACCTGCCCAATTTGGGTTCGCCAGAGCCTCATGTTCTTACCCCCCAAGGTATGCGTCCTGCACGGCCGACTGAGTGCGCATCTCCGCGACCGTTCCGCGCGATACGATCTCGCCGCGCTTCATCAGGTAGGCGTAGTCGCACACCGACAGTGCGATCTCGGCATTCTGTTCCACAAGCAATATGGCTTGGCCCTGCCGATGCAGGGTGACGATGGCCTCGAAGACCAGATCGACGATCGCTGGCGCGAGCCCCATCGAGGGCTCGTCCAGAAGAAGCACCTTCGGCTGCGTCATCAGCGCGCGACCAATCGCGAGCATCTGCTGCTCGCCTCCGCTCAGCAGCCCGGCGGTTTGCCACCGTCGCTCCTTCAGCCTGGGAAAGAGCTCGAACACGCGCTCGATCAGCGGTGCCGATACGCCTCGCCCGGCGTAACTGCTCAGCATCAGGTTTTCTTCGACCGTCAGCGGCGCGACCACCATCCGACCCTCAGGCACCAGGGCAAGACCTCGTCTGACGACCTTGAACAGGGGCAGCGTGGAAATCTCAGCGCCTTCAAGCCGTACTGATCCGGTGATTGGACGGTGCAGCCCCGCTATGCTTCGAAGCGTCGTCGACTTGCCCGCCCCGTTGGCACCCAGGACAGCGACCATACGGCCCTCCGCGACCTCGATCTCAAGACCTTTAACCGCTTGAATTGCGCCGTAGCTAGCGCAAAGACCGGATACGCTCAGCATCGGCACGCTTTCCAAAATAGGCTGCCTGGACATCAGGATGATCAATGCACTCGACGGGGGTTCCGGAGACCAGCAGGCGACCGAAATTCATCACGGTGACGCGATCGCAGAAGTCGCGCACGAGGCGCACATTGTGCTCGACCATCAGTACCGTCAGGCCATCGTCACGCAGAAGATGGGTCAGCTCGCCGATGCCGGCGGACTCCTGGGCATTCATGCCGGCGGTTGGCTCGTCGAGCAACAGCAGGCGCGGACGCGTGGCGAGTGCACGAGCGATTTCGACCCGGCGTTGTTCGCCATACGAAAGCGTTTCCGCAAGCACTTGAGCGCGATTAACGAGATTGACTCGTTCCAGCAGCGTCATCGCTTCGGCCCGAAGCTGGGCCAGTCGCGAACTCGC
>JBMSOD010000339.1:0-2148 GCA_049422085.1 Burkholderiaceae bacterium
GACGATTGGAAGCCTGACCATGCCTAAACCCCCGAATACGGCCAAGCGACATTCGATCGCAGGGCGGCCCTCTGCAACACCGCTCCTGCGATCCGAGCAGATGATGGCCCACGAGCTGGGCCAGCTTTTCGAGCGCGTTCCGCGCATGGGGCTGCTGTCGCTCGACTGTTTTGACACCGTACTCTGGCGGCGGACAGCCTCCCCAGTAGATGTCTTTTTCGATCTTCAGCGTCACCCGCTGTTCGTCGAGCACGATATCAACGCGGAGATCCGCGCCAAGGCCGAGGCAGGTGCGCGCCAGTTACGTTGGGCGCGTGGCGAGGGCAATGAGGTCACACTAGCCGATATCTACCGGCAGGCTTTGCCCAAGGCCGAGGAGCCCGTGCTGGCCGCGCTTGCCGAGGCAGAACTGGCGGCTGAAATGAAAGCCTGCCAGGCCTTCCCAGGGGCTGTCGACCTGCTTCTCGAAGCTGTCCGCAGAGGCATCCCGGTGATGATCGTCTCTGACACCTACTTCACCCAGGATCAGTTGACCGCGCTATTGGCGCACTGCCTGCCTGCGGCCGCATTTGCAGCGATCGGACGGGTGGTGGTCTCAAGTGAGCACGGAGTGTCCAAAGCAGGTGGTCTGTTCAAGCGGCTGCTCGAACGTCTGCCCCGTCGGGCGTCCGAGATCGTTCATGTGGGCGACAATGAGCAGGCGGATCGTGTGGCTGCAATTGCTGCAGGCATGCATGCGGTTCATCTGGTTCACCTGCCCGTGGCGGTCGAGTCGCAGGAGCGCATGCAGGCCATGGCCCTTGGCCTTGCCGATGCTGACATCCGTCGCCGGCGCAGTCTTGCACGACCCTACCATGGCGTACTCGCCGGACGGCCTTACGAAAAGGATTCAGCGACTTCGATCGGCTATGTCACCCTTGGCCCGATCATGCATGCCTTTGGTCGCTGGATTCTTCGAGAAATCGAGACCCTCAAGGCGACCTGCACTTCGGTGAGGCCGATATTTTTGATGCGGGATGCATGGCTTCCAATGCAGGCCTGTGAGGCCATCGCAGGCTCCGTTCCGGGCGCGCCTGTTCGCATCAGCCGGTTTGCGGCATTTGCTTCGAGTTTTAGAAGCGCTGCTGACATCGAGCGCTATCTGGCGGAATTTGCCAATCCGGATTACTTCGAGGCCGTCTGCAAGCAGCTTCTGCTGCCTGAGTCCGACTCGGTGGCTCTGATCCGTTCGGCCCGTGCCGATCGCGACCCCGCGCGTCGTTTCCTGCGTGACTGCCTGCGCCCGGAGCGGGTTGAGCACATCGTGAAAGCCTCACGAGATTACTTTCAGACGCTGCTCGCTCATTTGCGTGACACCGCCGGCATCATGCCTGGCGATACGCTCGTCTTCATCGACCTGGGCTATCAAGGGACAGCCCAGCGGGTGCTCACGCCTGTGATGCGAGAAGAGTGCGGAATCGAAGTGCAAGGGCGCTACCTTCTCGCAGCACGGGTCCGTGACTGGGCTCAATCCCGACGGGGGCTGATTGATCCGTCCTGGTGTGACGATCGGACCTTGATGGCCGTGGTTCGGCATGTCGCGTTGCTCGAGACGCTGTGTACGTCCGACGATGCGAGCGTGATTGCCTATGACGCGCAAGGGCAGGCGATCCTGGATGCTCAGCTCACCGGTCAGGCTCAGCAGCTGAGGGTGTCAGCCATCCAGGAAGAAGCCATCCGATTCGTTCGCGACGCCGAGCTTTACTTTGCTAGATGTGGCGAGCCCGAACACGAAGCGCTTCGCGATGCAGCGCTCGGCGAACTGGTCCGCATGGTCTATTTCCCCACGCCGCTCGAGAACCGGACCTTGGGTGGTTTTGCGCTCGACATGAATCTGGCGACAGACAAGACCGTCCTGGTCCATGATCTCGAGGCAGGCTTGCAGGGTCTTAGAGAACGAGGACTCTTTTATATGGAGAACAACCTCGAGACCATGCGCCTGGTGCAGCCCGCAGAGCTCCATGCTGCCGGGGTGGAACTCTCTGTTTCACTGCTGGCTCAGCAGCGTTTTGGTCTTGAAATCGCGCTGCGCGATACAACCCAGCGAGTCCATCCGTTGAAAGGCATCCTGATGAGAGGTGACGAAGTTTCTCAGGATGTATTTGAAGC
>JBMSOD010000340.1:0-2141 GCA_049422085.1 Burkholderiaceae bacterium
GGTGCTATGTGGGACTCGAAGCCGAGGTGCCGAATCCGGGCGACTTCAAGCGCACGGTGATTGGCGAGCGCTCGGTCCTGCTGGTGCGCGATGCCGAGGGCGAGTTGCAGGTGCTCGAGAATGTCTGCGCGCATCGCGGTATGCGCTTTTGTCGAGAGCGCCACGGCAATCGCAAGGAGTTCGTCTGCCCTTACCATCAGTGGAGCTACAGCCTGCGCGGTGATCTGCAGGGTGTGCCGCTACGGCGCGGGGTGCGGCAAGACGGGCAGTGGCTGGGCGGCATGCCAGCGGACTTCAAACCGGCAGAGCATGGGCTCACGCGCCTGCGGGTGGCCTGCCGTGGTGGCGTGGTGTTCGCGAGCTTTGATGCCGAGGTGGAATCCTTCGAAGACTTCATGGGCCCCGAGATCCTGAAATGGTTTGACCGGCTCTTCAATGGTCGGGCCTTGCGGGTGCTGGGCTACAACCGCCAGCGCATTCCGGGCAACTGGAAGCTGATGCAGGAAAACATCAAGGACCCTTACCACCCCGGTCTGCTGCATACCTGGTTCGTCACCTTCGGGCTGTGGCGAGCAGACAACCGCTCCCAGTTGCGCATGGATGCGCATGGCCGGCATGCGGCCATGATCTCCACCCGCGGCGAGTCGGGGGCGGCAGGTTCAGTCACGGCGGTATCGAGCTTCAAGCAGGGCATGGCCCTGCACGATGCCTCGCTCCTCGATATCGTGCCCGAGCCCTGGTGGGGCGGACCTTCGGTGGTCATGACGACCCTGTTTCCGAGCGTGATCTTTCAGCAGCAGGTCAACAGCGTGTCCACCCGCCACATCCAGCCGGTGGGGCCGGGCGCCTTCGATTTTGTCTGGACGCATTTTGGCTTTGAAGACGACAGCCCCGAGATGACCGAGCGGCGCCTGAAGCAGGCCAATCTCTTCGGGCCGGCGGGGTATGTGGCGGCCGACGATGGTGAAGTGATCGAGTTTTCGCAGCAGGCCTTTGCTAGCAAACCCGAAGGCCAGGCCCTGGCCGTGCTGGGCGGCGAGCAGGTGCAGGACACCGAACACATGGTGACCGAGACCCTGATCCGCGGCATGTATCAGTACTGGCGTCGGGTGATGGAGGTCTGACGATGTCTGGCGCCCGCCTTGGCTTCGATGACTGGATGGCCCTGCAGCAGTTGCATGCCGACTATGCCGCAGCGCTGGATGCCGGCCAATGGGAGCGCTGGCCGCAGTTCTTCATCGAGCAATGCGTCTATCGCATCCAGCCGCGCGAGAACCACGAACGCGGCTTTCCACTAGCCACCCTGTCGCTCACCAGCCGAGGCATGCTTGAAGACCGGGTCTACGGCATTCGCGAGACCCTCTTTCACGATCCCTACTATCAGCGCCACGTGGTGGGCGCGCCGAGCGTGCATCGCATCGAGGGTGATCGCATTTTTTGCGAGGCGAACTACGCGGTCTTTCGAACCAAGCTGTCCGAACCGACCACAGTCTTCAATGTGGGCCGCTACATCGATGTGGTGGTGCGCACCCCCGAGGGCCTGCGCTTTGCCTCGCGAGAATGCATCTACGACACCGAACTGATTCCCAACGCCATCATCTATCCGATATGAATCCCACCAACGCCAGCACCACCGATAGCCGCGAACACGACGCTGAATGGATCCCGGTCCTGGACGAAGCAGCTCTGAGCGAAGGCGAGGTGGTAGGCGTGGAGGCGCATGGCGAAGAGATCGCGGTGTACTGCGTGCAGGGTGAGCTGCATGCCACCAGTGATCTGTGCACCCACGGCTTTGCCCGGATGAGCGAGGGCTTTCTGGAAGGCTGCGAGATCGAGTGCCCGATCCATCAGGGCCGCTTTGATGTGCGCACCGGCGAGCCCACCTGCGGGCCCGTGACCGAGCCCCTGCGCCGACATGCGGTGCGTCGCGAAGACGGACGCATCTGGATCCGGCTGGATCAGGGCGCGGGCTGAATCACCGTGACCGTGTACTGACCGTTGATTTTTTCGGCGGCAAAGCGGATCCGGCTGCCTTCCTTGAGCCCCTGCAGCAAGGCGGCGTCCTTGACCTGAAACGGCATGGTCATGCCCGGCATGTCCAGATTGGGGATGGGGCCATGGCGCAGGGTGATGCGGCCGGC
>JBMSOD010000341.1:0-2123 GCA_049422085.1 Burkholderiaceae bacterium
GGTCGGTCAGGCCGCGTGCCCGCGCGAACTTGATGTAATCGGTGCGCAGCACCTCGAGCATCTCGGAGCGCACCAGCCGCATGATGAGGGTCATCTGAAAGAGCGCCAGCGTGATCGAGGGCAGCACCAGATGCGACCAGCCATCGAGTGTGAGCAGGCTGGTGCCCCAGCCCCCGAAGTCCACGGTTTCTCCGCGCCCGAATGAAGGCAGCCAGCCGAGCAGAACCGCGAACACCAGAATCAGCAGAATGCCGATCAGGAAGGTGGGCAAAGACACGCCCACCAGCGAGATGGCCAGAAAGAAGTTGGCCAGCACGCTCTTTCGCCTGAGTGCGGTGTAGACCCCCATGGGAATGCCGACCAGAAGCGCAAGGAGCGCGGCCGCAAACGAGAGCTCCAGCGTGGCCGGAAGCCGCTCCTGAATCAGATCGGAGACCTTGCGCCCCTGCCGATAGGACACCCCGAAATCACCCTTGACCGCATTGCCGACAAAGGCTGCAAACTGCACCGGCACCGGATCATTGAGGCCGAGATCCTGGCGCAGCTGAACCCGCTGCTCTTCGGTGGCGTCTTGCCCCAGCATGGCTGTGACAGGATCGCCCACGAACTGAAACAGCGAGAAGGAGACCAGTGCCACCACGCCCATCACGACCACCGCCTGCAAGAGGCGGCGCACGATGAAGGCGAGCATCAGGCGTTGGCGGGCAGATAGCGCTGCACCAGCCGCACCCAGAAACTGCCTCCCACCGGGATCAGCTCGTCATTGAAGTCGTAACTCGGGTTGTGCAGGGCGCAGGGGCCCAGACCATGGCCCATTTCGCGGTGACTGCCATCGCCATTGCCGATGAAGATGTAGCAGCCCGGTTTGGCGAGCAACATGAAGGCAAAGTCTTCGGAGCCCATGGTGGGCTCGGCATTGCCGTCGACCTGGTCTTTGCCGACCATCTCTTCAAGGACCGAGACGGCGAAGGCGGTGGGCTCGGGATGGTTGATGGTGGGCGGGTAGTTGCGATGAAAGTGCAGGGCGCCGGTGGCACCAAAGGCCTTGGGCAGCTGCTCGGTGAGCTCTCGCATGCGGGCCTCGATCAGGTCGAGGGTCTTGAGTGTGAACGTGCGCACGGTGCCGCTGATTTCGGCGCTGTCCGGGATGATGTTGGTGGCATCGCCCGTATGAATCTGCGTGACCGACAGCACCGCCGAATCCACCGGCTTCTTGTTGCGGGTGATGATGGATTGAAACGCCTGCACCAGGTGCGTGGCCACGATGACCGGATCGGTGCCCAGGTGGGGCAGGGCGGCATGACCGCCCTTGCCGCGAATCGTGATCTTGAACTCGTTGGACGAGGCCATCATGGGTCCGGGCGTGGTGGCAAAGCTGCCCACGGCCGCGCCAGGCCAGTTGTGCATGCCATAGACCACATCGCACGGAAAGCGCTCGAACAGGCCTTCGTCGATCATCTTCTGGGCCCCGGCGCCGCCTTCTTCAGCCGGCTGGAAGATGAAGTGCACGATGCCATCAAAGCCGCCATGCAGGGACAGCCAGCGTGCGCCTGCGAGCAGCATGGCGGTATGGCCGTCGTGGCCGCAGGCATGCATGCAGCCCTCATGCTTGGAGGCGTGGTCAAAGCTGTTGTGCTCCTGCAAGGGCAGGGCATCCATATCGGCCCGCAGGCCGATGGCCCGCGTGCTGCTGCCCCTGCGCAGGGTGCCGACCACGCCGGTACCGCCGATGCCGGTGGTGACCTCAAGGCCCCAGGCGCGCAGCTTGTCGGCCACGATCGCCGCGGTGCGGTGCTCTTCGTAGCGCAACTCAGGGTGGGCGTGCAGGTCACGGCGGATGGCCTGGATTTCAGACTGCAGATCGAGAATGCCTTCGGCGAGCATCATGATGTCGCTCTCTTTTCTGGAATGCCGGGAAGCGGCTAGCTTACCATCGGGCCACCGGTCAACCAGCACATTCCGGCCTTTCCCCAATGCCTTTGGAGGGTCCTCTCGCCCATGCCCCCGACGTCTGCTCCGGCTGCCTCGCCGACTTCCAATTCACGGTCTTCCGAACCGGTCGTGGTTCGCGGTGCCTGCCCGCATGAGTGTCCGGATACCTGCGCCCTGCGCGTGACCGTGCA
>JBMSOD010000342.1:0-2105 GCA_049422085.1 Burkholderiaceae bacterium
GCCTGAGGCAGACGAGCGGCCGATTGCGTTGACCATGGGCGATGCCTGCGGCATTGGCCCCGAGATCGTGATCAAGGCCTGCGCCGACCCCGCGAGCGCTTCGACACCCTTGATCGTCTATGGCGATCCTGCCGTGCTGACCCGCGAGGCCACACGCCTGGGGCTGCCCCTGCCTGCACAGATCGAGGCCTGCAGTGCCCTGCCGGCCGATCTGCCTCAGGGCTGCATCGATGCCCGTGCCGGACTGGCGGCCCATGATGCGGTGGTCAGGGCCAGCCGCGATGCGCTGGCCGGGCGCGTGCGTGCGGTGGTGACCGCGCCCTTGCACAAGGAGGCCATGCATGCCGCGGGCATCAGGCATCCGGGCCACACCGAAATCCTGGCCGATGTGGCCGGCGTGCCCGATGTGCGCATGATGCTGGTCAACGACGAACTGCGCACGCTGCTGGTCACCATTCATGTCGCCCTGCGCGAAGCCATCGAGCGCATCACCCTGCCTGCGGTACTCGACACCATCCGGATCGGCCATGAGGGCCTGCGTCGCATGGGCCTGGTCGCACCCCGAATTGCGGTCGCAGGCCTCAACCCCCATGCAGGTGAAGGGGGCCTCATGGGCCGCGAGGACCTCGAGATCATTGCGCCCGCCGTGGCCGCTGCCCGCGCAGAGGGCATCAATGCCAGCGGGCCCTGGCCGGGCGATACCGTCTTCATGCGGGCACGCGGCTTTCGCGAATTCGATCTGGTGGTCGCCATGTACCACGACCAGGGCCTGATTCCGATCAAGTATCTGGGCATCGATACCGGAGTGAACGTGACCGTCGGGCTGCCCTTTGTGCGCACCAGTGTCGATCACGGCACGGCCTTCGATATCGCAGGCCGTGGCATTGCGGATCATCGCAGCCTGCTGGCCGCGCTGCACCTGGCACAGACCCTGAGCGCACCGGCCCGGCAGAACTGAACCTTTGCGGTCATCATCCCAACCCAGCATTCACGGCCTCCACCATGCCCCTCGACTTTCGCAGCGATACCGTCACGCGCCCGACCCCCGCGATGCGCACCGCCATGGCCTCGGCCGAAGTCGGCGACGATGTGTATGGCGACGATCCCACCGTGAATGCACTCGAGGCGAAAGCCGCAGCGATGCTGGGCTTCGAGGCCGCACTGTTTGCCACGTCCGGTACGCAGACCAATCTGCTGGGCCTGCTCGTGCACTGCGAGCGCGGCGACGAAGCCCTGGTGGGTCAGAACTGGCATACCTACAAGTGGGAGGGCGGCGGCATGGCGGTGCTGGGCTCGATCCAGCCCCAGCCGCTTGAGCATGCGCCCGATGCCACGATTCCGCTGGCCACGCTCGAGGCCGCCATCAAGCCCGATGACGCGCACTTCGCGCGCACCCGGCTGATCGTGATGGAAAACACCACCGGCGGACGGGTGCTGCCACTGGACTACCTTCGCGACGTACGAGCCCTGGCACTGAGCCGCGGGCTCGCCACCCATCTGGACGGCGCGCGGCTCTTCAATGCGGCCGCGGCGGTGGCGGGCACAGGAGACATCGAAGCGGCCGCGCGCGACATCTGCGCCCAGTTCGATACCGTCTCGGTCTGTCTGTCCAAGGGCCTGGGTGCCCCTGTGGGCTCTCTGCTGGTGGGCTCAGGCGATGCCATTCGCCGGGCCCGTCGCTGGCGCAAGATGCTGGGCGGCGGCATGCGACAGGCCGGCATCATCGCAGCCGGCGGGCTCCACGCCCTGGAGCATCACATCCGTCGTCTGCCCGATGACCATGCCCGCGCCAGGCGCCTGGCCGAAGGCATGAACGCCATCGGTCTTGAACATGCGCAGGGCCAGGGCCCGGCCCTGATGGCCGAGCCACCCCAGACCAACATCGTCTTTCTGCGTATCCGCGAAGACCTCGCCGAGCGCTTCCCCAGGCATCTGGCCGCCGCAGGCATTCAGGTCAACGGATCGGCCGGCCGCTATGGCAGCGGTCTGGTGCAACGCTGGGTCACGCATCTGGATGTGGGTGATGCCGAGGTCGATCAGGCCCTGGACGTGATCCGCGCATTCTTCCGCACCTGAGTGGCGCACCTGAGCCCGCTCAAGTCGGG
>JBMSOD010000343.1:0-2102 GCA_049422085.1 Burkholderiaceae bacterium
CGACCACGCCAGTCACGGTCAGTGAGTTCCACAGTGTCTGACCGCAGCCCCAGGACAGCAGCAGGGCCTGCTGCTCGACATTCGGAAAATGACCCCCGGCCAGCAGGGAGCGGGAGGCATCGATCAGCGGCCAGCCGCGTGCCAGCAAGGCCTGCTGCCAGGCGCGGACCGCTGGCCATCGGTGCAGGGTCCGCGGCGATTGGTACACCCCCTGGCGGTCAAAGCCGCCGTGCAGTCGATGGCCAGCAGCATCCAGCGAACGCGCGTAGTCATGGCTCGCCATGAGTTGCGAATCATCAAAGGTCAGGGCTGTATTCACGCGTCACCTACTCCAGTGCAAGATTTCTCAATGTTGCCACGCTTTCTATGTCCTCCGTCTTAGCTCGCAGTCCCTGTGCGCATTGACACCCCAGGGCGGGCGGCATGACGATGGATGGCCCACATCAAGGAACGACTGCATCACGGAGACAAGCACCATGACGCCCCACCGAATCCTGATCATTGATGACCATCCCCTGATGCGCGGCGCCTACGCCCATCAGCTTGAGCGCATGCTGCCCGGCGTTCGGATCGAACAGGCTGGCCGGCTCGATGAAGCCCTGGCCCTGCTCGACCGGATCGGCCCCTGCCCGCTGATCATCCTTGATCTGGGCCTGCCTGATGCGGTCGGCACGCAGGGTCTGGCTGCCCTGAGGGCACGCACCCCCAACCAGCGCGTTCTGGTTGCGTCTGCGCAATCCGATCGGGAACTCATTGATCGCTGCCTTCGACTGGGCGCACAAGGCTTCCTGCCCAAGACCGGAACCGGGTCGCATCTCGAGCAGGCGGTTCAGCGCATCCTGTCCGATCGCATCTACCTGCCACCCGACTTCCAGGACCTCGCGCCCTCAGTCACGCACGCGCCTGCCCAGCCCCCTCACGGCCCTGCGTCACTGCGAGCACTCAGAGAACTCGGTCTCACTCAGCGACAGGCCGATGTCCTGCGGCTTGTGGTCAGAGGGCTGCCCAACAAGACCATCGGTCGCCACCTCGCCTTGGCCGAAGGCACAGTCAAGGTCCATGTGAGCGCGGTGCTCAAGGCGCTCGGTGCCCGTAACCGCACCCAGGCGGTGCTCGCCGTGAACCGCCTGGGGGTTTTTGCAGGGGACTGATCCATCACGCAGGCCCGGCCACCGAGGCACCCAGGCCTGCCTCATGAGACGCGCTCGCTCAGGCGGGCAGAGGTGCCTCTCCGATCACCAGATCGAACAGCCCCTCAGGCGAGCCCGACAGTGCCACCTCCCCCAGCTGGGCATTCCAGTACTGCTCATCGCCCCATCGCTCCCGCCAGATCCAGAGCAGCCGGGTTGCACGAAAGAGCGCGTACTCCGCGGTAAACCCGATCGCACCGTGCGCCTGATGAGTAATCGCCGCGACCTTGCCGGCCGCATCGGCCGCCCTCGCCTTCGCAATCATGGCGCTCGGCCACGAGCCCGCGACGGCCAGATCCGCGGCAGCCCAGTCGGTAGCCGCACGCGAGGCTGCAATCTCCTCAGCCGCCAGTGCCAGGGCATGCTGCACCGCCTGGAACTGGGAAATCGCCTTGCCGAACTGCACACGCGTTCCGGTGTAGGCCAGCGTGAGATCGAAGGCCTGGCGCATCGCGCCCGTCAGCACGGCAGCACCGACCGCAGCGAGCTCGGTGCGAACACGGCGGACATCGACCCATCGCAGCTCGCGGGCACTGCCATCTGCGCCAAGAAAGCGCCCTGTCGCCTGATCGCCCCACACCTCAAGCTCAAGTCGGGCCAGGTCCTTCGGCAGGGCATTCGCATCGACCGGATCGGGCGCACCTGCCGGACTGCGCAGCTGGAGCACAATCGGGATGGTGTCACCGGGATCGACCCCTGCCATGGATAGCAGTCGGTGAGCCATCAGCGTATCGGCCAGCGGAAGATCGGCCCCGGATCGAGCCCAGGCCTGCAAGACCTGAACAGCATCAGGCCAGGCTGCCTCACCGGCCCCACCTTCGGACTCGGGACGCAGCAGACGCGGGATCCCCGACTCGGCAACGGTTTGCCAGAGCCGCCGGTCAAAGCCATCGGTTGCGGGTTTGCAGTCGT
>JBMSOD010000344.1:0-2092 GCA_049422085.1 Burkholderiaceae bacterium
TCCTCATCCCGAGACCGGAGCAGGCGGCCCGAGATGAATCCAGGCACGGCCTCCTGGCAGGTCTCAAGAACACGGTTGTTCTTGAACTGGGTGATGGCTTCTTCGCGCCGCCCGGCGGGGGCGCGAAGTTGAAGGATCGACAGATAAGGCGCCATGTTCGACATCGGTCTTACTCGCTGAGCGAAATCTGCTTGCTTCGGATCACCTGACCATAGACCTCATACTGACGCCGCAGGTAGTCCTGAAAATCTGCGCCAGCCGCAAAGTTGAAGTCCAGGCCAGTGCCATTGATCTTTTCGCGCAGTTCAGGCGCAGCAAGCACCCTGGTCACCGCCGAGATGAGCTTTTGTCTGACCTCATCGGGGATGCCTCTGGGGGCCATCAGTCCATACCAGGATCCCGAGTCCGCGCCCTTGATGCCTTGCTCTTCCAGCGTAGGTACATCACTCAAGGGACCCATCGCCCGCCTTGCACCGGCCACGCCGAGTACCTTGACCTTTCCGGCGGCTCGCAGACTGGCTGAGCTGGCTCTGCTCGAGGGCATCAGATCGATATGCCCACCGCCCAGGGCAGTGACCGCAGGTGCGGCTCCCTGAAACGGCACATGGTTGAACGAGATGTTGCTTGCCGTTTCAAACAGGGCCCCCGCCAGGTGAGCCGTGCTGCCAAGGCCCCAGCTGCCGTAGCTGATCGTGCCGGGTTTTTGTCGTGCGGCAGCGACGACCTCGGCCATGCTGGAGTAGGGCAGATCAGGACGGGAGATCCAGACCATGCTCAGCGTGGCAAACAGCGCGATGGGCTCGAAGTCTTTGACTGCGTCGTAGCTCAGCCCCTTGCGAACCTGCGGATTGATGGAGTGGGTATCCGCCGTGGCAGTGATCAGCCGGTAGCCGTCTTTCGGGCCCGTGGCGACATACGTGCTTCCGATGGCTCCGCTCGCACCGGCCCGATTTTCAACATTGACTGGCTGACCGAGCTCCTTGCTCAGGGCTTCGGCAATCATGCGCGTCGTCGAATCCGTGGCTGCACCTGGGGGCCAGGGCACGACGATGGTGATGGGCTTGTTCGGAAAGCTCTGTGCCATGACCGTTGAGCAGGCCATGATTCCGGCTGCCAGTGCAAGCGTGTACAGCGTCTGTCGTTTAGCCATGGGTCTGATTTCCTTGAGTTGATGAAGGTGAGGCCAGGATCGATTCGGTCATTTCAAGCGCACGGAATTCGTGCTCAACGGTTTCGGAGTCCAGACAAGCTCGGGGGCCAATCAGCACCAGCGCCGACATGGCACCTTGCAGATCAGCCTGTTGCTCAGGGCTCCAGCTTTCTCTTCGCCCCACCCGCTGATAGATCCAGCGTCGATAGGGATCTCCCGCCAGTTGCAGCACGCCTTTGGCTCTCAAGAGATCCGAGGGGAGGGCGGACAGGAAAAGCCTGAGCTTTTGTCCGTCCAGAGGGCGCATGGAATGAAGACTCCAGGATTCGAATCCAGCGCTGTGTTCTGGGCGAAGAGGTGTTTCGGCTGGCCATTCGCGGGGACTCTGAATACCGAGCAGAACATCCGCCGGAAGATTTCCCCGATCAGCCATGACAATGGGTTTGCCAGGATGTTGCTGCCCAAGAAGCTCGCTGACTGCCTCGATGGCTGTCGTGGTGCTCTCATCGATCTTGCTCAATACAAGAAGGTCTGCGGCATCGACCTGGTTATCGAGCGTCCAGGCCGACGCTTGCACGGACCTTGATTCCAGATGACCGACGGTATCCACAACGGTCACGATGCCGTCCAGACGAACGGCCGGATTGGTCAGCGCCACCTGGGCAATGCCTCTGGGGTCCGCCAGACCGCTTGCCTCCAGCACGATGGCGTCTGGTCGCTCTTCCCGTTGCGCGATCCGAATCAGTGTTCGCGTGAGATCGCTCGACACGGTGCAGCACGCGCAACCATTGGTCAGACTGATCATGTCTTCCGTGCGCGACCGGATGAGGGCGGCATCGATGTTGATTCGGCCGAAGTCATTGACCAGGGCGACGATGCGCCGCCCGCCGGTATTCATGAGCAGATGGTTGAGTAGAGTCGTTTTGCCAGCGCCCAGGAAGC
>JBMSOD010000345.1:0-2082 GCA_049422085.1 Burkholderiaceae bacterium
GCGACACCCCGCGTGCCGCGCAATAGCGGTAGAGCATCGCCTTGCCCTGCACGCAAAGGCGCGCTTTGAGCGAACCCGTGGGGTAGTACAGGCCCGCGTGAATGACTTCCGAGTTTCGGGCCGAGGTGCCGGTGCCGAAGGCCTCGGCCGCCTCGAGAATGAGAACCTCGCGGCCTGCCAGGGCCAGCGCGCGCGCCACTGCCAGCCCGACCACACCCGCACCGATTACGACTGCATCGACTTGCTCCATGCGGTCATTGTAGTGGGCTGCGGTAGGCTAGCGGCCTGTCACAACCCCTTCGCCATAGTGCGGGATCCATCATGACCACCACGCTCTACTACGCCCCTGGCGCCTGCTCCTTCGTTCCTCACATGGCCATGGAAGCCATTGCGGCCGCGACCGGCGCCAGCTTCGAGTTCAAGTCGATCAAGCTGCACAAGAACGAGCAGAACAGTCCGGAGTACCTCGCACTGAACCCGAATGGGCAGGTGCCGCTGATGGTGGTCGATGGCCAACCCCTCACCCAGATCGTAGCCATCTGCGAATACCTCGACCTGCAGCATCCGCAGGCCCGTCTGCTGCCCACAACCCCCTGGGCCCGGGCGCAGGCGCTATCCACGATCGCCTGGATGAACAACACGGCGCATCCGACCTTCACGCATGTGTTCATGCCGCACAAGTTCACCGACGACGCCGACGCACAGGCAAAAATTCGCGCGACCGCTGCCGGCCAGTTCAGAGCCCATCTCGAACGCATCCAGGGCTGGCTCGATTGCGCGCAACCCTGGCTGGGCGGGGCTCAGCCTTCATTTGTCGATGCCTATGCGCTCACCCTGCTTCGCTGGGGCGGTTTTGCCGGGATCGATCCGGACAGCCTGCCGGCGCTCAAGGCATTCGTCGACCGGCTTACCCAGGAGGCTCCGGTCGCTGCCGCGATGGCCCGCGAAGGCATCGCAATGAATACCTACAAACCGCCCAAAGCCTGAGTCAGGCTCAGCCGGCGCGCATCACCAATTGGGTCTGGGTTACCACCGCACAGAGCTTGCCTGCCTCGTTGCGGATCAGGGTCTGCCAGACCATGGTGGTGCGCCCACGATGAAAGGCCGTGCATTCGGCGGTGACCACCGTGTTGACCGCGGCGCCGGCCAGGAACTTGGTCGACGATTCGACTGTGGTGGTGCGAGCGTCTGCGGGCATATTGATCACGGTGCCCACGGCGCCCAGGGTATCGGCAAAGGCCATCACAGCGCCGCCATGCAGGATGCCCCCGACCGTGCACAGATCAGGCCGCACGCGCATGCGGGCGACGACCCGCTCCGGTGTGGTCTCGACAAACTCCAGGCCCATCAGATCGGGCAACAGGCCTGCGAAGCGGGACTGCAGCAGCTCGGGCGTCCAGGGCGTTGAGGGGGCATTGGCACCCTTGGGGGTGTCGGCACTCATCACTTGACCTCGATCTCGATGAAACGGAACTCGTAGTCGTTGGCATTGATCACGTTGTGGGCCACGCCTACACCGCGGGCATAGGACACCCCCGCCGTGAGCTGCACATCGCGCGTACCCTCGGGCTCGACCAGACGCAGGATGCCGGTGGTCATGGGCACCACGACATAGTCATGCCCATGGACGTGATGGCCGGTTTCAGCACCCGGCGCAAAGCACCACTCGGTCACGATGACGCGGTCGTTGTCGACCTGGACGGTAGGAACGGCTTGCATGCGGAGCTCCGGTTGAAGTGGGGTTGAAATGAGGTTGAGGTGGGGTTGAAAAAGTCTGCTCAAGGCACGTGGGGCCTGCTTGTCGAAGACATCGGTCCAACAAGATCCAGGATCAGCTGTGGGCGCACCCGATCGGGCTCGCCCGGAATGGGCGCGGGCACCTGACCGATCGGGCGGGCACCGCAGGCAAGGTAGAACTCTGCCGCATTGGGGTCAGCATCGATCTGCAACTGCCGATGCCCGAGTGCATGCGCCTGCCACGCGGCCTGCTCGAGCAGCGTTCGCCCGATCCCCCGCCCCATGCAGGCCGGATCCACGAAAAGCGAACGCAGTTCGCAGGGCTGTCTCGAGGGATCGATCTGC
>JBMSOD010000346.1:0-2036 GCA_049422085.1 Burkholderiaceae bacterium
TTGTGATTGCCCATAGATTATCTCAGGGTACGCAGACCCCCTTCGACGAAGCGGCCTGGTTGGTCTTGTGGTCGCTCGATTTGGCCTTGGACAGCGACCTGGAATTGATCGGTCAGCGTGAGATCAGCGAACCAGAGCATGCGCGCGTGCAGGGCCTGGTGGGTCGACGCATTAAGGAGCGCCTGCCCACGGCGTACCTGACAGGTCAGGCGTGGTTGTGTGGCATTCCTTTTGTTGTCGACCAGCGGGCCATCATCCCCCGATCCTTCATTGCCGAACTCCTGGTCGACGCCACGCTGGATCTGTGGCTGGACAATCACACGCGGCGCGTGCTTGATCTATGCACTGGCAACGGCAGCCTGGCCATCATGGCCGCCCTCACCTACCCCGAGGTGCACGTCGACGCTGCTGACATCTGTCCCGAGGCTCTGGCCGTGGCGCGCCTCAATCTGGAAAAGCACGAGTTGCAAGCACGGGTCCGGCTGATCCAGTCCGATGGACTGCAGGCCTGTAATGGGCCCTACGATTTGATCGTCTGCAACCCCCCTTACGTGAATGCGGCAAGCATGGCCTGCCTGCCCCCTGAGTTTCGCGCCGAACCCGCCCTGGCCCTGGCCGGCGGCCAGGACGGGATGGATTTTGTAGCCCGCCTGCTGCGAAACGTGAGCCACCACATGAGCGAGAAGTCGGTGCTCGTTTTGGAGGTGGGTCACGAGCGGGCAAACTTTGAGAAGGCCTTCCCTCAATTGAGTCCGGTGTGGCTGGAAACCAGTGCGGGCAGCGACCAGGTCTTGTTGCTCGAGCGCGAGCAGTTGCTCGCCGCCGCGCCCTACTCTGCACGATGATCAGCCTCCAACAAATTGTCTTGCGCCGGGGCAGCAAGGTGCTGCTCGATGGTGCCAGCGCGACCATCAACCCCGGGGAAAAAATAGGTCTGGTTGGGCGCAATGGAGCGGGCAAAACCAGTTTGTTGGCCCTGCTGAGCGGACGGCTGCACGAAGACAGTGGCCAGTTCAGTAGGCCAGCGCACTGGCAACTGGCCCAGGTGTCCCAGGACATGCCCGAGTCCGATCAAAGCGCGAGCGACTTCGTGATGGCCGGTGATCAAAGGCTGATGCTGGCCAGGGCCGATGTACAAGCGGCGCAGGACAGCGCCGATGGGGAGCGCATGGCGCAAGCCTATGTCCGCTTGCACGATGCGGGCGAATCCGATGCCAAGTCGCGTGCGCAGGCGCTGATTTTGGGACTGGGCTTTACCGTGCCCGAGTTGGATCAGCCCGTCAACAGCTTTTCAGGGGGCTGGCGAATGCGTCTGCAGTTGGCCAGGGCTCTGATGTGCCCCTCTGACCTGCTGCTGCTCGACGAACCCACCAACCACCTCGATCTCGACGCCCTGGTCTGGCTCGAGAGCTGGCTGCAGCGCTACAGCGGCACGCTGATTGTGATCAGCCATGACCGGGAATTTCTGAACGCGGTCACCCGGTGCATTTTGCACATTGAGCAGGGACAGCTTTATCGCTACGCCGGCAACTACAGCCAGTTCGAAACCCAGCGCGCCGAAAAGATGACCCTGCAGGCGGCCGCCTATGCACGGCAGCAGGATCGCATCGCCCACTTGCAGAAATTCATCGACCGGTTTAAGGCCAAGGCCACCAAGGCCAAGCAGGCGCAGAGCCGGGTCAAAGCGCTCGAGCGCATGGACAAGATCGCGCCTTTGCTGGCCGAGGCCGACTTCAACTTCAGTTTCAAGGCACCGTTGAACCTGCCCAACCCTATGCTCAGCCTGCAGGATGTCAGTGTCGGCTACCCGAGTGCCCAGGCGGGTCAGGCCGACCGCATCATCGTCCAGGGCATAGGACGATCGGTGCTCTGCGGCCAACGTATCGGCATCCTCGGGGCCAATGGGCAAGGCAAATCCACTTTGGTCAAGACCATCGCAGGCACACTGCAGGCGCGCGGGGGACGCGTGGTGGAGGGCAAGGGCCTTCGCATCGGTTACTTTGCCCAGCAGGAACTCGATGTGCTCAGGCCCGAAG
>JBMSOD010000347.1:0-2035 GCA_049422085.1 Burkholderiaceae bacterium
CCGACCATACGGCCCATTACCTGGCCATGCGCGAAGTGGTGCCTATGCTCACCCGCCAGGAAGGTGAAGCTGATCCTCGCACGGGTGAGGGGATCATCACCCCGGGTGACTTTACGGTCGATGAAAAGTCCCACCAGGTGTTCCTGACCGAGTCAGGGCATGAAAAAGCCGAGGAAATCCTCGCGCGCATGGGGCTGATACCTGAAGGCGCGAGTCTCTACGATCCGGCCAACATCAGCCTGATGCATCACCTCAACGCCGCTTTGCGGGCTAGGCATCTCTACCACCGCGACCAGCACTATGTGGTGCAGGATGGCGAGATTGTGATCGTCGATGAGTTCACGGGCCGCCTGATGTCGGGCAGGCGCTGGAGCGACGGCCTTCACCAGGCGGTTGAAGCCAAGGAGGGTGTGCAGATCCAGGCGGAGAACCAAACCCTGGCCTCGATCACCTTCCAGAATTACTTTCGCCTGTACGGCAAGCTCGCCGGCATGACCGGCACTGCCGACACCGAGGCCTATGAATTCCAAGAAATTTACGGTCTGGAGACCGTGGTGGTGCCTCCCCATCGCAAGAGCCAGCGCGTGGACCAGCTCGACCGGGTCTACAAAAGCTCGCAGGAGCGTTACAACGCGGCCATTGCCGACATCCGTGAATGCCATGAAAGAGGGCAGCCGGTGCTGGTGGGAACCACCTCGATCGAGAATTCCGAGCTCATCTCGGCGATGCTCACACGCGAGAACCTGCCGCACCAGGTGCTCAATGCCAAGCAGCATGCCCGGGAGGCCGATATCGTCGCTCAGGCTGGCCGGGCCGGCATGATCACCATTGCCACCAATATGGCGGGTCGCGGCACCGACATCGTGCTCGGGGGCAATATTGAAAAAGAGGTGCAGGCGCTCGAAGCCGACACTGCGCTGCCCGAGTCTGTACGTACCCAGCAGATCGAGGCCTTACGTGCACGCTGGCAACAGGACCATGAGGCCGTCAAGGCCCAGGGGGGGCTGCGCATCATCGCCACCGAGCGCCATGAGTCGCGCCGCATCGACAACCAGCTGCGCGGCCGATCGGGCCGCCAGGGCGATCCGGGGTCTTCCCGTTTTTACCTCAGCCTGGACGATCCGCTGATGCGGATCTTCGCAGGCGATCGGGTGCGTGCCATCATGGACCGGCTGAAGATGCCCGAAGGCGAAGCCATCGAAGCAGGCATGGTCACCCGCAGCATCGAAACGGCGCAGCGCAAGGTTGAAGCCCGCAACTTCGACATCCGCAAGCAGTTGCTCGAGTACGACGATGTGTCCAATGACCAGCGTAAGGTCATTTACCAGCAACGCAATGACATTCTCGACGCCCAGGACCTCAGCGCCCAGATTGCCGCCCTGCGCGAAGGGTGTTTTACGGACCTGGTGCGCCAGCATGTGCCGGCCGAGTCGGTCGAAGAGCAGTGGGACCTGCCCGGACTGGAAAAGGCGCTGGCCGAGGAGTGGCAGATGCCGATGGCCCTGCAGGAGCAGGTGCAGGCCTCCAGCGCCATCACCGACGATGACATTGTGGAGCGGGTCGTGCAGGCCGCGCATGCCCATTTCCAGCACAAGGCGAACCTGATTGGCGAGGCCAATTTCCTGCCCTTCCAGCGCATGGTGCTGCTGCAGAGCATTGACAGCCACTGGCGCGAGCACCTCAGTGCATTGGATTACCTGCGCCAGGGCATCCATCTGCGCGGGTACGCGCAAAAGCAGCCCAAGCAGGAATACAAGCGTGAAGCCTTCGAACTCTTTGGCATGCTGCTCGATGCGGTCAAGAACGAGGTCACGCGCATCCTCATGGCGGTTCGCATCCAGACCCAGGACGAAGTGGCTCAGGCCGCAGAAGCCATCGAGGAGCGCGCCAGCCAGCTCAGCAACGTCACTTACACCCATCCCAACGAGGATGGGAGCGTCTCGCAAGAGACCGACCCCGCCACGCAGGTGGCCGAGGTGCCCAAGGTGGGCCGCAACGACCCCTGCCCCTGTGGCAGCGGCAAGAAATACAAGCA
>JBMSOD010000348.1:0-2006 GCA_049422085.1 Burkholderiaceae bacterium
GCTTCGACTACGTGCTGCTCGACTTCCTGGGCGACGTGGTCTGCGGCGGCTTCGGTCTGCCGATCGCGCGCGACATGTGCCAGAAGGTGATCGTGGTCGGCAGCAACGACCTGCAGTCGCTCTATGTGGCCAACAATGTCTGCAGCGCGGTCGAGTACTTCCGCAAGCTCGGCGGCAACGTCGGCGTGGCCGGCATGGTCATCAACAAGGACGACGGCACGGGCGAGGCCGCTGCCTTCGCCGAACGGGCCGGCATCCCGGTGCTCTCGGCCATCCCGGCCAACGAAGACATCCGTCGCAAGAGCGCGGCCTACGACATCATCGGCCGCCCCGGCACGCCCTGGGCACCGCTCTTCGAAACGCTCGCCACCAATGTGGCCGAGGCCCCGCCGGTACGCCCGCGCCCACTCAGCCAGGACGAGCTCCTGGGTCTGTTCTCCGGCTCTGCCGTGGGTCGTGACGTCGTGCTCCAGCCAGCCAGCATCACCGACATGATGGGCCGCGAGCAGATCAACAAGCCCTCCCTCGAAGTCATCTACGACGACGCAGCCTGAACGCGCACCGCTCACGAGACTCCGACACCATGAACGCACCCTTGCCCCATCCCCTGCCGCAAGACACCACGCTCGCCAATCCGGCGGCTGCGCAGACCGATGGCCTGGGCTGCCACTCGGGCGCACAGGCGCTGCAGCAGGCGGCGCAAAGCGCAGGCAAGAGCGAAGTGCTTGAGCAATACGCTGCCGACTATCCCAAGGGTCCGCACGATCAGCCGCAAAGCATGTGTCCGGCCTTCGGTTCCTTGCGTGTGGGTCTGCGCATGCGTCGTACCCAGACCATCCTGTCGGGCTCGGCCTGCTGCGTCTATGGCCTGACCTTCACCTCGCATTTCTACGGGGCGCGTCGCAGCGTGGGCTATGTGCCCTTCAACAGCGAGACCCTGGTCACCGGCAAGCTCTTCGAAGACATCCGTGACGCCGTGCATCAGCAGGCCGATCCGGAACAGTTCGACGCCATCGTCATCATCAATCTGTGCGTGCCCACCGCCAGCGGTGTGCCGCTGCAGCTGCTGCCGCGCGAGATCAACGGCGTGCGCATCATTGGCATCGATGTGCCGGGCTTTGGTGTGCCCACCCATGCCGAGGCCAAAGATGTACTGGCGGGCGCCATGCTGCGCTATGCCCGCAACGAGATCATGGCGGGCCCGGTGCAGGCCCCGCGTGCAGGTCGCAACGACAAACCCACGGTCACGCTGCTGGGCGAGGTCTTTCCGGCAGACCCGGTGGGCATCGGCATGATGCTCGAGCCCATGGGGCTGGCTGCAGGTCCGGTGGTGCCCACGCGCGAATGGCGCGAGCTCTATGCCGCGCTCGATGGCGCGGTGGTCGCTGCATTGCATCCCTTCTATACCGCCAGCGTGCGGGAGTTTGAGGCCGCTGGCCGGCCGATCGTGGGCTCGGCTCCGGTGGGCTACGAGGGCACCGAGGCCTGGCTGCAGCAGATCGGCATCGCAGCGGGTGTGCCGCAAAAGCGCATCGACGACGCCAAGAACCGCATCCTGCCTGCCATCCGGGGCGCCCTGTCCAAAATGCCCATCCGCGGCCGCATCACGTTGAGCGGCTACGAAGGCTCCGAGCTGCTGGTGGGTCGCCTGCTTGTAGAGAGCGGCGCCGATCTTCGTTATGTGGGAAGTGCCTGCCCGGCCACGCCCTGGTCGCAGGCCGATCGTGAATGGCTCGAGGCCCGCGGCGTGCAGGTCCAGTTCCGCGCCTCGCTCGAACAAGACCTGGCCGCCTTTCGCGAATACAAGCCCGATCTGGCCATTGGCACCACGCCGGTCGTGCAGGCTGCCAAAGAGGCACGCACGCCCTCGCTCTATTTCACCAACCTCATCTCGGCCCGGCCTCTCATGGGTCCGGCCGGTGCAGGTTCACTGGCCACGGTCATCAATACCGCGATCGCCAATGCCTCGCGCTTCGATGCCATGCACGCCTTCTTCGGCGATGTGG